>DATMMH010000481.1:0-11046 GCA_035569855.1 Candidatus Dormiibacterota bacterium
GCCCGCGCCAAGCTCGCCGCGGTCGGGCTCGCGGACCGCGAGCACCACCATCCCGCCCAGCTCTCCGGCGGCCAGCAGCAGCGGGTGGCCATCGCCCGCGCCCTCATCAACGATCCGGTGCTCGTCCTGGCCGACGAGCCCACCGGGGCGCTCGACTCGCGCACGAGCGTCGAGATCATGGCGCTGTTCCAGGATCTCAACCGCGACGGCATCACCGTCGTCCTGGTCACCCACGAGGCCGACATCGCCCGCTACGCCGGCCGGAGCCTGACCTTCCGCGACGGGCGCCTCACCCGGGACGAGCGCATCGCCGACCGGCTGGTCGCGCGAGAGCTGCTCGCCACCCTGCCCCGCGGCGACGAGCCGGAGGATGACGAGGCGGAAACCGCGGTATCGGCGTCGTGAACGTCCTCGCGAGCGCGCGCATCGCGGTGAGAGCCCTGCGGGTCAACAAGCTGCGCAGCGCGCTCACCATGCTCGGCATCGTGATCGGGGTGGGCGCGGTCATCACGATGGTGGCGGTGGGCGCGGGCGCTCAGGCCCGCGTCGCCGAGCAGATCCAGAGCCTCGGCGCCAACGTCATCGTGATCTGGCCGGGTACCGTGAACATGGCCGGGGTCCGGCTCGGCGCCGGCGCCCAGGCCACCCTGTCCGAGGACGACGCGTGGGCCATCCAGCGCGACGTCCCGCTCGTCGAGGTGGTGGCGCCCTACTCTCGCGGTACCGCGCAGGTGGTGTTCTCCAACCTCAACTGGTCCACCGGCATCCTCGGAGTGACCCCCGAGTACTTTCCGGCGCGGGACTGGGAGGTGATCTCGGGCCGCACCGTCACCCAGGAGGAGGTGGACGGCGCCTCGAAGATCGCGGTGATCGGCCAGACGGTGGCCCGCAATCTCTTCGGCGAGGAGGACCCCATCGGCCAGGTGATCCGCATCAAGAAGGTACCGTTCATCGTCGTCGGGCTGCTGGATCGCAAGGGACAGACCACGTGGGGACAGGACCAGGACGACCAGATCCTGATCCCGCTCACCACCGCCAAGACCAAGGTGCTGGGTGGCAACCTGGCCAAGGGCCGAGCGGTGGGCGCCATCACCATCAAGGTGCGCGAGGCCGAGCTGATGAAGGACGCGGAAAACGAGATCCGCGAGCTGCTGCGGCAGCGCCACCGGCTGCAGCCCCACCAGGAGGATGACTTCAACCTGCGGAACCTCGCCGAGGTGCTCCAGTCCCAGGAGGCCGCCTCCCGGGTCCTCACCATGCTGCTCGCGGCCATCGCTTCGGTCTCGCTGCTGGTGGGCGGGATCGGTATCATGAACATCATGCTCGTCTCGGTCACCGAGCGGACGCGTGAGATCGGCCTGCGCATGGCGGTGGGCGCGCGCGGCCAGGACATCCTCGCCCAGTTCCTGGTGGAGGCGGTCACCCTGTCGCTGATCGGCGGGGCGATCGGCATCGGCGCCGGGCTCCTCGGCTCCTCCGCGATCGCCTACTTCGCGGAGTGGCGCACCCTGCTCCAGATCGAGGCGATCGTGATCGCCTTCGGGTTCGCGGCCGCGGTCGGCGTCTTCTTCGGCTTCTATCCCGCGCGCAAGGCGGCCGGGCTCAACCCCATCGACGCGCTGAGGTACGAATGACCGCGCGCCGGCTGCTGGTGGTGGCGTCGATCCTCGTCGCGCTGGGCACGACGGCGGGGGCGCAGACCTACACCCCCCAGTCCGCCTCGCGCCTCAGCGTGAGCTTCACCACCGACCGCATCGGCGGGGGCCGCGTGATGGTCTACGGCGAGGTGCGCAACGGCACCAACGCGCCGTGCGACCACGTGATCGTGTCGGTGGAAGGGCTCGACGAGAGCGGCCGGGTCGTGAGCCGTGGCCGGAGCTACGTCTTCGGGGTCGTGCCGGCGCGGGGCTCGGCGTCGTTCGAGGTGAAGCTCACCTCTCCCGGCTCCGAGCGGCGCTATCGCGTGGAGATCGAGTCCTTCCAGTTCGCCAACTCCGGGAGCTGACGTAGCTCCGGAGTGAGCCCGCACGCCTTGAGCAAGCGCAAGCCCGCCCGTCGCCGGCGGCGGCCCCGCGCCCGCGGGCGGCGACCGGCGGCGGCGGCCCCGACGCCCCCCGCCGGCGGGCATCTCGCGCCGGTGGCCGCCGCGAGCCAGGTCGAGCAGCGGGGGCTGCCCATCGTAGCGGAGCTGGCGCGAGTGGCCCGCGGGCCCGGCTCGCCGCGCCTCAAGCTCGAGGGGGCGATGGAGGTGCTCTTCGGCGCGTACGGCGAGAGCGATCCCGACTTCTCCGGCCTGTTCCTGAGCGGCTGGGTGCGGGCGCGACACGACAAGCAGTTCCGGATGACGCTGGCGTGGCAGCGGGAACAGATCCGCCTCTCGATCGAGGACATCCTCGTCGAAGGCGTGCGGGTCCGGGCCTTCCGGGCCGACCTCGACGCGGGCGCGGTGGCCGCGGTGATCGTGGGCGCCGCCGAGGGGTGCCTGCTTCAGGCCGCCACCGACGGCGGCGCGGTCTCCGCGAATCAGCTGGTGCGGACCCTGCTGACCCTCGCGATCAGCGGGGCTTGAGCTCGATCCGGTAGCCGTCCGGGTCCTGGATGTAGAGCGACGGGCCGCTTCCGAAGGCCCCGCGCCGCTCCACCACGTCGCCGTCGACCGTCACGCCGCGGGCCCGCAGGTCATCCCGCACCCGACCGAGATCGGCGCACCGGATCGACAGGCAGAAGTGGTCCAGGCCCCCGCCCTCTCCCCGCTCGCCGGGCAGAAGGTCGATGAGCTGCTCGCCGAACCGGAGCTGCATGAGCGAGATGCGCTCGTTGAGATGGTCGAGCGTGCAGCCGAGCATCTCCACGTAGAAGCGCTCTGACACGGCCTGGTCGCGGACGCGGAGCACCACGTGGTCGAGGCCGAGCGGCTCGAATGGACGCGTCATCGTCTGACCCCCAGGGCGATGAGGACGAGAACTCCCGTCAGCATGGTCACGCCGTTCAGGATACCCGACAGGCGGTGAAGCCGCGCGAAGGCCATGGCTGGGCCGGAGGATGCGGCGGCGGGCGCGGCCGTCCGGAGCGCCTCGCGCGCGGCGTGCGCGGCGGGCAGCACCACGAGCCAGGCGTAGAGGGTCGCGGCCAGCATGACGAGCAGGAGCAGCAGCGGCAGCCAGTCCCCCGGCCGCCCCCGACCCGACAGCGTCCGGGCCACGAGCGCGGCGAGGGCGAGTCCGCCCAGGGCGGCGCCGACGGCGTAGTAGCGCGGGAAGATCGCGCTCACGAATCGCCCGGCCGCCTCACGGTCGAGCGTGGCGAACGCGGCGGGCGCGACGACCGCGGCGAAGAAGGCCATCATCGCGAGCCAGACCAGGACCGCCGCGGCGGGCAGGAGCCTCATCGCGCCCTACGATACGGGCCGCGGCCCGGCATCGCAAGGCGCGAACCGGTTGACAGTCCGGCGAGGGCCCTCTAGCATCGGCCGCGATGCGCGCGCGACTCGCTCCGGGACCGAGCGTGAAGATCGCGCCAGTCATTCGCACGCTGCGCGAGCACGCGCCGGCGTGGCGGGCCACCGCCCTGGCCGACGTCGCGGTGCACTGGCGCAACCCCTTCTGCGTGTTGATCGCCTGCCTGCTCTCGCTCCGCACCAAGGACGAGACCACCGGCCCCGCGGCGGCCCGGCTCTTCGCCCTCGCGGACACCCCGGAAGGGATCCGCCGCCTGCGCCCGCGCACCATCGAGCGGGCGATCTATCCGGTGGGCTTCTACCGGACGAAGGCGCGCGTGCTTCGCGAGGTCAGCCGGGATCTCATCGCGCGCTTCGGGGGCGCGGTGCCCGACGACGTCGACACGCTCCTGACCCTCAAGGGCGTGGGCCGCAAGACCGCCAACCTGGTGGTGACCCAGGGCTTCAACAAGCCCGGCATCTGCGTGGACGTACACGTGCACCGGATCTCGAACCGCTGGGGCTACGTCACCACTCGAAACCCGGAAGAGACCGAGATGGCGCTGCGCCGGCGCCTGCCGCGCCGCTACTGGATCGGCTACAACGACCTGCTCGTCTCGTTCGGCCAGAACGTCTGCCTGCCGGTCTCCCCGCGCTGCTCGCAGTGCCCGGTGCGACCGGGCTGCCCCCGCAAGGGCGTCCGCCACTCCCGCTAGCGGCGCCGCGGGGCCGGCCGGCGGCGCAGGCGCCGCAGCAGCGTGAGAGCCTCGCGGTCGGCGCGGGGCTCGGGATCCTTCGGGGTCTCGAGCGCCATCGGCACGCGCGCGAAGCGGCGGTCGTTCATCAGCAGGCGAAACGCCGCGACGCCCAGATGCCCGCGCCCGATCTTCTCGTGCCGGTCGAGCCCGGAGCCGAGCGGGCGCTTGGCGTCGTTCAGGTGGAACGCGCACACTCGCCCGAGCCCGAGCAGGCGACGGCAACGCGTCATCACGCCGCGATAGCCGTCCGGCGAGCGGATGTCGTAGCCCGCCGCGAAGAGATGGCAGGTATCGAGGCAGACCCCCAGGCGCTCCGGCTCGCGCACCGCGGAGATCATCGCGGCCAGCTCCTCGAAGCTGCGGCCGAGACTGTCGCCCCCGCCCGCGGTGTTCTCGAGCACGATGCGCACCCGGTGCCCGCGGGTCCGCTCGTGCAGGAGATCGACGGCCCGCGCCACCCGACGCACGCCCTCGTCCACCCCGGTCCCGCGATGCGAGCCGGGATGGATCACCACGAACGGCAGGCCCAGGGCCTCGGCCCGCTCCAGCTCGTCTGCGAAGACGTCCACCGCCCGGTCCCACTCCGCGGGCACCGGCGTGGCCAGGTTGATCAGGTAGTTGGCGTGGGCGAAGACCACTCGGATCCCGGTCGCCCTCCAGGCGGCCCGGAACTCGCGCACCTCGCTGTCCGTGTAGGGGCGGGCGGTCCACTGCCGCTGGTTCTTGAGGAAGATCTGGACGACCGAGCAGCCCACCTCGAGCCCGCGCTCCAGCGCGAGGTGCAAGCCTCCCGCGATGGACATGTGGGCTCCCAGCAGGTCACGCGTCGAGCCGCCGGGCGACCTCACGGAGCTCCCGCTCGAGACGCCGCAGGCGTCCGCTGAGCGCGGGGCCGCGGCGACGGACGTGCAGCAACCCGCCTTCGATCAGCGACAGGAAGGCGGCCGAGATCTCCTCGGCGCCCCATCGCCCGCGCGGGTTGTACCACTTGTGCACCCAGTTCACCATGCCGAGCACCGCGAACACCACCAGGCGCGGCGGCACGTCGCGAAACGCCCCGGTCCGGATGCCGTCCTGCACGATCCGCTCCACCCCCTTGTCGTAGCGATCCTTCTGGGCCGCGAGCGCGCGGGCGAAGCGCGGAGGCAGGTTGGCTTCCTCCCCGAAGAACACGGTGAGGAACGAGCGGTTGGCGATGACGAACTGCACGTGCTGGCGGACGACCCGGCGCAGCTTGTCCTCCGCACTCAGGCGCGAGCCCAGCACCAGGCTCAGGTCGCGCGTGAAGGCCTCGATGGTCTCCCGGGAGATGGCGGCCAGCATCTCTTCCTTGGCCCGGAAGTGGGTGTAGAGCGACGCCTTGGACATGCCGAGACGGGCCGCGATGTGGTCCACCGTCGAGGCCTGGTAGCCGCGCTCGCGGAAGAGGTCGGCGGCGGCGCGCAGGATCTGGGCTCGGGTCGCCTTGCGCCTGGCGTTCATCGCGCGGTCAGTCTACTTGACACCCCCCGGGGGCCGTGCTAGAAAACCAGAGAGTCCAGAAACCAGACTGTCAGGTTTTTAGTCCCCTGAGGAGGCCGCGCATGGAACCTCGTATGGAACGCCGCGTGATCCCCGGCACGATCGAGACGGTGTTCGAGTTCGACTACTCCGTCCAGGCGGAGGACATGCGCAGCCTCTACGAGAAGGCCAAGCGCGATCAGTGGAACGCGAGCCGCGACATCGCTTGGGACACCCCGGAACCCTCCGACGGGCGCGTGCTCTCCGACGAGCTGGTAGACATCTACGGCAGTCCGATCTGGGCGAGCCTCTCCGAGAAGGACCGCGTCGAGCTGAACCGGCGCATCGCCGCGTGGCGGCTCTCGGTGCTGGTGTACGGCGAGCAGGGCGCGATGCTGGCCTGCAGCCAGATGGTGGACATCGTCCAGGGCACCGACGAGAAGTTCTTCCAGGCCACCCAGGTCATGGACGAGGCCCGACACAACGAGGTCCTGGAGCGCTACATCCAGACCCGACTCGCCGGGCTGCACTATCCGATGCCCGACAACGAGCGGGTGCTCTTCGACACGATCCTCACCGACTCGCGCTGGTACATCAAGACCATCGCGCTCCAGCTGGTGGCCGAGACCTTCGCGGTCGCCATTTTCAAGATGATGGGCGAAGCCGCCGCGGATCCCCTGCTCCGCCAGGTGTGCACGCGCATCCTGCAGGACGAGTCCCGCCACATGGGCTTCGGCATGCTCGCCCTGCCCGACATCGTCCGCGAGGCGAGCGACGCTGAGCGGCGGGAGATGGAGGACTTCACCTGCGTGGCGCTCGAGAAGGTGCTGACCGGCTTCTTCCCGCTCGAGGCCTATCGCGACCTCGGCTTCTCGCGGGCCCAGATCGAAGAGGTGAAGACGTATCGGCGGGACGTGGCCGCCCGCAACGACTACGCGGTGTACCGCAAGTACTTCAAGCGGGACATGCACACCTCGATGGTCACCAACCTGGCCCGGATCGGCCTGCTCACCGAGCGGGTGCGTCCGCGGCTGGCCGCCCTCGGCATCCAGCTTCCCGCCGCCGCCTGATCCGGGCCGGGCGCGCGAGCGCCGGGCTACCGCCGCGCGAACAGCTCGCGCAGGCGCCGGTCGCGATGGTCGAAGAGCCGCCGGATGCGGCGGCCCGCGCCCAGCGCGTGCGCGAGGCGACCGAGGGCCGCGCCCGGCAGCCGATAGGTCACCCGATCTTCCACCCAGGTGCCGAGCGGCGTCGACGGCGCGCCGTCCCGCTCCTGCTCCGGACCCTCCACGAACCGGTGGCGGTGCTCCCACCGGGCGAACGGCCCCCGGAGCTGCGCGTCCACGAAGCGATAGGGCGGGTCGAACTCGCGGATCATCACGCGCCATCGCCCCGGCAGCCACGCGGACCGGAAGTCGAGGACCGCGCCCGCGGCGAGCGGAGTGGGCGGCGGCGTGATCCAGCGCGGGCGCGCCCAGGCCGGGTGGATGCGCGCGAGATTTCGGGCGTCGGCGAAGAACTCGAACACCTCCGCCCGCGGCCGCGGGAGCCACACGCGACGCTCGAGAATGTGGTCGGGCATGGCGGCGGCGCTATCATAGGCAGGTGCCCGGCGCCGGTCAAACCCAGGCGTACCTCGCCCTCACCCTGATCTCGGCGCTCTGGGGCTCGTACCCCGCCTTCGCCAAGCTCGCGCTCGCCCACTTCCCGCCCTACGTCCTCGTCGCCCTGCGGTGCAGCCTCGCGTCCGCCTTCCTCACCGTGCTGCTCTTCCGGCGGGGCTGGGACGAGTTCCGCGAGCTGCGCTGGACGGACCTGCGCACGTTCGCGTTCCTGGGCTTCACCGGGCTCTTCGTCTCCACCGGCGGGACCTATCTCGGGATCGCGCTCAGCACCGCGGCCAACGCCGCCATCTTACAGGCGGCCACCCCGGTGATGGTGGCCCTCGGGGCCCGCTTCTACCTGAAGGAGCGGCTGCGGAGGCGCCAGTGGGCGGGCGTGGCCGCGTCGATGGCGGGCGTGCTGCTCGTCATCGCCCGTGGGAGCTGGCGGACCATCGCGCACCTCGAGCTGCTGCCGGGTGATTTCATCCTCATGATCTCGCAGGTGGGCTGGAGCGCGTACACCATCTACGGCAAGCAGGTGCTCGCGGTGCACTCGCCGGTGGTGGCCACCACCGCGTCCTACATCCTGGGCTCGGCGATGCTGATCCCGATGATGGCGGTGGCCGCGCCGTTCTTTCCCCGACCCGACTTCACCTCCCAGACCGCCTGGCTGGTCGTCTTCTACCAGGCGTTCCTGGGCGCGGTGGCGCACGTGTGGTGGTACGAAGGGGTCCGAGCGGTGGGCCCGAGTCGGGCCGCCATCTTCTTGAACCTCCAGCCGGTGGTGGGCGTGCTGCTGGCGTGGGCGATGCTGCACGAGGCGATCGCATGGCCGGAAGTGGCGGGGGGCCTGCTCGTGCTGCTGGGCGTCGCCCTCACGACGCGGGCGCCGCTCACGAAAGCCTCTTGATCTCGGCGAGCATCTTGTCGGGATCGGGCAGCTCGCCCCGGCCGTAGCGCTCGACGAACAGGATCGTGCCCTGCGGGTCGATCAGGAAGGTGGCGCGCACGTTGGCGTTCCAGTCCGGCCAGTAGACGCCGTAGTCGCGGCTGGTGGTGCGATGGATGTCGGAGAGCAGCGGGCAGTGGGAGATGCCGACCGATTTCGCCCAGTTCTCGTGACTGAACGGGCTGTCGGTGCTGATACCCAGTAGCTGGGTATTCGCCGCCTCGAAGTCCCGGACGCGCCCGTCGAAGGCGGGCATGCACGTGGAACAGCCGGGAGTCCAGTCGAGCGGGTAGAACAGCACCAGCACGTTCTTGCCCCGGAAGCTCTTGAGGCTCACGTCCTTGAGGCCGATCGTCTTCAAGGTGAAGTCGGGCGCGGAGTCCCCCACCCCGGGCGCCTTGCCGTCGCTCATGCGCTATCCCTCCCTCGCCCGCCCGAACCGGCGGCGGGGGTCGACCGCGGCGCGCGCCGCCGGGCGCGTCGCCTCGACGTCGCCCGCTCCGCGGGCCCGTGAGGGGCGAACCGGCATCGGCGGCTTGCGCCCGCTCCGCCAGAGATCGCGCCGGCGCGCCTCGAGCGGCGTGTCGGCGAGTCCCAGGTATCCGGCCGCGGTGACCACGCGCCCGGTCTCCCACAGCCGCCGGAAGCGCTCGGGATAGGCCGCGTCGCGGAGCGCGTGGTGGTCGAGGATCACCCGGCAACCCGTCTGCTCGATGATCCGCAGCAAGTGCTCGATGCCCCGCTCGATCAGGTCGGCCCCGAGCTGCGACTCGAGATACGCGGGCGGACCGGACAAGTAGAGGAGCGTCGGCCGCTGACGGGCCAGGTACGCGGCGGCGACCGGCGAGAGCGGCCCCTGCACGTCGGAGGCGTGGACGAACCGGGTGCCCTCGCGCCGGTCCTCGATCGTGAGGGCGACCACGTAACCGAGCCCGGTGCCGTCCGGCCCGTGACTGAGTGGCGGAGAGGCCTGCAGCACCGCGTCCACCGTCTCGAGCCGGCGCCCCTCCGCCGCGTCCGGGTGAGCCGTCGCGGCCAGCGCGGTCCAGAGCGTGGCCGCGCGCTGAGCCTGGCGTCCGGTGATGTGCCGCTTCGGATCCTTGGCCCAGAGCAGCCGTCCCGCGTAGAGGCCCGGGTCGTAGCGGAAGTGATCCTCGTGGTAGTGGCTCACGAATACGAGAGACGCTCGCGCCGCGTAGGCGGAGATCCGGTCGTTGGCGCGACGCAGCGCTTCCCACTCCTCCTCCGCGGGGGGCAGGCCGAACCGGCTCGCGCCCAGCATCGCCCCCGGATCGATGAGCACCCGGGTCGCTCCGCACTCGACGTACGTCGCCACCGACCGGACCCCGAACGACTCCGCGGCCAGCGGGGTGACGATCAAATGCAGCGCCCGCCGTCGACCGGGAACACACTGCCCGTGATCATCGCGGCCTCGTCGGAGGCGAGGAACAGCGCGGCCCGCGCGAGATCCTCCGGCTGGTTGAGGCGCCCGAGCGGCACCGTCGCGCGGTAGCGGGTCATGCCTTCCTCGTCCACCTGCTTCTTACCCATGAAGGTAGCGAGCATCGGAGTCTCGGTGGCGACCGGCGCGATCGCGACCACGCGCGCCCCGAAGGCCGCGAACTCGATGGCCAGGCTGGCCGCCATCGTGTGCACCGCGCCCTTGGAGGCCGAGTAGCACTGCACGCCCGGCCGCGGACGGATCCCGGATGTCGAGCCGGTGATCAGGAGCACGCCGCTCTTCTGCTTCCGGAACACCGGCATCAGGTGCTTGGCGGCGAGGAACACGCCCTTCACGTTCACCGCCATGATCTGATCGAAGACCGCCTCGTCCACGCTCTCGACCGGGGTCGGGAACTGGGGCACGCCCGCGTTCGCGTAGAAGACGTCGACCCGACCCCAGCGCGCGAGCGTCTGCTGCACCGCGGCCTCGTTGTCAGCCGATCTAGAGACGTCCGCCCGCACCGCGAGGGCCTGCCCGCCCGCCTTCTCGATCTGCTCGGCGGTCGCCTTCGCCGCGTCCTCGCGCACGTCCACCGCCGTCACCCGCGCTCCCTCGCGCGCGAACAGCACCGCGGTCGCCTGCCCGATCCCCGAGCCCGCCCCCGTGATCACCGCCACCTTGCCCTCGAGCCTCATGCCGGCCCTCCTTTGGGATCTCTCCCGGCTTCCTTGATGTCCACCACCTGACCGCGGGTCGCCCGCACCAGCTCGGCGGGCGAGATCGGGAACACGCACTCGGGCAACCCGGCCGCCGCGTAGACCAGCTCGTAGCCGAGCAGGTCACGGTCCACGTACACGGTGAGCTCGGACTGGAGCCCGATCGGCGGCACGCCCCCGATGGTATACCCGGTGGCCTGCTTGACCAGCTCGGGGTCCGCGCGGCGGATGCGCCCGCCCGCGACCTCCGCGAGCCGCCGCTCGTCCACCCGGTTCGCTCCGGAGGCCGCCACCATCAGCGGCTGCCCGTTCACCGTGAAAACCAGCGACTTCACGATCTGACCGACCGCGACCCCGAGCGCGTCGGCGGCCTGCTGCGAGGTCCGGGCGTGCACCGCCAGCTCGATCACCTCGCGAGGCAGCCCGTGCTCGGCGATGGCCGCCGCCACCCTCTGGACCGCGGGCTTCACGGGACTAGAGGACCAGCTCCGCCATCAACTCGAGCGCCTCGCGCTGCACCGCGCCGCAGATGAGCGTGGTCACCCCCGAGCTCTTCCAGCGCGGCAGGCGCTCGCGGATGCGCTCCTTCGGCCCGCAGAGCGCCACCTCGTCCACCAGCGCGTCGGGCACCGCGGCGGC
>DATMMH010000482.1:0-5107 GCA_035569855.1 Candidatus Dormiibacterota bacterium
CATCGAGTCCCCGATCTTGAGCGCCACGTGGGCGAGCCCCACCCCGTGCTCGGGCGGGCTGGGAGCATCCGCTCCGACCGTCATCACCGCCAGATCGTGGTGGTTCGTCCCGGCGGAGAAGAAGACCATGCGCCCGGGAAAGCGAGCCACTTCCTTGAGCCCGAGCACTCCGGCGTAGAAGTGGGCCGACCGGTCCAGATCCCGTACTTTCAGCACCACGTGCCCCACGCCCTGGATCTTCATGCGCCCGACTCCTTTCAGATCGCCCCGCGCTGCGCGAAGCTGATGAACCGCTCCCGGCCAATGATGACATGATCGTGGATCCGGAGATCCAGGAGTTGCGAGCACTCCACGAGCTGCTTGGTGAGCCGCAGGTCCTCGCGGCTCGGGGTGGGATCGCCGCTCGGGTGGTTGTGGAGCAGGATGATGGACGCGGCCGACTCGAGGATTGCCGGCTTGAAGACCTCCCGAGGGTGGACCAGGCTGGCGGAGAGCGTGCCCTCCGAGATCACCACGTCGCGCAGCAGGCCGTTCTGAGCGTCGAGCAGCGCCACCCGGAATACCTCCTTCTTGAGATCCTCCATCAGCGGCCCGTAGCGCGCGAACACCTGCTCCGGGCTCCCGAGCACCACCCGCCCGGCCCCGTTCCGCGAGCGCAGCCGCCGCGTGATCTCGAAGGCCGCGGCCAGGCGCACCGCCTTCACCGGCCCCACCCCGCGCACCGCGCCGAGCTCCGCGACCCCGCGCCCCGCCAATCCCGAGAGCGAGCCATACCGGACCAGGAGATCGCGCGCCATGTCCATCGCGCTGCGCCCCGCGAGCCCGCTGCCGAGCTGGATGGCCAGCAGCTCCGCGTCGGCCAGCGACTCGGCCCCCTTGTGATACAGCCGCTCGCGCGGCCGGTCCTCCGGGGGCCAGTCGCCGATGCCGCCGCCCGAGGCCGCCATGCCCCTCGCGTAGCACGCCGCCGCGGAAGGGGTCAATGCGCCGGATCGGATACGGGCTCGTCGATCACGATCTCGCGCGGCTCGTCCCCCAGCCCGCTGATGTGGACGCGAATGGTCCGCGCGGGCAGGAGCGGCAGCAGCTTGTCGGCCCACTCGACCACCGTCACGCCGTCGCCGTGCAGCATCTCCTCGATGCCCAGATCGATCAGCTCGATGAGGCTTCCGGTGCGGTACGCGTCGAGGTGATAGACCGGGTGCCGGCCGCGGTACTGGTTGATCAGCACGAAGGTCGGGCTCGTCACGTCCGCGGTCACACCGAGGCCGCGGGCGAGCCCCTGCAGGAAGCAGGTCTTGCCCGCGCCGAGCTCGCCGGTGCACGCCACGACCGACCCCGGCGTGAGACGCGCCCCGAGCCGCTCGCCGATGGCCTGCGTCTCTTCCGGGCTGTGCGAGATCAACCGGTGATCTCGAGCAGCGCGGCGGGAAGCTGCTCGACGATGTCGCCCGCGATCATCGCGACCTCGCCCCGCTCGCGCGCGGCCAGATCCCCGGCGCGACCGTGTACGTAACAGCCGCCGCGTAGCGCCTCCGCCGGGTCGAGCCCGCGCGCGAGCAGCGCGCCGACGATGCCGGTGAGCACGTCGCCCGAGCCACCCTTGGCCATCCCGGGATTGCCGGTGGGGTTGACCGCCACCTGGCCATCGAACCCTCCGACGACGGTACCCGCGCCTTTGAGCGCGAGCGCGACGCGGTGTTCGCGACAGAACGCCCGCGTGATCTCGAGGCGATCGGCCTGCACCGCGTCGATGGACCGGCCGAGCATGCGCGCCATCTCGCCGGGATGCGGGGTGAGCGCGCGCGGTCCCGACGCGCGCGGCAGCAGGTCGAGGTGGCCGGCGAGCGCGCTGAGGGCGTCGGCGTCCACCACCATCGGCCGCGCGGCCTCACGGACCAGCGCCCGCGCGAGCTCCTGACTCTCCGGATCGAGCGAGAGCCCGGGCCCGAGGGCGATCGCGTCCATGCCGCTGGCCAGATCCAGGATGAGCTGTCGGGCCTGGAGCGAGAGACTGCGACTCGGCGTCTCGGGCAGCGCCGCGGTCATGTACTCCGGGGCGGATGCGGCGACGACGGCCTGCTGCGATTGCGGCACCGCGATCGTGCAGAGCCCGACACCGCCGCGCAGCGCGGCCCGGCCGGCGAGCACGGCCGCGCCGGTCTTGCCGAGCGAGCCCGCCACGATCAGCAGGTGGCCGAAGCGGCCCTTGTGCGAGTCCGGCTCCCGCGGCGGAAAAGCGCGGCGCGCGTCCGCCGCCTCGGGCCGCCACGTGGTGACGCCCCGGCGTACCTCCTCGTCGGGGATCCCGATGGGGGCGACCTCCACCGTCCCCGCCGCCGCGGCGGCGGGATAGAGCGCGAGACACCGCTTGAGCCCGGCGAACGTGACCGTCCAGGTGGCGCGGACGGTGGGACCGATCACCACGCCGCGATCGGAATCGAGCCCCGAGGGCAGATCGAGCGCGACGACCGGCGCCCCGGACCGGCGTGGCCCGTCGCCCGCGGCGGTGATCCGGTTGATCGCCTCGATGGCCCCGGCCGCCAGCCCGCGCGCCGGGCCGGTGAGGCCGGTGCCGAGGAGCGCGTCCACGATGACGCGCGCTCGCTCGAGCTCGCGGCCGAGCGCGTCGAGACCGGCCCCGGTCGTGATCTCGGCCACTGCGCCGCGCCACTGCCGGAGCGCGTGGGCGGCATCGCCGAGCACCTCGTCGCGGCGGCCCATCAGGAACACGCGAACCGCGGCGCCGCGGGCGTGGAGGCGGCGGGCCACCACGAAGCCGTCGCCGCCGTTGTTGCCCTTGCCGCACACGACCACGACGCGCTTGCCACGGATCGGGGCGAACCACCGCGCGATGCACGTCGCCGCGGCGGTGCCCGCGTTGTCCATGAGACGCGCACCCGGGATGGCCAGCTCGCGAATGGCGCGGGCATCGAGTGCCCGCATCTCGGCAGCGGTGAAGACTGGCAGCACGACGCGTCACCGTAGCATCACGATCGCCCCACGCGCAATCAGTGTCAGTCGGACACCACCTCGTCCGCGGGAAGACAGACCATGGTCGGGGTCTTCCCGCACGGCTCGCTTTGGAATCAGGTGCTTGCGCGTCGCCCGGCGTCTGGAACGCCGGTTGCGAGGGAGTGGTCCGTGGCCGCGCGACAGGACGATACGGACGCCCGGCGTTGCCCCCGCCAGCGGGTGTCGTGGCTCGTGAACGTGGGGGCCGGGCGCCGGCAGTTCCAGGGGCGGACCCGGGACATCAGCGCCTCTGGCGTCAAGATCCTGGTCAAGGAGCGGCCGCCGCTCGGTACCGAGGTCTCGCTCTCCCTCCGGCCGCCCGGCCGACGCGCCCTGGAGACGCGCGCCATCGTCTGGCGGCTCGACGCCGAAGGGCTCGCCTGCATGTTCGTCGGGACCCAGCGCCCGGACTTCATCGAGGCGGTGACGCCTCCGCGCGCGGTGCTGGCCGCTCGACGGTCCCAGCCCAGTGAAGGCCCGAGGCCGACTCCGGCACCCCGCCCCGTCCAGCCGACGCCCAGCGGCACGGTGCTGCTCGCCGCCACGGACATCGGGCTCCGCGCGTTGGTCCAGGAGGCGCTGCGTGACCACGGCTTCACCGTGCTCGACGCGGGCCCGCAGCCGCTGCTCGCTCTGCGGCTCGCCGAGGAGCACCGAGGCACCGTCGATCTCATCCTGGTGGAAGCGGACCTGCGGCTGATCAACGAGGAGCCGCTCGTGAAGCGCCTCGCGCCGCTCCTGCCGTCGGCCCGACTGCTCCTGCTGTCGAGCGGCCCGACGGCAGTCCCCGCCGGGTCCGGAGCGCGCTCGCTCCACACCCCCTGCTCGGCCAGCGAGCTGATGGCCCACGTCCGCCAGGTCCTCGAGAGCTAGACGCCTACCGGACCAGCAGGGCCGCCGACTGGATCAGGAAGTCGGCGAGCACCGTCGTGTAGGCCTCCCGGTGGGTGATACGCGCCAGGCGGGGAATCTCGATGTGCAACGCCACCGGCGCCTGGCCGAGCATCCCCGACTGCTTGGCGCCCGACGCCGTGTACACGAGCGGATCCAGCGGCTCGATCCAGACGTCGAAGCGCGGCACGTCTCCCGGCTCCGTCACGCGGCTGTCGCGGATCAGCTCGAGCAGGGTCTTGAGCCGCCAGGCGTCGTCCCGGCCGAGTCCGACCGTGGCGATCTCCATCCGACCCGCGGTCTCCGGGCGCGCGTTGCCGTGCACCTCCACGTAGAGCTTGAGCGGCCCCTGAGCGGCCTCGGCCACCCGCCGCCGGTAGACCTGGTAGACCTCGCGCGCGGGCGCCGTCTCCACCTCGAGACGTGCCGCGCTGCCCGGCACGCTCTCGGTGGGACGGTTGACGTTGTAGCGCCGCCCGAGCGCGTCGATCTGGGTGTAGCCGGTCACCACCACCAGGCTGAAGCCGGTGAGGCGGGCGAGGTCCCGGCCGATGGCGTCGGTGGCCGCGTCGGAGGTGCCGTGGGGCGCGGCGATGACGAACCCGGGGCGGCCCTTCTCGACCTCGAACGTGCCGCCGCTGGGCGCGGCCACGGGGGCCGGAGGGCGCGGCCCGGTCTCGGCCGGCTCCTTCGCGATCAGCCCCGCGCAGCCCTGGACGAGGAGGGCGAGACCGAGGGCACCGCTAGCGAGACCCCGCTTCGTCATCGACGCCGTCTCCGATCAGCATGGCCTGCGCCATCGCGTAGTCGCCGTCGTGGGTGAGCGAGAGCAGCACGCGTCGGCCGCCCTTGGCCTCCGCGATCGCACGGCAGCGGCCGCTCAGCACCATGGTCGGAGCCTCCCCCCGCTCACGGCGGACCTCCAGCTCGCGCCAGTTCACCCCCATGCGCAGGCCGGTGCCCAGAGCCTTCAGCGTGGCCTCCTTGGCCGCGAAGCGCGCCGCGAAGTGCGGGATCGGATCGCGGCGGCGCCGGCAATAGGCGATCTCCTGCTCGGTGAACACCCGCTGCAGGAAGCGCTCGTCCCACCGGGCCACCACGCGACGCAGCCGTGGCATCTGGGTGAGATCGACGCCGATGCCGATCACGCGGCTCATGCGGCGAGCGGGCGAGCGCTCACGAGCGAGGGGATCCGAGGACG
>DATMMH010000483.1:0-4700 GCA_035569855.1 Candidatus Dormiibacterota bacterium
GCCCTCCCGGTCCAGCAGGGGCCGCAGCATCCACTGGCGGAGGAGCCGGGCGCCCATCGGCGTGCTCGTGGCGTCCAGGGTCGCGAAGAGCGAGCCCTTCGCGGTCCGCTCCTGGGTGGTCTCGAACAGCTCCAGCGTGGCGACCGCGGTCGGGTCGAGCAGCATCGCCTCGCCGGTGACTAGGCGCTGCAGCCGGGTGAGGTGCGCGAGCGAGTCACCCTGCGTCTCGCGCACGTAGGCCACCGCGGCGCCCGCCGCCTGGAGGCCCGCGGTGAGCCCGCCCACCCCGAGCCCGTCGAGGCTCGCGCCCCGGAAGTGCGCCTCGAGCACCTCGCGCGCGGCCCGCGCCCCGAAGGCGCCGCCGTCCACGCGCGTGAGCGGGACGCCGGGCGGGGCCCAGCGCGCCACCCAGGCGGGCTCCGCGCTCTGGGCCACCAGGATCTCGGCCGGGCGGCGCAGCAGCGCGGTCTCCAGCAGCGCCTCGCCCGTTCCCGGCTCCTCACCCACCCAGAAGTCGCCGGTGGAGACGTCGATCAGCGCGACCCCCACCGCTCCCCCCACCGCTCCCGAAGTCGCGTGGGCCGCGAGCAGGAAGTTGTTGCGGGCCCCGTCGAGGAACTGGGTGTCGGTGATGGTGCCGGGGGTGATGACCCGCACCACGTCGCGGCGGACGATCTTGCGGCCCTTGGCCGGCTCCTCGAGCTGCTCGCACACCGCGACCTTCTGGCCGGCGCGGATGAGGCGGGCGATGTAGCCGTCGGCGGCGTGATGCGGGATGCCCGCCATCGGGATCGCCCCCTCGCCCTTCTGCCGCGACGTCAGCGTGAGCTGGAGCAGGCGCGAGGCGGTGTGCGCGTCATCGAAGAACAGCTCATAGAAATCGCCGAGGCGGAACAGCAGCAGATAGTCCGGGTAGCGGCGCTTCATCTCCCCGTACTGCCGCATCATCGGCGACAGCTCGGCGGTCGATTCCCTCACGGGGGGAGCGCGGCGGCCAGTCGATCGTAGGTCGCGTCCAGGGATTCGGGCAGCACCCGCGTCTCGCCGATCACGGGCATGAAGTTCGTGTCACCGCTCCAGCGCGGCACCAGGTGGAGGTGCAGGTGCCCCAGCACCCCGGCGCCCGCGACCCGTCCCTGGTTGAGTCCCACGTTGAAGCCGTCCGGATGGTAGGCGGCGTCGAGGGCGCGCGTGCCGGTCTGCACGAGCGCCATCGCCTCGGCCAGTTCCTCGCGGGTGGCCGCCTCGATCGTGCCGACGTGGCGCGTGATGACCGCCATCAGATGGCCGGAGGCGTACGGGAAGGCGTTCAGGATCAGGAAGGCCTGGCGCCCACGACGGAGGATGAGCGCGTGGCGGTCGTCACCCGAGGCGAGGGCGGAGCAGAAGACGCACGCGGCTTCCGGCCCCCCGGCGCTCGACACGTAGGACATCCGCCAGGGCGCCCAGAGCCGCTCCACGCGACTTACGTATTGACGAGCTCGCGGAGGCGCTTGCCGACCTTGAAGAACGGAACCCGCTTCTCGGGGACGCTCACGCTGTCGCCCGTTTTCGGGTTGCGTCCCTTGCGGGAGTTGCGGTGGCGAATGCGGAAGCTGCCGAAGCCGCGCAGCTCGACCTTGTCGCCCTTGCCCAGCGCGTCCGTGATGTTGTCGAACACGGTGTTCACGATGAGCTCGGTTTCCTTCTTGGTCAAGCTCGCCACCTTCGCCACTTCCTCGATCAATTCCGCTTTCGTCATGGGCGACTCCCTTCAGAGGGCCGGTGCTTCCGGGCCGCAGGGGACGGGGACGGCTCGGCTCGATCCACGTGGCGACCGTAACATGCTAGGTGAAAGTTTGTCAAGCAACCTGGGTAGTTAGCAGGCACCCGCCCGGCCCTCGGTCGGCTAGGGCATCAAGTAGAGCGGTGTCTGCAGGGTCTGGAGCGACGGCAGCACACGGGAGACCGGCGCCCAGGCGCCCTCGTTGCGCAGCAAGTCGCGCAGCGAGAACCGCCGGCGCGGATGGATGACCTTGGGCTTGGGCGGGAGCCCCGCGATCTTGGCGGCGGCCTCGATCGCGTCCTCGAGCCCGCCCAGGTCGTCGACCATCTTGAGCCCCTGCGCCTGGCGTCCGGAGTAGATGCGTCCTTCCGCGAAGCCGCGAACCTGCTTCGGGGTGAGTCCGCGCCCCTCGGCGACGGCCGAGATGAACTGGTCGTAGACGTCGTCGAGCATGGCCTGCAGGATGCGGCGCTCCTCGGGGGTCATGGCGCGCGCGAAGTTGCCCACGTCCTTGTAGGCGCCCGCCTTGATCACCACGTACTCGACGCCGACCTTCTTGAGCAGGCCCTCGACGTTGGCGAGCTGCATGACGACGCCGATCGAGCCGGTGAGCGTGCCCGGGTTCGCGTAGATGCGGTCGGCGGCGACCGCCACGTAGTAGCCGCCGGAGGCGGCCACCGAGCCCAGCGAGGCCACCACCGGCTTCTTGGCCTCGCGGAGACGGCGCACCGCGGTGAAGATCTCCTGGGTGGGGCCGACCACGCCGCCCGGGCTGTCGATCCGGAGCACCACCGCGCGGATCGCCGGATCGTCACGGTATTCGCCCAGGGTGCGAATCAGCGTGTCGGCATCGAGGCCGCGATCGGTCCCGGCCCCGATGATCCCCTCGACGTCCACCACCGCGACCTTGGCGCCGCCGGGCAGGCCCTCGTCGCTCACCACGAGCAGCAGCCAGACCGTGACGACGAAGAGGACGAGGACCGCCGCCCCGACGCCTAGGGCGATGAGGGCGACGCGACCGCGTGAAGCCACCGAGGCCTACTCCTCGTCGTCGTAGTCGTCACCGCCGCGCCGCTTGCGGCCCTTGTGGCGGCCTCGCCCCTCCGTCTGCGCCGGCTCCTCGATGACCGCGGCCAGCTCCTTCAGCGACAGCCCGATGCGCCGCTCGTTCGGGTCGACCCGGATCACCATGAGGGTCAGCTCGTCGCCGACGTTCAGGATGTCGGCCGGCGTGGCGATCGGCCGGTTCGACATCTGGGAGATGTGGAGCAGGCCGTCCACCCCGGGCTCGAGCTCCACGAACGCGCCGAAGTCGGTGAGGCGCACGACCTTGCCGGTGACCCGCGAGCCCATCGGGAAGCGCTGGGCCACCGTGTCCCACGGGTCCGGCTGGATCTGCTTGAGGCCGAGCGAGATGCGCTTGTTCTCCCGGTCCACGTTGAGGATCTGGGTCTCGATCGGCTGGCCCTTCTTGAGCAGCTCGGACGGGTGGCCGATGTTGCGGGTCCAGGACATGTCCGAGATGTGGAGCAGGCCGTCCACCCCGGGCTCCAGCTCCACGAAGGCGCCGAAGTCGGTGAGGTTGCGCACCTTGCCCTCCACCCGCATGCCGGGCTGGTAGCGCTCCTGGATGGTGGCCCACGGGTCGGTCTCGACCTGCTTCATCCCGAGGGAGATCCGCTTGGTGGCCTTGTTGACCTCCAGCACCATGACCTCGACGGTATCGCCCACGTTGACGAGCTTCGAGGGGTGACGCACCCGCCGCGTCCACGACATCTCGGAGACGTGCACGAGGCCCTCGACCCCCGGCTCCAGCTCCACGAAGGCGCCGTAGTTGGTGAGGCTCACGATGCGCCCGCTCACCTTGGCCCCGATCGGATAGCGCAGCTCCACGTTCGCCCACGGGTCGGACGACTTCTGCTTGTAGCCCAGCGAGACGCGGCCGGTCTCGCGGTCGAAGTGCAGCACCACCACCTCGACCTGATCGCCGATCTGGAAGATCTCGGACGGATGCCCCACCCGTCCCCACGACATGTCGGTCACGTGCAGCAGACCGTCGATGCCGCCCAGGTCGATGAAGGCGCCGTAGTCGGTGAGGTTCTTCACGGTGCCGGTGAGCACCATGCCCTCGGCCAGGACCGACAGCGTGTGCTTCTTCTTCTCCTCGCGCTCCTCTTCAAGCACCGCGCGCCGCGAGAGCACCACGTTCCCGCGCCGCCGGTTGAGCTTGATGACCTTGGCCCGGATGGACTGGCCGACCATGGCGCCGAGGTTCTTGACCGGGCGCAGGTCCACCTGGGAACCGGGCAGGAACGCCCGCACGCCCACGTCGACCGCGAGCCCGCCCTTGACCACCTCGGCCACCCGGCCCTCCACCGGCGTGCCGCTGTCGTGGGCCTTGGAGATCTGGTCCCAGACCTTGATCTTGTCCGCCTTGTCCTTGGAGAGGACGATCAGCCCTTCGTTGTCCTCCTTGGACTCGAGGTAGACCTCGATCTCGTCGCCCACCTTCGGCAGGCTGCTCGCGTGCCGGAACTCCTCGATGGCGATCGTGCCCTCGCTCTTGTACCCGATGTCCACGAGGATCTCGCTGTCGCGCACTTCGACCACGCGACCGCGGACGACTTCGCCTTCCTCGACGTCGCTGACGCCGCGGTTGAACCAGTACTCCATGCTCTCCTCGGTGGACTCTCCCACCTCCTTCACTCCGCCCACCAAGGCCTTGGCCTTGCGATTCTCGGTCTCCATGACTCCACCTCTCCTTAGATCTATTTTGCCGCTCTGCTTCTCGCTACGACTTCTACTTCTACTGCGGTTGCTGCTGTCGCTCCCGGAGCTGCGCGATGGCGCGCATCATCTCCTGGGCCGCTTCACGATACGCCTCCTTGCGTCCGTCGTCACCCGCTGTCTTGCCCACCCGTTTGCCCGCCATCTT
>DATMMH010000484.1:0-10349 GCA_035569855.1 Candidatus Dormiibacterota bacterium
CTCGCGCGGACCGGCTCATGTTCAAGCTGGCCCCGTTCGTCTCGGTGTTCTTCGGCCTCGCCGCCTTCGCCTCGATCCCGTTCGGCGACACCCTGCGCATCATGGGCCGCGAGATCCAGCTCCAGGCGGTGACGCTCAACGTGGGCATCCTCTACGTGCTGGCCATGATCTCGCTCGGGGTCTACGGGCTGATGATGGCGGGCTGGGCCTCGGCCAACAACTACGCCCTGCTCGGCGGGCAGCGGGCCGCCGCCCTCATGATCTCCGCGGAGGTCGCCATCGGCGCCTCCATCATGGGCGTGGTCATGGTCTACGGCTCGCTCAACATGCAGGACATCGCGCGCGGGCAGGGCCAGCCCCTGCTGCCGCAGTACTTCGGCAACTGGATCCCCGCGTGGGGCCTGATCACCCAGCCCGCCGCGTTCATCCTGTTCCTGACCGCGGGCATCGCCTCCACCAAGCGCATCCCCTTCGACACCCCGGAAGGCGAGTCGGAGATCATCGGCTACTTCGTGGAGTACAGCGGGATGAAGTTCGGCATGTTCGCGATGGCCGATTTTCTCGAGACGGTGGTGATCGCGGGCATGACGACCGCGCTCTTCCTGGGGGGCTGGCAGGTGCCGTATCTGCAGGCCTCCGGGTTCGTCTTCCCGTGGGGCGCGGCCATCGCGCTGCCCCACCTGGCGGTGGTGGGGCTCCAGGTCGCCGCCTTCCTCACCAAGGTCGTGGTCATGATCTGGTTCCTCATGCTGATCCGCTGGACACTGCCGCGCTTCCGCTACGACCAGGCGATGCGCCTGGGCTGGCTCGCCCTCTTTCCCCTGGCGGTCCTGAACATTCTCGTCACCGCGCTGGTGCTGCTCGCGGTGGGGAAGGCCTGAGCGGTGGCGTCCTACCAGACCGAGAACACCCCCGCCGATCCGCGCCACTCGAGCCGGCTCGGCCTCCGGCAGCGCTTCTACGTCGTCGAGGTGCTGGTGGGTCTCGCGCTCACCGCCAGGCACTTCTTCGGCAACATGTGGCGCCACACGCTGCGGACCGTTTTCCGGGTCAAGAGCGCGCACGGCGCGGTCACCATCCAGTACCCGGACGAGCGGCGGCCCTACTCGCCGCGGCTGCGCAGCCTGCACCGCCTAGTCCGTCGCGAGGACGGCTCCCCGCGCTGCGTGGCCTGCATGATGTGCGAGACGGTGTGCCCGGCCCACTGCATCTACATCGTGGCCACCGAGCATCCCAACCCGGAGATCGAGAAGGTCCCGGAGCGCTTCGACATCGACCTCGGCAAGTGCGTGTTCTGCGGGTACTGCGTCGAGGCGTGTCCCGAGGACGCGATCCGCATGGACACCGGGATCCTGGAGTTCTCGGCCTACGATCGCCAGAGCATGGTCTACACCAAGGACACCCTGCTGGCGCTCGAGCCCGCCGGGCCCAACGGCGTGCCGACGTCCCCGGTGCCGATCGCGCCGCGCCGGATACCCGCGTGAGCCTGTTCACGTTCGCGGTGCTGGCCCTCCTGGCCGTCGGCTCCGCGGCCGGGCTTCTGATACGACGCAACCCCATCCACGGGGCGCTCTTCCTGGCCGTCAATCTCGCCACGGTGGCGGCGCTCTTCCTGACCATGCGGGCCGAGTTCCTCGCCGCGGTGCAGGTCATCGTCTACGCGGGCGCCATCGCGGTCCTGTTCGTCTTCGCGATCATGGTGCTGATCCCGGGCAAGGAAGAAACCGGGCCCGATCCGCTGCGCGGCCAGCGCCTGCTGGCCGTCCCGATCGTGGGCGTCTTCCTGGTGCTGGTGGCCCTGGTGCTGCGCTCGCTGACGCTCGGCGGCCCGGCCAAGCCGGCGGTGGCCGGCGGCACGGAGGCGGTGGGACGCATGCTCTTCACCGACTACCTCTTCCCGTTCGAGGTGACCTCGGTGCTGCTTCTCACCGCCATCGTGGGAGTCATGGCGCTCACCAAGCGCCGGGCGTAGCATGGTCCCCGAGTCCTACTACGTCGCGCTGTCGGCGGTGCTGTTCAGCATGGGCGTGCTGGGGGTCCTGATCCGGCGCGACCCGCTCGTGATCTTCATGTCCATCGAGCTGATGCTGAACGCGGCCAATGTGGCGCTGGTGGCCTTCGGGCAGCGACACGGGACCACCGACGGGCAGGCCCTGGTCTTCTTCGTGATGTGCGTGGCCGCCGCGGAGGTCGCGGTCGGTCTCGCCATCATCGTGGCGATCTTCCGCCTCCGCCGCCGTCTCTCCGTCGACGACCTGAACACCCTCCGCGGATAAGCGGAAGAGGACCGAGACAGCAAACAGGACAGCAGATCAGTAGACGAAAGACGCCAGAGCAGCAAACGAAAGAGTGCAGAGCAGTAAACGATTGACGGCAGAGCAGTGAACGAAAGAGTGCAGAGCGGTAAACGAAGGAATGCAGCAGTTGCTTGGCGAGGTGCAGCCGAAGGCGAGCCGAGCGAATACTAGAAAAGAAGCTTCCGGTAGCAGCCCGGGAAGTAGCCGCACAAGACGCAAAGGACCCAGGAGGAAGCGATGGCCCAGACCAAGACCGCACCCGCCCAGACCCGGCTCGACGCGGAGCTGGCGCGGCGGCTGCTGACGCAGATGGCGCTGATCCGGCGCTTCGAGGAGAAGGCGGCCGAGATGTACGCCCTCGGCAAGATCGGCGGCTTCCTCCACCTCTACATCGGACAGGAGGCGGTGGCGGTCGGCGCGACCTCGACCCTGCGGCCCGACGACTACGCGGTCTCGTCCTATCGCGAGCACGGCCACTGCTTGGCCAAGGGGTCGGATCCGCGCCGGATCATGGCCGAGCTGTTCGGCCGCATGGGCGGGCTGAGTAAGGGCAAGGGCGGCTCGATGCACCTCTTCGACAAGGGCGTCAACTTCCTGGGCGGCCACGGTATCGTGGGCGCGCACCTGCCGCTCGCCACCGGCGCCGGCTTCGCGATCAAGTACCAGGGGGGCGACCAGGTCGTGCTGTGCTATTTCGGCGACGGCGCGGTGCCCGAGGGCGAGTTCCACGAGTCCCTGAACCTGGCCGCGCTCTGGAAGCTGCCGGTGGTCTTCATCTGCGAGAACAACCGCTACGCGATGGGCACCGCGATCCACCGCGCGCTCGCCCAGACCGAGATCTGGCGCTTCGCCGAGACCTACGGGATCCACGGCGAGCCGGTGGACGGCATGGACGTCCTGGCGGTGCGCGACACGGTGAGTCGGGCCGTGGAGCGCGCCCGCCGCGACAAGTCGCCCGCCCTGGTGGAGGCCCGCACCTATCGCTTCCGCGGCCACTCCATGCGGGACCCGGCCGGCTCGGTCTACCGCACCAAGGAGGAGGTCGAGCGCGAGAAGCTGCGCGATCCGATCGCGCTCTTCACCGACCGCTGCCTCAAGGAAGGCGTCCTCACCGAGGCGGACGTCAAGAACATCGAGAAGGCGGTCAACGACCTGGCCGACGAGGCGGTCGCCTTCGCGGAGGCTTCTCCGGAGCCGCCTCCGGAGGAGCTGTTCACGGACGTGTACAAGGACTGACGCCATGGCGGTCATGACCTACCGCGAGGCCCTCAACGTGGCGCTCCGCGAGGAGATGCGGCGCGACCCGCGCGTGTTCGTGATGGGCGAGGAAGTCGGCCTCTACGACGGCGCCTACAAGGTCACCCAGGGGCTGCTGAAGGAGTTCGGGGAGAAGCGCATCATCGACACCCCGATCTGCGAATCCGGCTTCACCGGCGTCGGGGTCGGCGCGGCGATGCTCGGGCTGCGACCGGTGATCGAGATGATGACGTTCAACTTCTCGATCCTGGCCCTCGACCAGATCGTGAACTCGGCGGCCAAGATGTGCTACATGTCCGGCGGGCAGTACAACATCCCGCTCGTCATCCGCGGACCCGGCGGCCCCGCGTCGCAGCTCGCGGCCCAGCACTCCCAGTCGATGGAGACGTACTTCTACCACGTGCCCGGCCTCAAGGTGGTGCGCCCCTCGACGCCGGCCGACGCCAAGGGTCTCCTCAAGTCGGCGATCCGCGACGACAATCCAGTGATCTTCATCGAGGCCGAGACCTTGTACGCGGTGAAGGGCGAGGTGCCGGAGGACCCCGATTTCCTTATCCCGCTCGGTCAGGCGGTGATCCGGCGCGAGGGCACCGACGTCACGGTGGTGGCCTACATGGGCATGCTCTACCGCGCGCTCGAGGTGGCCGAGGAGCTCGACAAGGAAGGCATCTCGGTCGAGATCGTCGATCCCCGCACCCTCCGTCCCATGGACGCCGACACGATCATTGCCTCGGTCCGGAAGACGCATCGGGCGGTGGTGCTCGAGGCGGGCGCCGGCTTCGCGGGCATGGGCTCGGAGATCGCCGCCCAGGTCACCGAGAAGGCCTTCGACGACCTGGACGCGCCGGTCGAGCGCGTCACCGGCGAGAACGCCCCGATGCCGTACGCCAAGAATCTCGAGCTGCTGAAGACGCCGTCGAAGGCCAAGATCGCGGCGGCGATCCGGCGGGTGTGCAGCGCATGATCACCAAGGTCCTGATGCCCAAGCTGTCGGACGCCATGGAGACCGGCAAGGTCATCAAGTGGCTCAAGAAGGTGGGCGAGCCGGTGAAGGGCGGCGACGTGATCGCCGAGATCGAGACCGACAAGGCCAACGTCGAGATCGAGGCGTTCGGCACGGGCGTGCTCCGCAAGATCATCGTCGAGGAGGGCGGTCAGGTGCCGGTCGGCGACCTGATCGGTGTCATCGCCGATCCGGCGGACGATATCTCGAGCGTGGCGGCGGGCGCCGCGAAGCCCGCAACCGCCGCGCCGGCGGCCGCTCCTGCGGCGCCGGCTGCTCGTCCGGCGCCCGCGCCCGTCGCGCCCGCGGGGGCGGGGGCGATCCCCCACATGGAGACCTATCAGTCGATCCCCGCGACGACCGCGGTCGTGCCGATGGCGCCGGTCGCGGCGGCCACCGCGGCGCCGGCGGGCGGCCGCGTGAAGGCGTCTCCGCTGGCCCGCAAGATCGCGGGGCAGACCGGCGTGGACCTGCGGGTGATCCAGGGGACCGGCCCGGGCGGTCGCATCATCCGCCGCGACGTCGAGGCGGCGGCGAGCTCGCCGCGTCCGGCCGCCGCCCCACTAGGCGTCCCAGCAGTCGCCGCGCAGCCGGCGGCCGGCCCGCGGCCGGCGCCCGCCCCGCTGCCGCAGTTCGTCATCCCGCCGCGGCCCGACGTGGAGTTCGAGGACGTGGCGATGTCACCCATGCGCGCCGCCATCGCCAAGCGCATGCCGATGTCCAAGGCCCCGGTCCCGCACTTCTACGTCACCTCCGAGGTGGACATGGACGCGGCCTGGGCCCTGCGCGAGCAGCTCAACGCGCTCGAAGGCCAGCCCAAGGTCTCGGTGACCGACATGGTCATCAAGGCGGTCGCGCTCGCCCTGCTCAAGAACCCGGGCGTCAACGCCCAGCTCAACGGCCCGGCCATCCGCGTGCACCACCGCGCCCACATCGGCATCGCGGTCGCGCTGGACCAGGGGCTGATCACGCCGGTGCTGCGCGACTGCGACGTCAAGCCGCTGGGCCGCATCGCGCTCGAGTCGCGGGACCTGGCCGAGCGCGCCCGCGGGGGAAAACTGCGAGCGCAGGAAATGACCGGGGCCACCTTCTCCGTCTCCAACCTCGGCATGTTCGACGTCGAGGAGTTCTCCGCGATCATCAATCCGCCCGAGGGCGCGATCCTGGCGGTGGGCTCCGTGCTGGAGAAGCCGGTCGTGGACGGCGGGGAGATCCGGGTGGGCCGGCGCATGAAGATGACGATCTCCTGCGACCATCGGGTGATGGACGGCGCGATGGGCGCCCGCTTCCTGCAGGACCTCAAGCGGCTGCTGGAAGAGCCGCTGCGTCTGCTGGTCTAGCCCGGTGGCCGCTCAGACGTTCGACGTGGTGGTGGTGGGCACCGGGCCCGGCGGCTACGTCTCCGCTATCCGCTGCGCGCAGCTCGGGCTCTCGGTGGCCACCGTGGAGGACGATCGGCCGGGCGGGGTCTGCCTCAACTGGGGCTGCATCCCGACCAAGTCCCTCCTGCGCAACGCGGAGGTGGTCCACCTCTTCGAGCGCGCCCAGGAGTTCGGCATCAGCGTGGGCGAGTGGAAGGCGGACTACGCCCAGGCGGTGCAGCGCTCGCGGCGCGTGGCCGACCGCATGGCCAAGGGCGTCGAGTTCCTCTTCCGCAAGAACAAGATCACGCTCTTCCCGGGCCGCGGCACGCTGAAGAGCGCCCGCGTGGTGGAGGTGACCGGCAAGGACGGCGCCCAGACCCTGGAGGCGCGGCGCGCGGTGATCCTGGCCACCGGATCCGAACCACGATCGCTGCCCGGCGTGACCATCGACGAGAAGCGGATCATCTCCTCGACCGGCGCGGTGACGAACGAGAGCCGGCCCGCCTCGCTCGTGGTGATCGGCGCGGGCGCGGTCGGCATCGAGTTCGCCGACGTGTACGCCGCCTACGGGACATCGGTGACGGTGCTGGAGGCGCTGCCGCGCGTGCTCCCGATCGAGGACGAGGAGGTCTCGGCCCAGATCAACCGTCTCTTCAGCCGGCGCGGCATCACGATCCGCACCGGGGTGAAGGTGAAGTCGGTGACGCCGGGCGCCTCCGGCGTGTCGCTGGACGTCGAGGTCGAGGGCAAGACCGAGACCCTCACCGCGGACCAGGTCCTGATGGCGGTCGGGCGCGCGGCGAAGACCCGCGGCCTCGGCCTCGAGGCGCTCTCGGTCGCGACCGAGCGCGGCTTCGTGACCGTATCACCCATGATGGAGACCTCGGTCAAGGGGATCTACGCGATCGGCGACATGGCGGGCCACCAGATGCTGGCCCACAAGGCGATGGCGGAAGGCGTGGTGGCCGCGGAGGCGATCGCGGGCCGCTCGCCCGCGCCGGTCGACTACGGCAACGTGCCCTCGTGCACCTACTGCCGGCCGCAGGTCGCCTCGATCGGCGTCACCGAGGCGGCGGCGCGGGCGGGCGGGCGCGAGATCGCGGTCGGGAAGTTCCCGTTCACCGCGAGCGGCAAGGCCGTGGCGCTGGGCGACACCGACGGGTTCATCAAGGTGGTCGCGGACAAGACCACCGGCGAGATCCTGGGCGCCCACATCGTGGGCCCCGAGGCCACCGAGCTGATCCACGAGTTCGCGATCGGCCGCACGCTCGAGGCCACCCTCGAGGAGCTGATCCACACCATCCACGCCCACCCGACCCTGTCCGAGGCGGCGCTGGAGGCGACGCTGGCCGCGCTCGGTCACCCGATCCACATCTAGCCCCCCGACGGCACGGCACGCGTCATGGACTTCCGGCTCACCGCCGAGCAGAAGGGTCTCCGGGCCCGGGCCCGCGAGCTGGCCGACACCGTCTTTCGCGATCGGGCCGCGCGCTGGGACGCCGCCGAGGAGTACCCGTGGGACAACGTCAAGGACCTCGTCGAGGCCGGCTTCATGGGCCTCACGATTCCCACCGCCCACGGCGGGCCTGGCGCGTCCATCCTCGACGTGCTGCTCGTCGTCGAGGAGATCGCGCGGGTGTGCGGCGTGACCGCGCGCATCGTGGTCGAGGGGAGCCTGGGGGTGGTGGGCGCGCTCACCGCCTACGGCAGCGACGCGCAGAAGCGGCGATATTTCCCGTGGGTGCTCGAGGGCGAGAAGCCGGCGATCGCGATCACCGAGCCCGAGGCCGGCTCGGCCGCCACCGATCTCGCCACCCGCGCCGACGAGGCGCCCGAGGGCTACGCGCTCCACGGCGAGAAGCGCT
Organism: Candidatus Dormiibacterota bacterium; assembly: GCA_035569855.1. Lineage (GTDB taxonomy): Bacteria > Methylomirabilota > Methylomirabilia > Rokubacteriales > CSP1-6 > CAMLFJ01. Next base: position 7,787 of record DATMMH010000484.1, read on the forward strand.
GGATCACCGGCGCCGGCACCTCGCGCCTCTACCTCGTCTACTGCCGGATGAGCGCGGCGCCGGGCGCGCGGGGCATCGGGGGCATCTTCGTCGAGCGCGACGCGCCGTCGTTCCGCGTCGGCGAGCGTGATCGCACCATGGGCCTGCGCGGCATCCCGGAGGGACGGCTCCACTTCGACGGCTGCCGGGTGCCGAAGGACCACGTGCTGGTGGGCCCGCCGGACGGGTTCAAGAAGCTGATGCAGGCCTACAACGGCCAGCGACTCGGCGCGGCCACCGTGGCGCTGGGCCTGGCCCAGGGCGCCTACGAGCTGGCGCTCGCCTACGCGAGCCGGCGACGCCAGTTCGGCCGGCCCATCGGCGACTTCCAGGGCATCCGCTGGAAGCTCGCGGACATGGCGATCAAGCTCGACGCGGCCCGCCTGCTCATCCACCGCGCGGCCGCCAACGCGGCCGGCGGCTTCCCGGACGCGCTCGAGGCGGCGCTCGCCAAGACCTTCGCGGCCGAGATGGCGCAGGAGGTGACCGGGCAGGCGCTCCAGATCCACGGCGCAGCCGGCTACGGGCGCGGCCTGCCGCTCGAGCGCATGGCGCGCGACGCCCGCATGTTCGCGATCGGCGGCGGCACCGTGGAGATGATGCGCAACCTCATCGCCGACCGGCTGCTGCCGGGCCGGGCCGACTTCCGCTCCGGCTAGGCCGCCGGGCCGCGGTCGCCCCCCCGTCAGTGGTGCGGCGGGTGCAGGAACGGGAGGTGGAAGAACGGGAAGTAGCCGTTGGTGGTGAGCAGCGCGCCGGCCACCGCGAGGACGAGGCTGAACGAGAAGATCAGCCTCGAGCGCGACAGGATCGAGACCGAGGACATCACGATCGCGATCTGGAGCAGCGCCTCCGCGACCAGGAAATACGGATCCCGCGCCGCGAAGAGGTCCCGCTGCCCCTCCAGCTTCTTGGCCGCCTGCTCGATGTCCTTTTTCTCGGTCGCGTAACGCTTCTCCTCCTCGCCGAGCTTCGCGAGGAGGGCTTCGAGTTTTTCTCGCGCGGCTGGCTTGAGGGTGGCGTCGCGCTCGGCCAGGTCGGCCTCCAGACGCAGCTTCTGGCCGCGGTAGAGGTGCTCCCGGATGACCTTGGCCTGGTAGAACGCCCACTGATCGGAGGACTGCTGCTGGGAGAGCAGCATCTCCTTCATGGCGTGGTTGCCGCCGAGGGCCGCGATGGCCAGGACCACCGCGAAGACGGCGGTGACCAGCGCGACCCGGCGGCTGAACTGATTCTCGGCGTGTTCCTCGAGCTCGTCGGGCTTCGGCAGCTCGACTTCGGCCATCCGGCTAGTTGCTGGACCGTCCCTGCGTGATCTCGTCCTTCATCGCGGACCGGCCCGCCTCGAAGGCGGTGGTCAGCCGCTGCGCCTGCTCCTCGAAGTACTCGCGCCCCTTGTCGAAGAGGTCGCCCGCCCGCGTCTGGGCCTGGCCCGCCGCGTCCTGGGCGCGCTTGAACAGGTCGCCGCCGTGCTCCGCCAGCAGCTCGCGCGCCTCGCGCCCCGTCTTGGGCGTGAGCAGTACCGCGGCCGCCGCGCCCGCGATGGCGCCGAGGAAGAACCAGCCGAGATAACCCGCCGCGTCGCTACCGCGCTCTTCGCTCATGGCCTTCTCCTTGTCTCATGCTCGATCAGTGATGACGGTCCTTGAGGCGCGCGAGGAACACCTCGACGCCCCGCTTCACGCCGGTGGCGATGCCCGCGTACTGACCGACCCGCGTGAGGGTCGCCACCGTGCTGGTCACGCGGGCCACCGAGAGCGAGATCTCCTCCACGCGATCCACCACGTGGCCGATGCGGTCGAGGCTGTCGTTGACCTTGTGGGTGATCTTCTGCAGCTCGGCGGTCAGGCCCTCGACCTCGGTGGCGAGCGGGCGGATCTCCCGCTCGACCTGGGCCAGCACGCTCTCCGCCCGCAGCGCCATCTTCCGGAAGGCCAGCAACATGGAGGCGAGCACGATCGTGAGCGCGACGATGCAGACGACAATGACGCCGACCGCGAGGGGAGTCATCGGGTTGAGAGTATGGCAGGACGCTCCGGGCAAGTCAATCGAAGCGGCCGAGAAGAGCCCGCATTCATTGACTTTCCAGAGCCGCGGCTCCTATACTTTCACCTGCGAGGAGCCCATCACGCATGCCCCTGCACGATCGCTTCGATGAGCTGAGGCGCCGCAACGAGGCGGCCGAGCTCGCCGGGGGCGCCGACCGTGTCGCCCGCCAGCACAACGCCGGGAAGAAGACCGCGCGTGAGCGGATCGAGATCCTCCTCGACAAGGGATCCTTCGCCGAGATGGACCGCCTCGTGGTCCATCAGAGCCGGGACTTCGGGATGGACGAGCACCGCATCCCCGGCGACGGGGTGGTGACCGGCTCCGGGCGCATCCACGGCCGGCCGGTCTTCGTCTTCGCCCAGGACTTCACGGTGTTCGGCGGCTCGCTGTCCGAGGCCTACGCGCGGAAGATCTGCAAGATCATGGACCTGGCCATGAAGACGGGGACGCCGATCATCGGGCTCAACGACTCGGG
>DATMMH010000485.1:0-3076 GCA_035569855.1 Candidatus Dormiibacterota bacterium
GTTCGACCCCGCGATGGACGGGCCGCCGGTGTGAATCGTCACGGTCATCCCGTGCTTCTTCGCCCACTTCACCATCGGCGCCGCGTCCTTGCCGGTCTTCACCGAGCCGAGCCCGATCTCGCCCACCAGCCGAACGCCCGCCTTCGCCATCTCCGCGAAGTCCTCCTCGACCATCCCCAGCTCGAGGATCGGCGCGCCCGCGTGCATCTTGACCCCGGCCGGCCGCTGGTTGGCGTAGGCCTTGGCGGCCACGATGGCGAGCGCCTTGAGCCCCACGATGTCCTTGGGCCGGCCGGGCAGGTGCACCTCCCCCGCCGAGATCATCGTGGTGATGCCGCCGTGGAGGCCCGACTCGATGAAGTCGATGGTCCGCTGGCGCGGGGTGAAGTCGCCGAAGACGGGATGGCAGTGCGAGTCGATGAGGCCGGGCACCACCGTGCTGCCCCGGGCGTCGATGACGGTGTCGGCGTCGCCGTCGAGGCCCCGGCCGACCGCCACGATCTTGCCGGCGTCGATCGCGATCGAGTCGCCGTCGAGCAGCGGCCGCGCGATGTCCCCGGAGACGATCTGCCCGATGTTCCTGATCAGCGTTGTGCTCACGATCCCTCCCCGGTGACGGAGTGTTTCAGACTGTCAGGTACTTCCGCCGCAGTGCCTCGTCACCCATCAGCTCGGCCATGGGCCCGCCGAAGCGGATCTCGCCCTTCTCGATGATGTAGGCCCGGTCGGCCAGCCGCGCCGCGAACTTGAGATTCTGCTCCGAGAGCAGGATCGTCAAGCCCTCCCGCTTCAGCGCCGCGATCTGCTCGCCGAGCGCCCGGACGATGACCGGGGCGAGGCCCTCCGACGGCTCGTCGAGCAGCAGCACCCGCGGGTTGCCCATCAGGGTACGCGCCACCGTCAGCATCTGCTGCTCGCCGCCCGACAGGCTGCCGGCCCGGCGACCCGCCAGCTCTTGGAGCTTCGGGAAGAACCGGTAGACGCGCGCCGTGCCCCAGTCCCCCCGGCCCTTCAGGCCCACGATCAGGTTCTCCTCGACGGTCAGGTCGCCGAAGATGCGTCGATCCTCCGGCACGTAGCCGACGCCCCGACGGCTGATCTCGTGGGTGGCCAGCCCGGTGATCTCGTGGCCGTCGAAGCGGACGCTCCCGCCGCTCACCACGACCAAGCTCACGATCGCCTTGAGCGTGGTGGACTTGCCGGCCCCGTTCCGCCCGAGCAGCGAGACCACCTCGCCGGCCCGGGCCACGAGACTCACCCCGTGGAGCACGCGCGAGAGCCCGTAGCCCGCCTGCACCGACTCCAGCTCGAGGGTCTCGTTCACGGCTCGGACCCCTCGTCGTCCTCGCCGAGATAGACGCGCTGGACCTGGGCGTCGGCGCGGACCTCGGCGGGACGGCCCTCCGCGATGACCCGCCCCTGGTGGAGCACCATGATCCGATCGGAGATCCCGAAGACTACGTCCATGTCGTGCTCGGTGAAGAGCACGGTGAGCCGGCGCCGGCGCGCGATGCCCTCGGTGAGCGCCATGAGCGCGCCGCGCTCGGCGGGCGCCATGCCGGCGGTGGGCTCGTCGAGCAGCAGCACCTCGGGGTCGTTCGCGAGGGCCACCGCGAGCTCCAGCTTCTTGAGATCGCCGTAGGCCAGCACCGCCGCCATCCGCGCGGCCTGCTCGGCGAGCCCGACCTGCTCCAGGAGCGCCCGGGCCTCGTCGGTCTGCAGGCGCGCCGCCGGCTCGAGGAGCGAGTAGGTCTTGCCGAGGTGGGAGAGCCTCGCCACCTGCACGTTCTGGAGCGCGGTGAGCGTGGCGAAGGTCGCGGTGATCTGGAAGGTCCGGCTGACCCCGCGACGCCAGACCGCGTAGGGCGGCAGTCCGCTCAGGCGCTCGCCCTTGAAGCACACCTCGCCCGCGTCGGCCCGGAGCTGCCCGGTGAGCATGTTGAAGAGCGTGGTCTTGCCCGCGCCGTTCGGCCCGATCAGGGCACGGATCTCGCCCCGCGGCATCGCCAGATCGACCCCGGTGACCGCCCGCACCCCGCCGAAAGACTTGGACAGCCCGCGCGTCTCGAGAACCACGCCACCCGGGACGGCGGTCACGACCGGCGCTCGTCGAGCACCCCCGCGATGCCCCGCGGGAAGACCAGCACCAGCGCCATGAGAATGGCGCCCAGCACGAACTGCCAGTAGTCGGTGTAGCGCGTGATGACGGTGTCCAGCAGCTTGTAGACCGCGGCGCCGATCAACGGCCCCGCGGGCGAGCCCACTCCGCCGAGCAGCACCATCACCAGCGGTTGCACCGACATGGGCGCCTCGGTGTAGACCGGGAACACGCTGCCCTTGAGAAAGGCGAAGATCGCCCCGCCCAGCCCGGCCACGAAGCCCGCGACCACGAACGCGGTCCACTGGAGCGCCCGGATGTTCACCCCGAGGGCCTCGGCCCGGCGCGCGTGATCGCGCGCGGCGCGCAGGGTGAGCCCGAACGGGGAGGCGGCGATGAGACGCAGCAGGACGATGCCCACCGCGGTGGCCGCCAGCGCCCAGTAGTAGTAGCGCCCGGGCGAGGCGAGCCAGGCCGAGGGCCAGACGCTCAGGATCCCGTTGTCGCCGCCGGTGACCTCGTCCCACTGGTGCACCGCCGCGTAGACGATCTGGGCGAAGGCGAGCGTGAGCATCGCGAAGTAGATGCTGCTCAGCCGCACGCTGAAGTAACCGAAGACCGCCGCGCCGAGAGCCGCCACCAGGGGCGCCCCCACGAAGGCGAGCGGCATCGGCAGCCCGAGGAGCTGGAGGAGCAGCGCGGCACCGTACGCGCCGAGTCCGAAGTAGGCCGCGTGCCCGAACGACACCATGCCGCCGACCGCCATCAGCAGGTGCAGGCTCGCCGCGAAGAGGGCGAAGGCGAAGATCTCGACCACGATCGACACCCAGAAGGTCGGCACCGCGAGCGGCAGCAGGGCGAGCGCCACGAGCGCGGCCACGAGCCAGGCCGGCCGCGGGCGGCGGGGCGACGCCTCCGGCACCGCACCGCTGCCCGGCGCACGGAGCTGGACCTCCGGCCGGCCCAGAAGGCCCCACG
>DATMMH010000486.1:0-5337 GCA_035569855.1 Candidatus Dormiibacterota bacterium
CTCGCGAGCGAGAACCGGGTCAACGTGCTGTCGAACCCGTCGATCATGACGGCCGAGAACCGGAAGGCGGTGATCAACGTGTCGACCTCGGTGCCGATCGTGACCTCGCAGCAGGTGCCCGTCGCCGCCGGCGGCTTCACCGGCAACTCCATCACCCAGACCGTCGAGTACCGGGACGCGGGGATCATCCTGACCGTGATCCCGCGAATCGGCGAGCAGGGCACGGTGGCGCTCGACGTCAAGCAGGAGGTCAACGAAGTTGGCGAGAACGAGCCGCCCCCGATCAACTCCCCTCGCTTCACCAAGCGCGAGGCGGAGACCTCGGTGGTGCTGCTGAACAACCAGACCCTGGTGCTGGGGGGCCTCATCCAGAACAAGCGCACCCGAATCCGGATCGGGATCCCGTGGCTGAGCCGCATCCCGATCCTGGGCTACCTCTTCGGGTCGGTCGAGCACAAGATCGAGAAGACGGAGCTGCTCCTGCTGATCACGCCCCGCGCGGTAGGTACCGCGCTGGACGCCACTCGCATCACCGACCAAATGCGGCGGGTGACCCCGGAGCTGGAGCAGTCGATACGCCAGGCACCGCGCCAGCCGCCGCCAACGCCTGCGCCGCCGCCCCCACCGCCCCCGTCTCAGTAGCGCGCACGAGACACCTCGCCCCCGCCTGGTGGCGCGGGGAGTGGGTGGTTGTTATCCTGGGGAACGCGATGGGATCCCCGGCCGATATCACCGCGCGGATCGAGGAGCTGCGAGAGCAGCTCAACCGCCACAACTACCTCTACTACACCGAGAACCGCCCCGAGGTCACCGACGCCGAGTACGATCGCCTCTGGCGCGAGCTGGTCGCGCTGGAGGAGGTGCACCCCGAGCTGCTGACGCCGGACAGCCCCACCCAGCGGCCGGGCGGCCGTCCGACCGAGCTGTTCGCGCCGGTCGAGCACCTGGTGGCCATGCTCTCGCTCGACAACGCCATGGCCCCGGAGGAGCTGACCGAGTTCGAGGCGCGGCTCAAGCGGGCGCTGCCCGGCATCACGCCCGTGTACGTCTGCGAGCCCAAGATCGACGGCCTCGGGGTGGCCCTGCTCTACGAGGGCGGACGGTTCGTGCGCGGTGCCACCCGGGGCGACGGCCGCGTCGGCGAGGACATCACCCAGAACCTGCGCACGATCAAGTCCATCCCGGTCAAGCTGTCGGGGCCGCTCAAGAGCGCGACCCGGCTCGAGGTCCGCGGCGAGGTCTACATGCCCCGCGAGGCCTTCGCCCGGCTCAACGTGGGCCTGGAGGAAGCGGGCCAGCCGGTCTTCGCCAACCCGCGCAACGCGGCGGCGGGCGCGGTGCGCCAGAAGGACCCGGCGGTGACCGCGTCGCGGCCGCTCGAGATCTTCCTCTACCACGTGAGCGTGCTCGAGCCGCCCGGCTTCCACTCGCAATGGGAGCGGCTCGAGGCGCTGCGCAAGAGCGGCTTCCCGGTCAACCCGCGCTCGGAGCGTGCCCCGGGCCTGGACGCGGTCGCCGCCTACTGCCGGCGGATCGAGTCCGAGCGCGACGCGCTCGGCTACGAGGCCGACGGCGTGGTCGTGAAGGTGGACGACCTCGAGCAGCAGCGGCGCCTCGGCGCCACCGCGCATCATCCGCGCTGGGCCATCGCCTACAAGTTCGCGGCGCGCCAGGCCACCACCCGCGTGCTCGGCATCACGATCAACGTGGGCAAGTCGGGGGCGCTGACGCCCACCGCCCAGCTCGAGCCGGTGGAGCTCGCGGGGGTCACCGTGTCCAACGTGAGTCTCCACAACGAGGACGAGGTACGCCGCAAGGACGTCCGCATCGGCGACACCGTGCTGATCGAGCGCGCGGGCGACGTGATCCCCTACCTGGTCCAGGTGGTCACCTCGAGGCGCCCGGACCCCGAGCCCGCGCCGTTCCAGATGCCGAGCCACTGCCCGGCGTGCGGGGGCGCGGCGCTCCGCGTGGAGGGCGAGGCGGTCTGGCGCTGCACCAATACCGCCTGCCCGGCCCAGCTCAAGGAGCGCCTGTTTCACTGGGGCTCGCGCCGGGCGATGGACATCGAGGGGCTCGGCGAGGTGATCATCGGCCAGCTGGTGGACCGCGGCCTCGTGAAGGACTTCGCCGATCTCTACCGGCTCGACGTGGACACCCTGGCCGAGCTCGACCGCATGGCCGAGAAGTCCGCGCAGAACCTCCACCGGGCCATCGAGGGCTCGAAGACGCGCGGTCTCACCCGGCTGCTCAACGCCCTCGGCATCCGCATGGTGGGCGAGCGCGCCGCGCAGCTCCTGGCCGCGCGGTTCGGCAGCATGGAGCGGCTGCTGGCGGCGAGCGAGGCCGACATCAACGAGATCTACGGCATCGGCCCCCAGATCGCCCAGGCGGTGACCGGATTCCTCGGCGAGCCGCGCAATCGCGCGACCATCACCCGGCTCGCCGACGCCGGCGTGTCCATGATCGAGGAAGGCCACATCGAGGGCCCGAAGCCGCTCGACGGCAAGACGCTGGTCCTGACCGGAGGCCTCGCCAGCTTGAGCCGCGACCAGGCCAAGGACCTGATCCTGCGCCTGGGCGGCCGGGTCAGCGGCTCGGTCTCGAAGAAGACCAGCTACGTGATCGTGGGCGAGGACGCGGGGTCGAAGGCCGACGACGCCCGGCGCCTCGGCGTCCCGACACTCGACGAGGCCGAGTTCCTCAAGCTGGTCGGCCGCTCATGAGCCGCCGCCGCGGGACCTCGATCTGGAGCGCGCTCCTCGTGGCCGCGCTCGTGCTGGCCGCCGCGGGCGCCGCCGCCCAGGACAGAGCGCGCCTCACCCACGATCAGGCGCTGGCCGACATCAAGAAGCCGGACACAGAGGCCCGTCGCCGCGCCGCCGCCTGGCTGGGCGAGCTGGGGGTGATGGCCGACGCGCCCGTGCTCATCCACGCGCTCGCCGACGACGACGCGCTGGTCCGCACGCTCGCCGAGCATTCGGTGTGGCGGGTGTGGAGCCGCTCCGGCGACGCGGATGCCGACCACCTCCTCCAGCAGGGCATCGAGCAGATGAACCAGGGCGACGGCCCCGGGGCGATCGAGACCTTCACCAAGGTCATCCAGCGCAAGCCCGACTTCGCGGAAGCCTGGAACAAGCGGGCGACCGTCTACTTCTTCATGGGGGACGACGAGAAGTCGCTGCGCGACTGCGACGAGGTCATGAAGCGCAATCCCGAGCACTTCGGCGCGCTGGCCGGGTACGGCCAGATCTATCTGCGCCTCGATCAGCCCGAGCGGGCCCTCACCTACTTCCGCCGGGCGCTCCGGATCAACCCGAACCTGGACGGCGTCCGGCAGGTCATCCCGGAGCTCGAGCAGTTGCTCCTGGAGCGGCGAAAGGGCACTATCTGACGCGACGGGCGCCGGACCGCGGCGCCGCCCATACGACCCGGCGCTCGGCGCCGACGCCATCAACCCTAACGGAGGACACGGTGCCGCTCACCACACCGGACATCGAAGCGCTCAGGAAGATCACCAGCCCCAGCGTCGCCAACGCGATCGAGACCTTCAAGGTACGGCCCCGCGAGCAGGGCAATCTCTCCTCGGACATCCGGGCCCTGTTCCCCGACATGGGACCGATGGTGGGCTACGCGGTGCCCTGTGTCATCCGCGCGGAGGCGGGCCCGATCGAGGGTCATCGGGCCAGCACCTACGGCTGGTGGGACTACGTCCTCACCATCCCCGCGCCGCGCGTCATCGTGGTGCACGACCTGGACGACCCGCGCGGCCAGGGGGCCCAGTGGGGCGAGGTGCAGGCCAACATCCACCGCGCGCTCGGGTGCGTGGGGGTGGTGACCGACGGCTCGGTGCGCGATCTCGACGAGGTGCGCGCGCTCGGCTTCCAGTTCTGCGCCGCGCACGTCTCGGTCTCCCACGCCAACGTGCACATGGTGGATTTCGGCATCCCGGTCAAGGTGGGCGGGGTCTGGATCAAGCCGGGCGACCTGATCCACGGCGATCAGCACGGCGTCTGCACGATCCCGCCCGACATCGCGGCCAAGATTCCCGAGGCCATCGCCAAGGTCGAGGCCGACGAGCGTAAGATCATCTCGGTCTGCCAGAGCCCCGGGTTCACCGCCGACAAGCTCAAGGAGCTGTACAAGCAGATCCGGCCCGGCACGTACTAGTGATCGAGATTCGCCTGCCGCGGGTGGCGGATGAGGTCGGCTGCCGCACCCTCGCCGCGCAGGTCATCGGCGAGGAGCGCGCGGGCGCCTTCATCCGCTCGCATCTCGAGCGGCACCACCTGATCGTGGCGGAGGCCGAGGGCGAGGTCGTGGGCTTCCTCGCGTACCGGGTGGACTGGTTCCAGTGCACGTTCGTCACCCTGGTCGTGGTACGGGAGGACTTCCGCCACAAGGGCATCGCGCGGGAGTTCTTCAAGTCGGTAGAGGCGGTGTCGCCGACCCCGCGGCTCTTTTCCTCGACCGAGGAGACCAACATCCCGTCGATCCGCATGCACGCCGCGCTCGGCTTCGCGCCGACCGGCCACATCGACAACCTGCCCCAGGGCGTCCGCGAGCTGCTCTTCTACAAGCGCATCCCGCCTCGCGGCGTGGGCTGAGATCGCTCCCCCTCAAGAGGCGGCCATGTCAGAGAAGACAACGCTGCTGAGCGACGCGGAGACCGAGTTCACCCAGCTCAAGCGCGCGATCGCGGGCCTGAGCGAGGCACAGCTGCGCCTGATCTGGCTCGGCACGTGGGGCGTGCGCGATATCATCGCCCACATCTCGGGCTGGCATCGCGAGATGGGCCCCGCGCTGCTGCGCATGCAGAAGGGCGAACGCCCGATCCCCAAGGGCGTCTCCTACGACGACGTGGACGCCTGGAATGCGCGCTTTGCGGACGCGAAGAAATCGGCCGAGACCGCCCTGATCCTGACCGATCTCGACGCCTCCCACGCCGCCTTCATGCGGGCGGCGGCCGGCGTGCCGGACGAGCGCTTCGTGCCCGGCAAGACCGCGCACAAGATCGTGGATCTCAACAGCCGGCATCACTACCTGGAGCACCGGGAACAGATCGAGGCCTGGCGGAAGAGTCAGGCCATCTAGTGGCTGAGCCGGCGCGAGTCTAGGCCACGCCATGGGACGCATCCGCGAATTGGCCGAGCAGTGCTGGTCGGGCGGCGTCGAGCCCTACCAGTTCTGGAAGCCCACCGGTGCGTCCGAGGAGATCGCGCCGGGCGTGATGTTCCTCCACGCGTTCGCCAACGTCACGGTGGTGCGCACCGGCCGCGGGCTCGTGCTGGTGGACACCGCCAGCTACGCGGCGCGTGCCCGCACCTTCGCGGCGGT
>DATMMH010000487.1:0-6486 GCA_035569855.1 Candidatus Dormiibacterota bacterium
GCAGCACCTCGTCGCGGTCGATCGACAGCGGGAGCGCCTCGAGAACGACCGGGGTCGAGGAGAGGACCGAGAGCGCCGCCGTCACCGCGCGCGACGGGAGCGCACCACGTCGGCGATGAGGCGGATGTGCTCGGGGCCCGAGCCGCAGCAGGCGCCCACGATGTTGCAGCCGGCGTCGAGGAGGGCCGGGTAGTCCTTGGCCATCTCCTCCGGGCCCAGCTCGTAGGTGGTCCGGCCGCCGGTGGTGATCGGCAGCCCCGCGTTCGGGTAGGCGATGAGCGGCGCGTCCGTGACCTGGCGCATCTCGCGGATGATCGCGATCGCGCGGTCCGGTCCGCGCCCGCAGTTCATCCCGACCACGTCGGCCCCGGCGGCCAGGAGCTGGCGCGCGACGTCGGCCGCGCTCTCGCCCCACATGGTGCGGTCCCGATCGTGCAGCTCCTCGTACTGGAAGAACATGGTGGCCATCACCGGGAGGTCCGCCGCGGCCTTGCACGCGCGCACCGCCGCCGCCGCCTCCTGCGGGAACATCATGGTCTCCACCGCGTAGAGCTCCACGCCGCCCTCGGCGAGCGCCTCCGCCTGCTCCTTGAACGTCTCGAAGTACTCCTCGTCGGTGGCCACGTTGGTCCCGACGCCGTACTCCACCGGCAGGTAGCTGGTCGGCCCGATCGAGCCCGCCACGAAGCCGCCGGACGGGCAGGCCGCGCGGGCCAGCCGCGCGCCCTTCTCGTTCAGCTCGCGGGCCCGCGCGCCCATGTCCTGCGCGTAGCGCTCGTCGTACTCGTGGAGCTTGAGCCCGGTCCCGCCGAAGGTGTTGGTCTCGACGAGCTGCGACCCGGCGTCGAAGTAGCCCTGGTGGATCCCGCGGACCACGTCGGGATGGCTGTCGTTCCAGAGCTCGGGGCAATGGCCGTCCCCGAGGCCCGCGTCGAAGAGCGCGGTTCCGTAGCCGCCGTCGAAGACGAGCAGCTCGCCCGCGCGCACCCGCTCGACGATCTCCCAGCCCCGCGGGCGGCCCATCAGGCGTTCACCGGCACGCCGAGCAGCTCCTTGGCGCGCACCACCGCCAGCGTGGAGTCCCGCGCGTAGCCGTCGGCGCCGATCTCGTCGGCGTAGGCCTGGTTCACCGGGGCGCCCCCGATCATCACCTTGACCCGGTCGCGGAGGCCGGCCTTCTCGAGCGCGTCGATTGTGCGCTTCATGGCGGGCATCGTGGTGGTCATCAGCGCGGAGATCCCGACGACCTGGGCGTCGTGCTCCTTCACCGCGGCCACGAACTTCTCGGGCGCCACGTCGCGGCCCAGGTTGATCACCTTGAAGCCCGCGCCCTCGAGCATCATCGCCACGAGGTTCTTGCCGATGTCGTGGAGGTCGCCCTGGGCGGTGCCGATCACGACCACGCCCAGGTTCTGCCCGGCGCCGCCCGCCTTGGTGATCAACGGCTTCAGCAGGTCGAGGCCCGCGTACATGGCCCGGGCAGAGAGCAGCACCTGCGGAACGTAGTACTCGTTGCGCCGGAACTTCTCGCCGACCACGTCCATGCCTGGGATCAGGCCGCGGAAGATCAAATCCTTCGGATCCATCGCGAGGTCGAGACCTTCCTGGGTCTTCTTCGCCACCGTGTCCTTGTCGCCCAGGATCAGGGCCCGCGACATCATCGGGTAGTCGAACTCGCCGGCGCTCATGCCGACGAGCGCTTCACCGTGCTGTAGCCCGCCTTCTGCCACGCGGTCATGCCGCCGATCACGTTGTACCAGTCGGTGAGGCCCGCGCGGCTCAGCGCGCTGATCACGGTGCTCGACCGCAGCCCGCCCGCGCACACCACCGCCTTCGGCCGCCCGGCCGGGACGAGATCCTTCCGGCTGAGCGCCTCGGGCATGGGCACGTGCAGGGCGCCGTCGATGTGGCCCTCGTCCCACTCGAAAGGCTCGCGGACGTCGATGATCACGAGATCGGGCCGCTCCTCCTTCATGGTCGCCAGGTCGTGGACGGTGATCTGCGGCACGCGCGCCACCGGCAGGCCCTGGGTCTTCCACTCCGTCATGCCCCACTGCAGGTGGCCGCCGATCGAGTCGACGCCGATGCGGCCGAGGCCCTGCACCGCCCGATCGAGGTCGGTGGGGCTCGACACCACCAGCACCACCGGGACATCTGGAGGCGCGAACAGCGCCACTCGGTTGGCGAACTGCGGGCTCTCGATCCACACGTGCAGAGCACCGGGAATGTGCGCCTCGCCGTACTCCTCGGGCGAGCGCACGTCCAGCACGACGGCCCCCTTGTCCATCGCGTCCCGCACCTGCGCGGCCGAGAGGGGGCGCGGCGATCCGGTCTGGGCCACGGCCTGCGCGCGGTTGCGCGCGATGATCCGGTCGAAGTTGGGCGGCTTGGGCGGCAGCCCGGTCATGAGGCGCCGCACGAAGTCCTCCACCCCCGAGGCCTGCAGCGCCACGTTGAAGCGGCGCTCGAAGCCGATGGTGGTCGCGGTCTTGCTCGACATCGCGCGCCCGCAGCTCGACCCCGCGCCGTGCGCCGGGTACACCTCGACGCTGTCGGGCAGGCGCAGGAGCCGCTCGGTGAGGCTCGCGTAGAGGCTGGCCGCGGCCTGCTCGCCGCCGAAGTCGGGCCGGCCCACGTCGCCGACGAAGAGCGTGTCGCCGGTCAGCACGAACCAGGGCTCGGTGCCCCGACTGAGGTCGGTCACCAGCAGCGCGATGCTCTCCGGGGTGTGGCCGGGGGTGTGGATCACCTGCAGCGCCACGCTGCCGATCCGGAGCTCCCGCCCGTGCTCCACCGGGTCGTGGGGAAACGCCGCGTTGGCCGCCGGGTGGATGTGGATCCGCGCGCCGGTCTTGGCGGCCAGGGCCTGGTTGCCCGACACGTGGTCGGCGTGGACGTGCGTCTCCAGGATGTCACTGACGGTCAGCCCCTTGCGCCGGGCCATCGCCACGTACTCGTCTACCCGGTCCCGTGCCGGGTCCACGATGACCGCGTGCCCGGCCTGGGTGCAGCCGATCAGGTAAGAGAGACAGCCAGCTTCTTCGTTCAAGATCTGCTGAAAGATCACGCCGGAATCTTCCCACAGGGACGGACAGTTGCGCAAGCGAAGCCCGTCCAATTCCCTCGGCTTGACCCCTTCTCGCTGCTAGACTAGAATCCGCGAATCGCCAATCGCCCGAACAGGGGGATCTACGGCCGCATGAAGGGCGTCAGTGAAGATTAGGGTCCTCGGGACCTTCGGCAGTGAGGGCCCGGGACAGCGGCCGTCGGCGTTTCTTGTCGATGATCGGGTCCTGGTCGACGCGGGAACGGTCGGGGGCGCCCTCTCGGTGCCCGAGCAGATCCAGATCCAGCACGCCCTGCTCACCCACGCCCACCTGGATCACACGGCCGGGCTCGCGTTCCTCACCGACACGCTCGCCATGGTGGCGCCCGACCGCCGGGTGACCGCGTCGAGCATCGCCCCGGTGATCGACGCGCTCCGCACCCACGCCTTCAACGACAGCCTCTGGCCCGACTTCACCAACATCCCCTCGCCCGGCCAGTCGGTGCTCGGCTTCCGCACGCTGCCCGAGGAAGCGGAGTCCCGCGTCGGCGAGCTGTGGGTGACGCCGGTGATCGTCGAGCACACCGTACCCACGACCGGATTCGTGATCCACGACGGCGAGACCGGCTTCGTGTTCAGCGGCGACACCGGGCCGACGAAGCGGATCTGGCAGATCGCCCGCGAGATGCGCGGGCTCAAGGCGCTGATCGTGGAGACCGCGTTCCCCAATCGGCTCGCCACGCTGGCCAAGGCGTCGGGACATCTCACGCCGGAGATGCTGCGGCAGGAGATCACGAAGATGCCGCCCGACATCCCGATTTGGGTCTACCACATCAAGCCGCAGCTCTATCAGGAGACCGCGGAAGAGCTGGCCAACATCGACCCCACCCGCATCCACATCCTGGAGCAGGGGAAGACCTACACCCTCTAGTCCTTACTCTGCACCGCGCCCGGCCTCGCGGTCGATCGCCCCGCTCAGTCGTTCCCGGTACGGATAGATGCTGAACAGGCCACCGGTGTGGATGAAGCACACCAGCTGGCCGAGCGCCTTCGGATCCCGCGCGAGGGTCTCCACGAGGCCGCGGAAGCCACGGGCAGTGTAGATCGGATCCAGCACGACGCCTTCCTGCCGGCCGACCTGCGCGATCACGTCGAGCTCGGCGTCCCCGACGTCCGCGCGGCCCGATGCCTGGTAGCCGTCGAGCAGGTGCACGCTCTTCGGCACCTCGATGGCGAAGCCGAAGCGCTGGATGGCGGCCCGCATGGTGCGCACCACGTGGTCACGCACCTGCTCGGCGGGCGTGGCGACCGGCACCCCGACGATCTCGCCCGGGAGCCCGGCGAGCTGCTTGCCGAGCAGCAGGCCGGCCTGGCTGCCACCGGTGAACGCGCTGATCACCACCGTGTCGAAGCGCGGCGCGCCGTGATGGGCCTGCTCGGCCAGCTCAACCGCGCACTCGAGGTAGCCGAGGGCGCCCACCTCGTTGGCCCCGCTCTCCGGGATGACGTAGGGCCGGCCGCCCTGGGCCCGGACCTCGGCGGCTAGCCCTTCCATCACGTCGCCGGCCCGCGCAAACTCCTCGTCGGTGCAGTAGCGGACCTCCGCGCCGAGGAGCCGATCCAGGAGCAGGTTGCCGTCGTACGCGGACAGGCGCGCGCCGTGCACCGCGAGCACCACCCGCAACCCGAGCCGCGCGGCCACCGCGGAGACCGCGCGGCAGCAGTTGGACTGCATGGTGCCGCAGGTGATCAGGGTATCGGCACCCAGCTGGAGGGCCTCGCCTACCAGGAATTCGAGCTTGCGGACCTTGTTGCCGGACTCGATGAGCCCGGTCAGGTCGTCGCGCTTGACGTAGAGCTCGACCCCGAGGCGTCGCGAGAGGCGATCGAGCTTGAGCAGCGGGGTCGGAGCGAGGGCGAGCTCCAGACGGGCGGGCGCAGCCACTCGGCTATGCGTGCTCGGTCTTGAGATTGGCCGCGATCGGCCCGAAGTCGTACGAGGGGAAGACCTGGTACCGGAAGGCGCCCCAGGCCTTCTGCTCCATGTAGCGGTTCAGCGCGCGCACCTTGTCCGGCTCCACCTTCAAGTGAATGATGAACCCGAACGACATCGCCACCACCCACGAGACCAGCTCGCTGCCCTCCGGCGGGAAGTCCCGGTAGAAGCCGGTCCGCTTGAGATGACCCATGATCTCGTCGAGCGTCTTGGACTGATCGTGATGGAGGAGCACGGTCAGCATCACGCGGTTGTCGACGGCCATGGAATCGCCCCGTACCCTACCACAGACCCCCCGAGTCCAGGCACAGACTCGGGGCCACGCTAGGGTCCCTTCTTTCCGCGCAGGTCCCCGGTGGCGGGGAGGCATCGGTAGGACACCGCCTGAACCGGTAGCGGAAGCTGGTCCTGTGGGCTCGACTCGTTCGCGGCGCGCAGATAGGCCCGCTGGGTCTCCTCCCGCGACTTCTGCTCGCGCAGGCACTCGGTGAGGGTGGCGGGCCCGCTCACCGGAGAGACGACACCTTGCTTGCCGAGCTCGGCCAGGACCCAGGCACCCTCGGCGGCGGCGCAGGTGGCGAGGGCGAGGAGGAGGCCGGCAGTGACCATCCCATGGAACGTGCGGCCCTCCACTAGATCGACCCTCCTCGGCATTGCCGGCAAGGTAGGGCGGGGCTGACGGTCCGTCAAGGGCGAGCGCGGCGCCGGTCGGGCACGGCCGTATGCTACTTCGGGCATTGACAGGGCTCCGGGCTCCGGGTACCGTGCCTCCATGCGCATCGAGGTACACGACAATCAAGTCGAGTCCGCGCTCAAGACCATGAAGAAGCTCATGCTCAAGGATGGGCTCTTCAAGGAGATGAAGAAGCGTGCGTATTACGAAAAGCCGTCGGTCAAGCGCAAGCGTAAGCAGGCTGAGGCGCGGAAGAAGCGCCGGAAGGCCATGAAGCGCGCCGAGACGGACGACTGAGCCTCGCTCCGGGCCCCTCGGGCCCGGCCTCCACCGCGGTTCCTCTGCCCCGCCCCTGACCCTCGGGTGACTCCAGCGCCGGAGTCCCTGGCCAGCCAGCGGCTCTGGCTCGCGTTCAGCACGATGCTGCTGGTGGCCGGAATCACCAATACACCACTCGGGCGAGTCGTCGTCTAGCCTGGGCCGTCGGGCGAGGGGTGGGGGCAGGGCGGGCGGGGAGGCGGGGGTCCTCTGAACACGACCCGCGGCTGGCCGCGACAGCCGGGGCGTTCCCAATCTGAGATGTTGGAACCGGGGCTTAGCGCGGCGGGGAACGGTTCAGCCGGACCCCCGCCTCCCCACCCGCCCTGCCCCCACCCCTCGCCGGCGCCTGGCGAAATCGGGGCTGGCTCTTCGCCAGATCCGACTCGACGCCGCGGCGGCTACCCGATCTTGGAGGAGAGGGTGGCGTACTTGTCCAGGAGGGGGAGGACC
>DATMMH010000488.1:0-14130 GCA_035569855.1 Candidatus Dormiibacterota bacterium
AGCAGCACGATGCCGCCGAAGAGGCACAGCACGTGGAGCACCGCCCCGACCAGGCCGCAGCGCAGGATCGAGACCTGGAGCCGGTCCAGCCCGATCGCGTCCGCGATCCACGGCGCGAGCGCCATGAGCAGGAGCGTCACCGGGGCCTGAACCACCAGGAGGCGGCGCAGGCTGTCGCGCAGACACTCGGTCATGGCACGCTTGGCCTCGAGCACCTGGCGCAGCGTGCCGTGCTTGGTGGCGACGCCGTAGTACTCGCGGTAGCGATCGTAGAAGTCGGTCTCCACGCTGACCAGGAAGATCGCGAGCGCCGGCACCACCGAAAGGTAGCACAGGAAGATCGGGCTGTCGTACAGCGAGGCGCGGAACCAGCCCACGATCGGCCGTCCGGTCGGGCCCATCCAGAAGAGCACGCGGTCCACCGCGATCGCCGCGTTGTAGAGGAACCCGGCCGCGATCAGCTCCGGATAGTGCGCGAAGGCCGCCCGCAGCCCGGGAGCCGCGGTCTCGCGGGTGGACGTGAACTCGCGCTCGACGCGCGCACACAGCACGAACAGGATGCCCGCCTGCCCGACCAGGAAGCCGGCCAGGTAGCCGTCGGTGCCTGCGCGCTGGCCCAGGGCCAGCGCGGCGAGGAGACTCACCGCGTTGCCCGCGAAGAACGCGGCGACCACGCTCGCGTAGTCCTGCGCCGCGCCGAGGAAGATCATGATCATCCAGGTGCAGGACACCACCACGAGCAGCATGACCCCGAACACGCGGAGCCCGAGGTCGAGCCCGGGAACCAGGCCGTAGACGAGCGCGCCGAGCACCAGGTGGACCAGCGCGGTCGCGCCGATGGTGACGCGGTAGGAGGCGACCAGGCTCTCGATGCGGCCCAGGTACAGCTCGTCGGCGAGCTGCCGGGTCACCACCATGTGCGCGGCCCCGGTGGTGATGAGCGAGAACGTATAGGTGTAGACCACCACCGCCTGGAAGCGCGCCTGCGCCAAATCGCCGATGAGCTCGCGCGAGAGGAGCGCGAGCGTTCCCAGCGTGCAGATGGACAGGAGCCACGGGCCCGCCGAGAGCACCGCCCCGTAGAGATGGGCGCGCAGCCAGCCCCCGTAGGTCTCCTCGGCGATGAGGCGCTTGAGCCGGAAGCCGATGCCCGCCACCCTACCCTCCGGTCCCTCGCAGCAGGCTCGCGTATATCTCGCGATAGCTCCGGATCAGGTCCGACTCCTGGTAGTACGCGCGCACCCGGGCGCGGGCGGCCCGGCCCATCTCGTCCCGCAGGCCGGCGTCGCGCGCCAGGCTCAGGATGGCCTGGGCGGTCGCGCCCGGGTCGGCGAGGCCGGTGACGAGCCCGCTCGGCCCGAGCGCCCGATCGGCAGGCAGGCGGCCGTCCAGCAGCTCGCGACAGGCGCCCACGTCGGTGGCCACCACCGGCACCCCCGCGGCCGCCGCCTCCAGGATCACCAGGGGCAGGCCCTCCGAGATGCTGGTGAGCACGAGCACGTCGATGCGCGGATAGATCTGCTTGACGTCGACCCGACCGGTGAACTCCACCTCCGCCCCCACTCCGAGGGTGGCGGCCAGGGTCTTGCACTCCTCGAGGTATTCCGGATCCTCGTCGCCCGGTCCGGCGATCACCGCGCGGGCCCCGGGCAGCGCGCCCTTCACGATCTTGAGGGCCCGGATGAACGTCTTGACGTCCTTGATCGGCACCACGCGCCCGACGAAGCCGATGCGGAACTCGCCCGCCGCCGCGGGCACTCGCGGCAGGGCGGCGAGCGGCTCGACGTTGAGCCCGTTGGGCACGACCAGCGTCTTGGCCGGATCGGCGCCGTCGCGGATCTGGGCCTGGCGGTTGCCCTCGAAGATCGTCACGATGCGGTCCGCGTGCGCGTAGGTGAGCTGCGAGAGGCGATCGAAGAGGCGCGCCCACAGCTCCTTGAAGAAGCCGGGGCCCGCCTGAAGGGTGAGCGGCGCCTGCCGTTGCACGTAGATCCACTCGGCCTGGTCGATCTCCACACGGCGCTCGCGCGAGTAGATGCCGTGCTCGGTCAGCAGCATCGGCCGGCCCCGGCGCAACCGCTGCATCGAGGCCACGAGCCCCGCCCATCCGGTGGAGACGGTGTGGTACAGGGCGGCCTCGGGCACCGGCGCGTGCAGCAGCCGGAAGATCGGCAGATGGGTGAAGCGCCACGTCCAGAAGTAGTCGAGGAACGAGATGTCGGAGGCCCGCGTCTCGTACAGGCGGCGCACGATGGTCCACGCCGGCTTGCCGTAGATGAAGTCGTGCACCGAGGGGCCCGCCCCCGCGTGGGGACACATCTGCTGGAGCAGCTCGCCGAGGCCGTCCCGCCGCCCCTCCTGGGTCTCCACGTGGTAGCGGTACATCGTCTCCCACGCCTCGGCCGGCGGCGTGTCGCTCCGGGTCGGCGGCTCGTCGCCGCCGTGGATGCCGACGTCGACCAGCCTCACCACGTTGGCGGGCATCGTGTAGCGCGGCTCGTGGGTCTCCCCGGCGGTGGCCGAGATGTGGAAGATCGCGAACCGCAGCTCCGGCAGCGCGGTCACGAGCTGATGGATCCACGCCGACACGCCACCCGTCACGTAGGGGTACGTGCCCTCGAGGATCAGGCAGATGTCCGCGGGCTCGAGACTCACGCGCCCTCGCCCCCCCACCACCGGAGCGTCTCGTCGGCCGCGCCGGCCCGGACCGCCTCGCGGGCGAGCGCCCCGAGGTCGCCCCAGCGGTGCTGGACGTAGAGGATCTCCGCGAGCAGCAGATCCATCTCCGGAGACGGCGCGGCGCCGCGGGCTTCGCGCGCCACGCTCTCGGCCGGGGTGACGTGGCCAAGGGCCAGGAGCACGCGCGCCAGGGCCCGCGCGGCCTCCGGCCAGCCCGGCCGCGCCGCCAGCGCGCTCCGGTACGCGGCCTCGGCTTGCTCGAGCCAGTGGCGGCCCATGACCGCGTCCAGCAGATGGCTCTCCCGGTAGGCGACACAGGCATCGCCGAGCGCCATCCGGCGCGCGGGCGAATCCGGATCGAGGCGGAGCTGCTCCTGCGCCTGGCCGATGCGTCCGGCCAGCCGCTCGTCCACCCGCTGGAGCGCGGCGGACGCCACGATCTGCGTGTCGCGATCCTCCGCGTGCAGGGCCTCGCGGATGAGATCCACCGAAGGTCCGTCCCCGCGCTTGGCCAGCAGCTCGATCCCCCAGCGCTGCGTGCGCGGATCGCCGGCCCGGAGCAGATCCGCCACCGGCTGCACCGAGACCTGCGCCTGCAGCCAGTCGAACACCCGATCGACCGGCTCCGGAGACTGGCTCGGCCCCGGCAGATCGGCCATCACCGCGTGCGCGCCGGTGTAGAGCCCGGCCGGGGCGCGCCGGCGCCAGAGTCGGATGACGGTGAGGCCGGCCAGGCCCAGGCCGGGGAGCGCGAGCGCCAGCGACCGCGCCAGGAACCGCGCGTCGCGCCCGGTCTCGGCGAGACCGGGGGCGGCGAGCCACCCCGCGGCGATGTGGGCGATCAACCCGAGCGGCCACCACGCGGGGGCGGCCAGCGCGATGGCGAGCGCGAGCAGCTCCGCGGCCCACGCCAGCGCCAGCGCGACCGCGGCG
This sequence comes from Candidatus Dormiibacterota bacterium, assembly GCA_035569855.1. Taxonomy (GTDB): domain Bacteria; phylum Methylomirabilota; class Methylomirabilia; order Rokubacteriales; family CSP1-6; genus CAMLFJ01. The sequence continues at coordinate 3,613 of DATMMH010000488.1, forward strand.
GTCAGGAGGCCACCCCGCCCGGCCGCTCCCGCACCGCGAGCACCCGCACCGAGAACTCGAGGTCCGCGGTCTCGTCCGTATACGGCGCGAAGTGGAAGTTCCGGATCTCCCGCGACAGGCGCTCCACCACGGTCTCGGCCTGGACGGGCGACGTCTCGGGCAGGATGATCGCGAACGAGTCCTCGGTGGCGTACCGGCAGACGATGTCGACGTCGCGCAGGGTACGCGTAAAGATGAGCGAGAGCACACGGCCGAGCTCGTTCCGGCGGTCGGGCGCCACCAGCCCGAGCCGGTGGATGCGGAAGATCACCACGCTGAGTGGTCGCCCGTAGCGGTCCGCGCGCACCTCCTCCTCGTGGATCCGCCGCTGGTAGTAAGCGTAGGTGTAGGCTCGCACCAGCTCGTCCTCGATCGTGCGCGCGCGGGCCTGCTCGTGGGCCCGCGCGTTCTCGAGCGCCCGCGCGCCCCAGTCCGCCACCGTGGCGAGTCGATCGAGGGACGCGCTGGTCAGCTTGAGGAAGGGCAGCGCGGTGACCGTGATGCAGCCGAGCAGTGCGCCCGCGGCGCCCACGATCGGGGCAGCCATCAGCATGTCCGCGCGGTGGAGATCGTCGAGCGAGGAGATCAGCGTGTAGTCGCGGATGCTCGCGGGCCGCCCCTGCCGGATCGCGAGCCCGACCAAGCCCTCCTCGGGCGGCAGGTCGGCACGCTCGGGCGCCGGCCCCTCCGCCGCGCGGAGCCGGAGCAGCCCGCCCTCCAGCAGATAGCATTGGCAGGCGTCGGCCTGGAGGAAGCGCCGGACGGTGGCGGTGATCGCGGGATAGAGCCGCTCCGGATCCAGCGTCTCCATCGCGCGAGCGGCCGAGGACAGGCTCGACAGCGACGCGCTCTCGTCGGCGACCCGCCGCTCCAGCTCGTGCTTGGCCTCGGTCGCGGCCATGAAGCGCACCGCCTGGTCGGCGAGCTCCTGCTCGAGCGCCTCCACGCGGCCCTCGAGCTCGCGGTCGCGCCGGCGGTGCGATTCGCGCAGGCCCCCGAGGCCGAAGCCGGCGCCCACCAGCAGCAGCGGGGTCACGAACTGCTGAAGGTTGTGGACCTCGCTCCATCGGAAGGAGTCCAGACGGGTGACGATGCACGCCGCGACCAGCACCGCGGTCGTGAGACCGGCCGCGAGCCCCTCCCGGAGCCCGTGCCGGCTCGCGACCACCGCCACCACGAGCAGGGCCGGGTTCGGCTGGACGTCGACGAATCCGGGGTCACCGGGACGCAGCAGCACGTTGAGCACGGCCAGGAGCAACACGCCTCCGCCCAGCTCGAGCAGGTAGGCGGGAGGACGGCGCAGGACGTCGAGCACCCGGCGCTTACCGCGCGCGGGCGTCGCCCAGCGCGGCGGTCAGATGGGCGGCCATGTCGTGCGCCACCCGCTGGGCCACCCGCGCGAGGCCGTCCTCGCGGAACCAGGACGAGCCCAGGCGGGCATGACTGGCCGTCCACACCACCTCGCCGGAGGCGACCTCCACCAGCCGTGCGGTGATGCCGACCGCCGGCGTCTCCGAGAGGCCAGGCTTGTAGCGATACTCGGTCACCGAGCCGTAGAGGACGTGGCTCACCTGGAGCAGTCGGCCCAGACGCTGCGCGGAGGGCAACCGGCCGGCGTCGGCGGAATCGAGGTTCTCGCGGCGGAGGAGGTCGGCGACCTCGCTCGGATCCATCACCGAGATCGCGCCGGTGGCCAGGAGCTGGCAGACCAGCAGGTCGGCCGCGGTCTGGCCGGCGCGCAACGAGGTGGTCTGGTTCTCGAAGGGCAGTACCGCGACCCGGACGACCCGCGCGGCGCCGGGCTTCGCCCAGTCCTGCACCGCGCTGGCGCAGCCGAGCAGCCCGAGCACCACGGTCGCCAGCAGGACGACTCTCACGCTCCGCCGCATAGGTCTCATCAGTACAGAATGTCGAGGCGGCCGAGAAAAGACTCTTCGCGTCCACCGACCGTCGTGGATTCGGTGTTCCGAGTATAGAGCACGCGCCCCTCCAGCCAAGGGCGAATTCGCCATCGGGTCTCGCCGGTGACCTCCCACGACGTGATCGCGCGGAACAGATCCCGCCGACCCACCGAGCCGATCTGAACTCTCACCGCGGGCGTGACGTCCCACCCGACGAGGATGCCGATCGCGATGATGTCCTCCCTCCGCAGAAACGCGATCTCGTCCCGGAGTGGGCTCTCCGCGACCGGGGCGTACTGTGCGAAGAACAGCTGCGGGATGAGGGTCACCTGCACCGGCCGGGTCTTCACCACCTCGAGCTCGACCCGCGCCGCCGCCTCCCACCGATCGCCCAGCTCCTCGCCCGACGCCCGGTAGTGCCGGAAGTCGTAGTGCAGCGCGAGCACGATCGGGTTCAGGATGCGCCGCGCCACGTCGATGGTGACCCGATCGGTGGAGCCGTTGCGCGGCAGCGCGGCCACCGGATTGGTGAGGAGCTCGCGCACCGCGCTGTCGAGCGTGGCGATGGTGGCGCGGCCGTCGTCGTACGTCCCGCCGAGCCGGAAGGTGGTGCGGTAGCTGTCCTCGTTCCGGCGCGCCTCCTCGAGCCCCGTCCAGAGCGAGAGCGCGGGGACCGGCTGAAAGCCGACGGCGACCAGAGCCGTCCACACCTCCGCGCTGAAGCTCGACTGTCCCGGGATGCTGTCCTGGTGGTAGCTGCCGTACCGGGTGCCCGCGCGCAGCCACCACTGGTCGGCGAGCCATCCCCGCCACGCCGCCTCCTCGACGTGCTGGGTGGCGGCGCGCTGCAGCAGCGTGTAGTGGCTCAGCTCGAAGCGCGGGGCGTGCGCCTGGACGATCTCACGGTAGGCGGTGAGCAGGTCACGGTTGTCCGGATCCCGATCGAGGAGACCACCGTAGAGATCGAGCGCGCGGTGCCAGCGCCCGGCCGCCCGCTCGGCCGCGGCTAGCTCTGCGGTGAGCCCGGCGTCCTGCGGCTGCTCATGGACCAGGGTGTCGAGGCGTCGCGCGGCCTCCGCGGGCGCGCTTCGCCCCAGGTCGACCCGGGCCCGCAGCCGCCGGAGCCGCGCCGACGCCGGGTCGTCGGCCAGATAGCGATCGATCACCGGCGCGGCCTGATCGAGAAGGCCCGCGTCCACGAGGAACTCCGCGTAGTCCTCGCGCAGCCCTCGGTCGTCGCCGTGACGTGCCAGCAACGCCCGGTAACCGGCCAGGGCCTCCTCGACCCGGCCCAGCCGGGCGAGGATGCGCACCCGCACTTTCTCCGCTTCGACCGACTCGACTGGCTCGGGCGCCGTCGAGCCCGCGGGCGGGTCGCCCGGGCTCGCGGCTTCCGTTTGCGGAGTCTGGCCGTGAGCCGGGAACACCGCGAGGGCCAGCGGGACGGAGAGGACGAGCACGCAGGCGCGCACTGTCGGGGTGAAGCGCATCCCACCGAGCACGCCGAGGTGATCCGGCCGGATCATGAGCTCGGTGGGCCGGAAATCAGCGCGAACGCGGCGGCAGGAGCCTGAGCGCCCGCTCGTATTCGGCCCGGGCTCGGTCCTCGTCGTGATCGGCGGTGTAGAGCTCGGCCAGAAGATAGTGAACTTCGTAGTCTCCGCCTTTGACCGTGTTGAATCGCTCGAGGGCGGCGCGGGCCCGTCGCGAGTCCTGGCTCCAGGCCAGGAGCTGGCCCGAGCGCTTGAGGGCCTCGGGGTCGTCGGGCCGGACGTCGAGCAAGGCCTGGTAGGCGCGCAGCCCCACGTCATTGCGCGACAGGGCCATGCTCCGCCGACCGACCTCGCGCAGCACCTGGGGATCGCGCGGGCGTGCCCGCATCACGTTCTCCCACTGGCGGAGGGCGGCCTCACCGGCTCCCGTCCAGTCATAGAGCTGGGCGAGGGCCATTCGGGCCTGGATCGCGTCGTTCCCATCGGCTGGCCGGCCGGCGGAGGCCAGGACCGCCTCGTACTCGGTGATCGCGTCCGGATAGCGGCCGAGGTCGGTGAGGAGCCGACCTGCCTTGAACCGGTACCCTGTGCCGGCACCGACCCCGAAGCGACGGTGGATGCGGAGGCCCTCCTCGGGCTGCCCAGCCTGGATGGCCAGGCCGAGGTAGCGAAGGACCAGGTTGTCGTCGAGAGGCCGGCGATCGACGACCGGCTGCAGCAGCCGGAACGCCTCCTGTGGCCGGCTCAGGCCCTCGGCGGTCGCGACAGCGGCATCGCGAAGGGCGAGATCGTCCGGGCGGCGGGCCAGCAGGCGGGTCGCGACGCGCAGGAAATCGGCGGGCCGGTTCTGGAAGCGGTAGAGATCGGCCAGCCGGCCGAGCGAGGGCTCGGGCAGCGCGCCGGCGCGGTCGAGCCCCTCGTAGACAGCGATGGCCTCCCGCTCCTGCCCGCTTGCGTCGTAGAGCTGGGCGAGCTTGAGCGCGGCCTCCGGGCCGGCTCCCTCGCGCTCCGCGAGCGCTCGCTGCCGCGCGATGGCCTCGGGCAGCCGGTTCGCCCCCACCAGGAGATCGATGGCCTCGCGCGCGTACTTCGGATCGCCCGGGCTGAGCCTGGCCAGCCGGTCGAGCCCGGCCAGCGCCGCCTGGATGTCGTCGGTGCCGCGCGCCAGCGCGGCCATCCGCTGCTGCAGCGCGCGGTCGTTGGGCCGCGCGGCCGCGACGCGCTCCAGCGCCGCGAGGGCCCGCTTCGGCTGGCCGTTCCACTCGTACAGCTGTGCCAGGGCCAGCGCGACCTCCATCCGCTCCGGCGCGACCTCGAGGGCGCGCTCGTAGAAGGCGATGGCCTCCGGCCCCCGATCCCGCTCCACGAGCAGGCGGGCCAGCAGGACGAGCGCGTCGGCGTCGCGCGGGCGGAGCGCCACCAGCTCGCGCTGGACCGCGATCGCGCGCGGTCCGTCCCCCGCCGCGCGGTAGAGGGCGACGAGGCGCAGGCGCCCTGCCTCGTCGCGCGGATCGCCGGCGCGCTGCCGCTCGAGCAGGGCGATCTCCTCTTCGCGTGGGGCCCCACCCGGCGCCGGGAGCAGCCGGTCGCGCGCCTCGATGTCGGCGGGGGCGAGGCGGGCGACCACCTTCCACTGCTCGACCGCGCGATCGCTCTCGCCGAGCGAGTCGAAGACCTGCGCGAGCCAGCGCCGGCCCTCGAGATCGCCGGGCCGCCGCTTCACGTACGCCTCCAGGACGCCGATCGCCTCGTCTTGCCGGTTCAGGCTGCGCGCGACGCCGGCCAGCTCCAACACCGCGTTGCCGTCGGTCGGGCTGATCGCGACCATCTTGCGAAGCACCGCGTCCTCGCGCTCGTAGTCCGCCGCCCACATGTACAGGGTGAGGAGCCGATCGAGGAACGGGTAGTCCTCCGGCCGTGGCGTGACGGTGAGCCGCTCCAGCAACGGGATCGCCGCGGCCGGATTCTTGTTCAGGTCGTAGGCGTCGGCGAGCTTGATCAGGATGTCCCGGCGACGCGGCGCCCGGCGCGACGCGTCCTCGAGCGCGGCGATCTGCCGATCGGGCGCGCCCAGGGCCTCCTGGACCGCGGCCATGCCGACCCACAGCTCGGCATCCCCGGGGTCGCGGGCGAGCAGGTCCGCGAACTTCCGCTGGGCCTCGGCGTACCGGTGATCGGCGAGATAGGCCCAGCCCAGGTCCGCCCCGGTCGGCAACGAGAGGGCCAGCAGCGCCAGCACCGCCACGATCGAGGCCACCAGCTTCCAGGGCTCGATGTTCACGCCAGCCGGACTCCCACCTCCGCGTCGCCGCCCGCGTCGATGACGAGCCGGCCGTCGGGCCCGGCACGCGCGTGGAGGCGGCGCGGCCCCGCGGGCCCGGTGAGCTCGACGGTCAGCTCGTGGCCGGGGCCGAGCCCCGCGATCTCCACGGTCTTGGGCCCCACTCCGGCGAGTCGGAAGCTGAGCCCGGTGCCCTCGCGAACCCAATCGGCGACTTGGTGACTGGCCTGGGCCAGATACGGTCCCGACGGCGCGGCCGGTCCCAGCACGATGACCGCGGGCGTGGACCCGGCCAGGTGGACGTAGAGAGATCCTTGGTGCCGGGCGTAGCCCGCGACGCCGCTCGAGCGCGCGAGATCCACTGCGGCCCGAGGGTCGTCGAACCGGATGGTTCGCAGCGCGCCGTGATCCCAGACCCGCCAGCCGTCCGCGGTGCGCGCGATGCGCGCGGTCCGGAAGCCCTCGACGATGGCCAGGTACTCGCTGGTGAAGACCGGCGCGAGCGGCTGCTGACGCACCCACTCGTAGACGCGATGCAGGGCGGCCAGCGAGGCGATCCGCTCGCCCGAGTAGTAGTGGTGGTAGACGTTGACCGGGGCGACGCGACGCGGCCGCTCGGTGTTCTCGAACGTCTCGATCACGTAGCGGAAGCCGTAGAAGGGTCCGGTCCAGAGCCGGGTGTAGAGGTTCTCGTTCGAGGCCGACGTGTAGGTCTGCCAGTAGGGCCCGACCTGTCGCATGAGCGGCGCCACGTGCGTGTAGCTCCGCCACTCCCTATCCTTCAGGGTGTCGCCGCCGTTGATGTTGGGCACCCCCAGGCGCGCGAGCACCGCGAGCGCCTGCTCGCTGACCCGCGTGGAGCCCGACCACTGGAAGAGGCGGACCCGCTTGCCCTTCGGCAGGAGCCGCTCCTCGATGTACCGCACCGAGCCCGCGGTCTCCGTCTCCACCGAGTAGGGCACCTGGGGTAGCTCGAAGCTCCGGGTGCGGCTTCCCCAGTCGAGCGGATGAGTGTAGGAATGGCTGCCCGCCTCGACGTTTGGCCGCACGAAGATCGACCGGGCCAGCTCGAAGAACTCCGGAGAACCGAGCAGGGTCGGCTCGACCTCCGCCACCACGATCGAGGCGCTGATGGGATACGGATAGCGCGAGAGGATCTCCTCGAGGACCACCTGCCCGCTCGACGCGCCCGCGCGCACCTCGGAGCGGTTCCGGAGGCCGTCGCCGTCGATGTGCGAGTAGAAGATGCGCCGCCCACAGAGCGTCGTCGTGTCGGGCCGGGGCCAGTCCGCCACCCCCAGCGCATCCCGGAAGAAGACGAACGGATTGAGCCACCACTGCGCGCCGCCTTCGTTCGGGAACTGGTACCGCGCGTATTCGCCCGTCGCGAACCCGCCCCAGGGGCCGGAGATCACGAGGTGGCTCTCGGAGTCCGGCAGATCGCGGCGGGCCAGCACGAGGTGAGGCCGGCTATCCGGGCGCCGGCACACCACCTGCTGGTAGTAGGGCAGTCCGGGCGGCAGCGGCCGCTCGAACTCCATCACCGCGGGATCCTTGTAGCGCAGCTCGATGACGCGCTGGTTCCCGGTCCAGTTGCCGAGGAATTCGAGCCCGACCGGTGCGAGCGCCTCGTTCACCGCCGCCAGGTCAACACTTCGAAGAGTCCGCCGGTCGCGGAAGGCGCCGAGAAAGCCCAGGATCAGCACCCGCCGCCCGGCGCGGGCCTGCGCGCCGAGCCAGCGCAGGTAGCGGAGCGGCTCGTCCATCTCGTCGGTCTGGAACCAGCTGACGATGGCCCGGTAGCGTGACATGACCCGCTCGTCGGGGAGCCCGGCGGTGATGTCGTGGTATTCGACCATCAGCCCGAGCCAGTTGAGCGGCATCTGAGCCCACAGATGGATCTCGTTGGTGGTGGCGGTCTTCGGCCGGCGGCCGCTCACGTCGTTGTAGAGCTCGGCCGACTTGTAGAGCGCGAGGACCCGGCGGGGCAGCTCCTCCAGGTTCCTCGCGGTGGGCGCGGGCGCCGCCGCGAGCGGGGCGCCCCGCAGCGCTAGGCTCCCGGCGGCGAGGGCCGAGCCCTGGAGCAGTCGGCGGCGTGAGATCCGGGCGGTCACGGGCGAAGGGTGTCGGTGGAGACGCGGTCCAACCCGATGGTGGAGACGTACGGGACGAAGCCGCGGGCCCGCGCGAGCCGGATCAGGTCGGCCACGCGGCCCGTCTCACGGCCGTCCGCGTACTCCAGCGTGAACACCGCCAAACCCAGCGCGGTCACCAGCTCGAGCCGCGCCGCCCGGGCTTCCGCGTCCGCCGCCGGCCGCACGCGATACGCGCGCGCCTTGAAATCATAGTCGGTCCAGATCGACTCGAGCGCGACCGCGTCCACCACCCCCGGGAGCCGCTCGGCGAGCGGCAGGCCGCCGTTGAGCAGCAGGATGGCCCGCGGATTGCGGCGCTTCAGCTCGACCAGCACGCGCTCGAGGGCGGCCTCCGCCCCGCGGTAGCGGGCGGGGTCGCTCCGCTCGAGCTCGAGCGCGGTGTCGGCGGTATCGAGGAAGAGCCCGTTCACCGGGCCGGCCAGGGCGCTCGGTACCACCCGATCCAGGAGCCAGCGCTCGTAACCGGGGGCGCGGACGTCCAGCCGCCGCGCATCGGGCCAGTTGGGATTCGGCGAGAGGACCCACGGCTCGCGGGCGATACCGGCGAACTCGGGATGCGCGGTATTCACCTCGCCCAGGCTCACGTACATGAGCACCAGCGAGCCGCGCTCCTTGACCGCGGGGAGCGGCGGGTGGCCGTGTGGATCGAGCACCACGACGTCGAAGCGCGCCAGGTCGGGGGCCGCCTCCGGCTCGGCGGCGTAGTAGACGACCCAGCTCCGCACTCCCGCGAACGGACGGATCCGGGACACCGCCGACTCGCCGCTCGCGGCGGCCACCGCCCCGCCCAGCCCCAGGGCCAGGGCGCCCGCGAGCCAGCGCCGGCTCACGCCCACGCGCCCATGGCCTCCGTGCGGCTGCCGTGGATCGTGATCGCCTTGATGAGGCGGGTCATCTCGAAGATGGCGCGCACGTCGTCCTGCAGCGCGCACAGGCGCAGGTCCCCACCCGAGGCGCGCGCGTGCTTCATCGCGGCCACCAGCGAGCCCATGCCGGAGCTGTCGATGTAGCCGACCAGCGCCAGGTCCACCAGCACCTTGCGGCTACCGCCGTCGACCACGTCCGTCAGCGTCCGCTTCATCTGCTCCGCGGCCGCCAGGTCGAGGTCGCCGCGCGGGGCGACCACCGTGATCTCTGCCGATCTGGTCACGTCGATGTCCATGCTCTCTCCTCACCGGGCAGATCGCGCCCCGCCCTCCGTCGATCCGGCCGCGGGCCCGTGGCCCGGCCGATATTTCACGAGAGTCCAACGTGTCCCTCGCTCGCGCCGCACGTCGATCGAGACGGCGTCGGCGATGCGCCGAACGAGATGAATGCCGAGGCCGTGATCCGGTACCGTGTCGAGATCGGGCTCGACGTAGCGCGCGGGATCGAAGGCCCGGCCGAAGTCCTCCACCTCGATCAGCAGGCGGTCGTCGAAGCCGCGCACCGAGACGTGGATGGGCTCGCCGCCGCGGCCCCCGTAGGCGTGCTCGATGGAGTTGGCGCACAGCTCACCCACCGCCAGCACGAGCGCCGCCTGGGTCGGGCGGTCCACCCCCAGGCGCTCCAGCTCCGTTCGAAGCCATTGGCGCAGCCGTAGCAGGTGCTCGGCCTCGCTCGACATCGAGAAGGTGGCCGACGGAGGGGGGGCGCTCATGGGGCCATCGCGCCGGCCGCCAGGGTCCGAAGCAGCATCAGAAGCGCGATGGCAAACATCGCGAAAACGAGTATAGCAGCGGGGGGGCGCAGACCCGGCCGACCCTGGATGGCCGGTTTTAGGGGGGTCTGAGCCGGGGAGCGAGCGGAAATCCTAGCGCGAGCGCGAGAAGCCGAGCTGGGCGCCGACCGGGTAGCCGTTGCGGTCCCGACGATAGGGATCCGCGCTCACCGACTCCCGCCAGGCCCGGTACTCGCGCTCGTCCTGCCAGCGTCGTACGGCCCATACCGCGAGGCCGACCGCGACGCCTCCCAGCGCGACCACGCAGACGAGCGCGCCGCGCTTCAACACCGTCTCCAGCGAGAGACCTTCCTCAACAGGCGTGGGTGTGCTGACAAGCGGCGTGTTCATGGCCGATCTCCTGGGTCGGCGCCGATCGAGAGCCAGAGCACGAACGAGCTGATGCCGACCAACAGCCCGGTGAGCAGGGTCGTCAGCAGCATCGCGTTCCGCCGAGGTCCAGGATCGTGGCGCTCATGTTCTCGTTCCACCTGGATGACATAGCAAGAGGCAAGCCACGAAAGAGCACATCTGAAATCAGCCACTTGCCGCGTTCCAGCGGCGGACCCGATGCAGAGCTTGTCAGGTACCACGGCAAGACTTTGTCAGGCTGGACCGCCGAGGCGCCCTAACTACCCGTCCTGTCAAGCCGGACGTCTGGCCTCTTTCTTGCTCCTTTCCCGCCGCATGCCGCACCCGGGTATCAAGAGGATAGGTGGCGCTCTCATCGGCCTGCTCGCACTGGCCGTCGCGGTGGTGCTGATCACGCGACCGCCCCACGCCCCGGTTCCGGCCGACTCGCGGCCCGCGGAGAGCAACGAGACCCTTTCGCCACCGGCGGCGCCGGCCCCGCGGGTCTCGCGCTCACGCGGGCAGGATGACTGGGCTTTCTTCTTCCGTGCCGGCGATACGCTCAGCCGGATGCCCGACGGCTCGACGCTCGGCACGG
>DATMMH010000489.1:0-15541 GCA_035569855.1 Candidatus Dormiibacterota bacterium
GTGGTCGGGCTGCAGTTCGGCCTGCTCCTGGGCGGCGCGATCGTCTGCGAGATGATCTTCTCCTGGCCGGGGGTGGGCCGGCTCATGATCTTCGCGATCTACAACCGCGATTTTCCCCTCGTCGAAGCGGCCGTGTTCGTGATGGCGATGGTGTTCATCCTGGCCAATCTCCTCGTCGACCTGTGCTACGCGTGGCTCGATCCCCGCGTCAAGCTCCAGGCCTGATGCGCCCTCGGGTGCCCCCGCTCCTGCTCCTCGCCGCCGCCCCGGTCGTCGCCGCGGTAATCTGCGCGGTGCTGGCTCCCCAGCTCGCCCCCTACGACCCGACGCGGGGCGATCTCTCCGCGCGGCTGCAGCCGCCCGCGTGGACGGCGGCGGGCAGCGCCCGGCACCTGCTCGGCACCGACCAGCTCGGGCGCGACATCCTCAGCCGGATCGTCTTCGGCGCGCGCGTGTCGCTCCTGGTGGGCGTGGTGTCCTCCCTGATCGGCGGCACCGTCGGGCTCGCGCTCGGGATGCTCGGCGGCTACTTCCGCGGCCGCGCGGATTCCGTGATCGCCAAGCTCATCGACGTGCAGCTCGCCTTCCCGTTCCTGCTTTTCGCGATCACGGTCATCGCGGTGCTGGGCCCGAGCCTGCCCAATCTCCTGACGATCCTGGCCGTGAGCGGCTGGGTGACCTACGCCCGCGTGGTGCGGGGGCAGACCTTGAGCCTGCGTGAGACCGAATTCATCCAGGCGGCCCGCGGGCTCGGCTGCCCGGCCTGGTGGATCCTGCTGCGCCACGTGCTGCCGAACGTCGTGTCCTACGCGCTCGTGATCATGACCACCGAGATCGGTCGGCTGATCGTGCTCGAGTCCACGCTGAGCTTCCTGGGGCTCGGCGTGCCCCCGCCGACGCCGAGCTGGGGCATGGCGCTCGCCGACGGCAAGGAGTATCTGATCAACGGCTGGTGGCTGGCCACGTTTCCCGGGCTCGCCATCATGCTGGTCGTGCTATGCATGAACGTCCTGGGCGACGGCGCCCGCGATCTGCTCGAGCCGCGGCTTCGTGGCCGACACGGATGAGCCGCGACGTCAAAGGAGGATCTCGATGAGCGGTTTCCTGACCGGCCTCGAATGCAGCCGCTGCTCCGCCTACTATGGAGGCGACACCACGCGGGCGCTCTGCGACTGCGGGAGCACGCTGCTGGCGCGCTACGACCTGGCGGGCATCCGCCGGGCGGTGACCCCCGCCGACATCGCCCGACGCCCGCCGACCATGTGGCGCTACCGCGAGCTGCTCCCGGTGCGCGACGACGCGTCGATCGTGACCATGGGCGAGGGCTTCACCCCGATGATCCCGGTGCCGAAGGCGGCGCGCGAGGTCGGGGTCGGCGAGCTCTGGGTGAAGGACGAGGGGCTGAATCCCACCGGCACCTTCAAGGCCCGTGGCGCCTCCGCCTCCATCTCACGCTGGAAGGAGCTCGGCGTCACCCGCTTCGCCCAGCCCACCGTCGGCAGCGGCGGCCACGCGTGGGCCGCGTACGGGGCGCGGGCCGGTGTGGAGATCCACACCGCGCTGCCGGTGTCGTGCCCGGATCTGGGCTGGAAGGGCAGCCTGCAGAACGGCGCGCACGTCTACCGCGTGGACGGCACCGTCGGCGACGTCTTCCGCATGATGGGGGACGCGGCCGCGCGCTTCGGGTGGCTCCTCGCCGGAGCCGGCCGCGAGCCCTACCGGTTCGAGGGCAAGAAGACGATGGGCATCGAGATCGTCGAGCAGCTCGGCTGGGAGACGCCGGACGCCATCCTGTATCCGACCGGCGGCGGCGTCGGCATCATCGGCATGTGGAAGGTCTTCGACGAGCTACAGGAGCTGGGGTGGATCGGCAGCGAGCGGCCGCGCCTGGTCTCGGTGCAGGTCGAAGGCGGCGCGCTGGTCAAGGCCTTCCACGAGGGCGCCGACGAGTGCCGGGGCGCGCAGCACGTCGACACCGTCGCGCCCGGCATCATGGTGGTGAAGCCGTTCTCCGATCACGTCGTCCTGCGCGCGCTTCGCGCCACCAAGGGCTGGGCGGTGGGCGTGCCCGACGAGGAGAGCCTGCGGTTCATGCGCTGGGCCAATCGCCACGAGGGCTTGTTCCTCTCCCCCGAAGGCGCGGCGACGCTCGCGGCGGTGCGCCGGATGGTGCGCGAAGGGCAGCTCGGCCCGACGTCGCGGGTGGTGGTCTTCAACACCGCCACCGGGCTGCGCTACCCACATCTGATGGATGGCCCGGTCCCGGTCATCCCCGGGGCGGGAGCGATCGACGAGACCGCGGTCGCGCAGGCGAGCCGCGCGATCGGCGGCGAGCGCGCCTAGGTCGCGGAGAAGCGCTGCGCGGCGCCCATGTGCGGCCACACCGAGGCCTGCACGTTGGCGAGCATCTGGCGGATGTGATTGCGGTCGTGGTGGACCCACTCGTGGAGCAGATCGGCCACGGTGAGAACGCCAACCTTGGGATGCTGCCCGGCGCGGCCGAGATCGCCGGGCCGTAGCCCGGCCACGAGGGCCGCGCTGTCCGCGCGAAGGCCGGTGAACTCGTCGCAGAGCGCGGACCAGTCGCGGTCGCAGTCCTTCCGGTCACGGGCCACCACTTCCTGGTCCCAGCCCTCGAGCTGCGGCCGGTCACTCGCTAGCCCGTCACTCGCTAGAATGATGCGGATCCGGCCCGCGAAGCCGCGCTTCTCGCTCTCGATCAGGTGGCCGAGCACCTCCTTGGCACACCACTCGCCGCGCGCCGGATGCCACTGGAGCGCCGCGGGCGGGAGCGCGGACAGCTCCGCGCGGATGATGGTGGAGGCGGCCCAGAGCAACTCGACGACAGCGGTCGGCGCCAGCGGTCCCGGGTCCATGCGCGATCGCCCGGCTAGTCCCGGACCACCAGCTCGGCCACCGGCACCCCGGCGTGGAACTTCCGCGCCAGCTCCTCGGGGTCGAACTCGACACCGATCGGGTTCCGGTCGAAGGCGGGCGAGTGCATCCAGGCCTGGCCTTCCTCGGCGCTCGCGAAGTTGTCGATCTGGAGCTCGATCCGGTTGCCGTCGGGATCGGTGTAGTACATCGAGGTCGTCGGCCCGTGGTTCACGCAGAAGAACGGCCGGATCCCCTGGGCCGCGAGCCGCCCGTAGGTGTCGACCAGCTCGCCCATCGACCCGAAGGTGAACGCCACGTGGTGGAGACCCGGCTGGTCGGTGGGCCGGAAGCGCAGCTCACCGCCCTCCAGGCTGCGCGGAGCCAGCGGGCCGAAGTCCACGAAGGCCACCCGATGGTGCTCGTCGTCGTAGGTCACGAACGAGAGATGCGGGTTCTCGTAGATCACCCGCCCGCCAAGCACGGTGCAGTACCACTCCCGCATCGCTGGCAGGCGATTCGTCTGGAACACCACGTGAGCCAGCTTGGTCGGGGGCATCGGCGATCCTCCTTCAGACGTCCAGCGTCCGGCTTCGGGCCCGGGGGTTCCGCCGGAGGTATTGCTTCCAGGGCTTCCAGTAGTACTCGTCCCACCCGCGGGTGATGCTCGCGGCGTTCGCGTCCGGCACGTTCGCGTGGGTCATCGAGATCCGGCCGCCGCCGGGGACGCGGCTGAAGACCAGGACCAGGGTCGAGTCCAGATCCCGCTTCTTCCAGTTCGAGCCTCGCCAGGACTGCACGATCATCCGATTCGGGACGACGGCGAGGTTCCGGCCGCTCAGATGGCCGCCGTGCGCGGTGAACCGACCACCCACCGTACGGCTCATCGCCGCGGCAGCGCCGGTGGCCGCGGAGTGCTTGCGGCTGCTGAGATAGGTGTCGAACAGCACCTCCGGCGACGCGCGGAAGGTCACTCGCTGATGGATCGTCTTCGGCATCGGCGCGGCCTCCTGGGAACCGCCGGTATTCTACACCGCGGGCGCTGGCTCCGGGGCGACGGCGGTGCTACGGTGAACCCGCTCATGACCACCGCCCGGTTCGGCATCGTGTTCCTCCCGGAATCGCTCACCGGCTTCGGCGAGCTGTGCCGTGAGGCGGAGGGCAACGGCTTCGAGTGGCTCGGGGTGGCCGACTCGCAGTCGGTCTTCCGCGAGCTCTACGTGGCCCTGACCCTCGCCGCGCTCAACACGCGCCGGATACGCCTCGGGCCGCTCGTGACCAACCCGCTGACGCGGCACCTGGTGGTCACCGCGAGCGCCATCGCGAGCGTCGACGAGCTCTCCGGCGGGCGCGCGGTGCTCGGCCTGGGCTCGGGCGACAGCGCCATCTACACGATCGGAGCGCCGCCCGCGACGGTGGCGGGCCTCGAGGACTCCGTGGTCACGCTCGGCCGGCTCACCGGCGGCGAGGCGGTGGAGCGCGCGGGCCGGATCTGGCGGGTTCACCGCTCGACGCGGCGCGTGCCGATCTACCTGGCCGCGGAGGGGCCGCGCACGCTCGAGCTGGCCGGGCGGGTGGCCGACGGCGTGATCGTGGGCCTGGGGCTCACCCCGGAGGTGATCGCGTTGTCGCTCGCCGCGATCGAGCGCGGCGCCCGCGCGGCCGGCCGCGCGCTGGCCGACCTCGACGTCTGGTGGTTCGCCAAGACCAGCCTCGCCGACCGGCGGGACGCGGCGATCGAGCCGATCAAGATGGCGCTGGCGGCGAGCGCCAATCACGCGTTTCGCTTCACGCTCGAGGGCAAGGGCGTGCCCCCGGACCTGCACGAGAAGATCCGGGCGCTGCAGCGCGAGTACAACGCCCACCAGCACGAGATCGCGGGCGCGGCGAACGCGAGCCTGCCGGACCGCTGGGACCTGACCGAGTTCCTGGTGGACCGTTTCGCGATCGCGGGCACGCCCGCCGACTGCGTGGCCCAGATCTCGCGCGCGCGGGCCGCCGGCGCGCACCAGTTCGTCATCACCGGCTTCGTGGCGGACCCGCGCGCGTTCATGCGCCGGTGGGAGAAGGAGGTCGCGGGCGCTCTCCGCTGAAGGCGCCGCCGCGCGGAGCGGGAATCAGGCGCCGGGGATCCAAGGCCAGTACTTCGCGATGGCCCCCGCGTCCACCCGGAAGTCGGCGCCGGTGATCATCTCCGAGTCGTCGGAGGCCAGGAACACCGCGGTGCGCGCGTAGTGGCGCGGGCTCGGCAGCTCGCCCATCGGCACCATCCTCCGGAAGTCGAGCGGGCCGCTGCGCCGCTCCGGCTCCGCCCGGCCCCACGCCACCGCGCGCTCGATGCCTTCCTCCCGGTCGGTCGCGGTCGGGGTGAGGCTGTTGACGCGGATACCGTGCCGGGCCAGGTCCATCGCGGCGGCACGGGTGAAGTTGAGCAGGCCGCTCTTGCTCGTGCAGTAGGCGATGTTGCCGGCCTGTCCCTGATGCGCGGCGGTGGAGGCGATCACGATGATGGAACCGGGCCGCCCCTGCTCCACCATGCACCGCGCCACGTGCTTGGTGCAGAGAAAGGTCCCGGTGAGGTTGACCGCGATCTGGCGGCTCCACCGCTCGACCGGCATCTCCAGCACGCTCAGGCCGCCCAGGATGCCCGCGTTGTTGACGAGGACGTCCACGCCGCCGTAGCTGCCGCGGACCTGCGCCACCGCCGCCGCCACCTGCGCCTCGTCGGTCACGTCGCAGGTGATGCCGAGCGCCTCGCCGCCCCGGCCCTTGATCCACGCCGCGCACTGCTGGGCGTTCTCGGGGGAGAGATCGAGACACGCGATCCTCGCCCCCTCGTCGGCGAGCCCCTGGGCGATCCCGGCCCCGATGTTGGGGCTGGTGCCGGTGACGATCGCGACCTTCCCGGCGAGCCTCACGCCGAGATCACGGTCATCACGGTCTGAACGTCGCGAAGCACTTGTTGGAGTTGAACGACCACGTCTCGATGAACTCGCACTGATCCGGCTTGCGGCCGAGCGCTTCCATCGCGCCGACCAGCATGTACCAGTTGAGCATCTCCTGCTGCCCCGAGTCCTCGATCGCGGCCAGCTCGGTGTTGCGCCAGGTCTCGTAGTCGCCGACCCGCAGGGCCTCGTAGAGCCGCCGGTCGGCCGGGATGTCGGGATAGAGCTGGGAGTTCTTGTCGGTCAGGAAGGCGTGCGACCAGCTCGACGAGGCGATGAGCGCCACGCGCCACGGGCTCTCGCGCATCGCGCGCGCGGTCGCCGCGCCCACCTCCATGCAGCGGCGGGGCGTGGGCGACGGTGGATCGAGATCGGCCTCCGCGATCGGGTTGGCGAGGCTCGACCGGAACCCGCGCTGGGCGATCACCCGGCGGCCGTAGCAATTCACCTGGAACGGGAGCACCGGGTACGGAAATCCGACCCGGTCGTAGTCGAGGAACATGATCGTGTTGAGGAAGGCGTGCGCGAGGCCCTGGTGATGTAGCGGCTTGTAGGCGTAGGGCATGTCCACGCCCTGCTCGAGGAGCCGACCGGCCAGGTACTTGCCGGCTTCCCGATGCCCTTTGAGACGAAACACCGTGTCCGCCCCCTCGCCCCAGACGTTGGGCCTGGCGACGTCGCGGTGGCCGTGGCGCGCCTCGATCTCGTCGTAGGCCAGCACGCAGAAGGGTGGGATGATGTCCGCCACGAAGTTCTCGTGCTGATCGTCGCCCCAGATCAGGACGACGTCGGGCCGGAAGTCGTCGAGCAGCTTGCGGGCGTGCCGGAAGTGCTGGAGCAGCGTGTGGCGATGCGCCGCCGCGGAGACGGTGCCGCCGTCGTCGCCGTACTCGCGCCGCATCGGCTCGGGCCAGCTGCGGGGGTCGCGATGGCGCTCGGGCAGCCCGGGATCGCGAAGGACCGCGCGCAGGATGTCGGCCATGTTCGCGTCGAGACCGATGAGGGGCGGATAGTGCGTCAGACCGAGACCGAGGATCTCACCCATGCCGGATGCCTCCTGGAGACAGCGCCTGGGCCGATCGTAGGCCCCCCGGTCCAGAAGTCAAGAGCCGCGGGTCAGGCCCGCTCTCGGAGGTTCTCCAGAGGAAACCGGTCCACCTCGGCGAGCAGTTCGACGAACACGCGCGCGGCGTGCTCCACCACGAGCCGGCCCCGCTCGGGGTCGGCGTCGAGCGCGTTACCGCAGGCGCCGTCGGGATTGAGGTCCTGGGTCTGCCAGCCGAAGCCGATGGCGCCCTCCGGCGTGAGCAGCCGGAATTCCTGCTCCATCCGCTGCGAGAGCGTCTCGAAGTTGCGGGCCTCCGCGCGGTGCACCAGATCCGGCCGCGCGTGGAGCATCACCGAGGTCTCCACCGAGCCGCCGTGGATGCCGTGCTTGAGCTCGGCCTCCGGGAACAGACCGGGCGGCCGGCCGAGCCGGTACGTGCTCGCGGCCACCACGAACATCCCGCACCGGATCCGCAGCTCGCGGGCCACCACGTCCACCAGCTGCGGCTGGCCGCCGTGGCTGTTGAAGATGACGAGCTTGCGTACGCCGGCGCGGGCCACGCTCTCGCCGATCTCGGTCCAGACAGAGATCAGGGTCTCCGCGGAGTGCGTGAGCGTGCCGGGAAACGCGAGGTGCTCGTCGCTCTTGCCCACGCAGGTCATGGGCAGCACCGTGACCGGCAGCTCTGGCGGAAGCAGCTCGAGCGCCCGGCCGAGGATCGCCTCGTTGATCGTGCTGTCCACGCCCACCGGCAGATGGGGCCCGTGCTGCTCGATCGATCCCACCGGCAGCACCGCGATGACGCGCCGGGCGTCGAGCGCGGCGAACTCCTTGGTGGTCATCTCTCGCCAGAGCCGGCGCGGGAGGGCGGTCATGGGGCTCACATGATAGCGGGAAAGCCGGGCGGCGGGGACGCTCGAAAAGCAGGCAGGCGTCGTGGAACTGCCCGCTTCGTAGGCACCCGCCCGGCGACCCGCGGGCGGCCGCCCACGCCCCGGGAAATGAATCCGCTGGCTTGGATCGGGCGATCGGTGGTATTCCTCTTGCTCCTGCGCCGGGCATGAACACCCCCACGGTATTCGCGCGCGCCATGACTCTCGCGTTCCTCCTCACCACGCCCGCGGCGTGGGCCGAGGACAAGGTCACCTTTGGCACCAACTGGAAGGCCCAAGCCGAGCACGGCGGCTACTACCAGGCGGTCGCCACCGGGCTCTACCGGAAGGCCGGCCTCGACGTGACCATCCGCATGGGTGGCCCACAGGTGAACCATCCCCAGCTCCTCGCCGCCGGCGCGATCGACTTCAACATCGGCTCGAGCTCGTTCGGGGCGCTCAACTACGTGCAGGGCGCGATCCCGATGGTGACGGTGGCCGCGATCTTCCAGAAGGACCCCCAGGTCTTGATCTCGCACCCCGGCCAGGGCAACGACACGCTGGCCGCCATGAAGGGCAAGCCCATCCTCGTCGGCGCGGGCAGCCGCGCCACCTTCTGGAACTTCCTCAAGGCCAAGTACGGCTACACCGACGACCAGATCCGCCCCTACACGTTCAACATGGCGCCGTTCCTCGCGGACAAGTCGGCGGTCCAGCAGGGCTATCTCACGAGCGAGCCCTACAAGATCGAGCAGGCCGGGGTGAAGCCGCTCGTCCACGTACTGGCGGACGCCGGCTACAGCAGCTACTCGTGCACGATCGAGACCTCCTGGAAGCTCGTCCGCGAGAAGCCCGACCTCGTCCAGCGCTTCGTCAACGCGTCGATCGAGGGCTGGTACAGCTACCTCTACGGCGATCCCGGGCCCGGCAACGCGCTCATCAAGAAGGACAACCCGGACATGACCGACGACGTCATCGCCTACGGCATCGCCGCGCTGAAGAAGTACGGCGTCGTCGATTCGGGCGACGCCAAGGCCCTCGGCATCGGCGCGATGACCGACGCGCGCTGGAAGGAGTTCCTCGCGACCATGGCGGGCATCGGCCTCTATCCCCGCGACCTCGATCTCACGAAGGCCTACACGCTGGCCTTCGTGAACCGCAAGGTCGGCATGAAGTGACGGCCGCCCCGCCGATCGTACGGCTCCGCCACGTCGACAAGACGTTCGCGCGCGGAACGGAGGCGCTGCGGCATCTCGATCTCACGGTGGCCGAGGGCGAATTCCTGAGCCTGCTCGGCCCCTCCGGCTGCGGCAAGAGCACCGCGCTCCGGCTCATCGCCGGTCTGGCCGGGCTCACCGCCGGCGCGATCGAGCGGCCGTGGCCGGAGGGCGGCCGGGGCGGCCAGATCGGCTTCGTGTTCCAGGAGCCCACCCTGATGCCCTGGGCCACCGTGGCGGCCAACATCCAGGTGCCGCTCACCCTGCTGCGCGTGCCGCGCGATCAGGCGGCGGCGCGGGTGCGCGAGGCGATCGGGCTGGTCGGCCTGGACGGCTTCGAGCGCGCCTATCCGCGCGAGCTGTCGGGCGGGATGAAGATGCGCGTGTCGATCGCGCGCGCGCTCGCCACCCGGCCACGGCTCCTCCTCATGGACGAGCCCTTCGCCGCGCTCGACGAGATCACCCGGATGAGGCTCAACAACGATCTCCTCGGCCTCTGGCGGCGCCAGGGTTTCACGGTCGTCTTCGTCACCCACAGCGTGTACGAGTCGGTGTACCTTTCCAGTCGCGTGGCGGTGATGACGCCGCGGCCGGGCCGGGTCGCGGCGGAGGTGACCATCGACACCCCCTACCCGCGCGACGACGGCTTCCGTACGTCGCCCGAGTACAACGACTACTGCCGCACGGTTTCGGCGCGCCTCGCCGCCGCGATGAGCGGCTGAGGCGGGAATGGACACGACCACGTCCATCGAGGATCGACTGACCGGGATCGCGGAGGCCGCGCCCCCCGCTTCGGGCCGGGCGCGATGGGGCGGGCTCGCGCAGCGCGTGCTCCCCCCCGCCGCCATCGGCTTCGTGGCGCTCTTCGCCTGGGAGGCGGTGGTGCGGCTCAAGGCGATTCCGCCCTACATCCTGCCGGGCCCGCTGCTGATCGGCGCCACGCTCCTGAAGGACTGGCACACGCTCTACCCGTCGCTCCTCGTGACTCTGGCGGTGACCGGGGCCGCGCTGCTCGTGGCCACCGTGGCCGGTACCGCGATCGCGATCCTGTTCGCCCAGTGGCACTGGGTCGAGCGGAGCTTCTTCCCCTACGCGGTCATCCTCCAGGTCACCCCGGTCGTGGCCATCGCCCCGCTCATCATCATCTGGGTGAAGAACATCCAGCTCTCGCTCCTGATCTGCGCGTGGATCGTGGCGTTCTTCCCGGTGGTGTCCAACACCACGCTCGGCCTCAACAGCACCGACCACCACCTGCTCGAGCTGTTCGACCTCTACGGCGCCTCGCGGCGCCAGGTGCTCTGGTATCTCCGTCTGCCCGGTGCGCTCCCGTACTTCTTCGGAGGCCTGCGCATCAGCGGGGGCCTGGCCCTGATCGGCGCGGTGGTGGCCGAGTTCGTCGCGGGCACGGGCGGCGCCCAGTCCGGACTCGCCTATCGCATCCTCGAGGCCGGCTACACGCTGCAGATCCCGCGCATGTTCGCGGCGTTGCTCCTGGTCTCGCTGACCGGCGTGGTCATCTTCCTGGCCCTCTCCGCCCTGTCGCACCTGGTGTTGCGGCGCTGGCACGAGAGCGCCCGCGCGCGCGAGCAGTAGGATGCCGGCGCGATTCGTGGAGCTGCCTCTGAGCGGCCGCTACTGGCTGCGGGACGGGCGCGTGCCGACCACCCTGCTGGCCGAGCCGGTGCCGGGGCTCGTGGCCGACGGCGAGGGCCTGGCCCGGGCCGACCTCGAGATCGTGGGCGCGGTCGTCGCGCGCATCGCGCCCGCCGGGACCGCCCCCGCCGATGCCGCGGGGGTGCCCCTCGACGGCGGCCAGGTCTGGCCGTGCTTCGTGGATCTCCACACGCATCTCGACAAAGGCCACACGTGGCAGCGCGCCCCCAACCCCGACGGCACCTTCGCCTCCGCCATCCGCACCGTCGCGGCGGACCGCGCCGCGCGATGGACCGCCGAGGACGTCTCGCGCCGCATGGACTTCGGCCTGCGCTGCAGCTTCGCGCACGGCACGCGCGCGATCCGGACCCATCTCGACTCGCTGGGTCCGCAGGCCGCGATCAGCTGGCCGGCGATGCGCGCGCTCCGACAGCGGTGGGCCGGGCGTGTCGAGCTGCAGGCGGCCTCGATCGTCCCGGTCGAGATCTTCACGAGCCCCGACGGCGAGCGCCTGGCCGATCAGGTGGCCGACGCGGGCGGCATCCTCGGCGGGGTGACCTACATGAGCCCGGCGCTCGACGCCCAGCTCGACCGCGTGCTCGCGCTGGCCGCCGAGCGGGGCCTCGGCCTCGACTTCCACGTGGACGAAAGCGGTGACCCCGGCGCCCGGTCGCTCGCGCACATCGCGCGCGCCGCGCTCCGGCACCGCTTCGCGGGCCGCGTCGTCTGCGGTCACTGCTGCAGCCTGGCGATGCAGCCACCCGAGGTGGTGGAGGAGACGCTCGACCTGGTCAAGCAGGCCGGCATCGCGGTCGTCACGCTGCCGATGTGCAACCTGTATCTCCAGAGCCGCGAGCCGGGACGGACTCCGCGCTGGCGTGGCGTGACCCTGCTCCACGAGATGAAGACGCGCGGCATCCCGGTGGCGGTGGCGAGCGACAACTGCCGCGATCCCTTCCACGGCTACGGCGACCACGACATGCTGGAGGTCTTCCGCGAGGCCACGCGGATCGCGCACCTCGATCGCCCCCACGGGGACTGGCCCCGCGCGGTCACGAGCACGGCCGCGGACCTGATGGGGCTCGCGCCGGCCGGGCGCCTGGCCGCCGGCCTCCCCGCCGATCTCGTGCTGTTCCGGAGCCGCCACTGGAGCGAGCTGCTCTCGCGCCCCCAGAGCGATCGCGTGGTGGTGCGCGCGGGGCGCGTGCTGGACGCGGCCCTGCCCGACTACCGCGAGCTGGACGACCTGATGACGGAGATGCCGCGATGACCCTCGACCGCCTGGTGCACTCGCTCGACGGCGTCACCATCATCACCGACCCCAACGTGGTGCGGGTGAAGTCCAAGGACTTCTACTGGTACAGCCCGGTGCTGCGGCGCAAGCTCGATGACAAGTGCGCCGAGATCGTGGTGTGCCCCCGCACCGAGGAGGAGGTCGTCCGGGTCGCGCGGGCCTGCGTGGCCGCCAAGGTCCCGCTCACCGTGCGCGGCGCCGGCACCGGCAACTACGGCCAGGCCGTCCCGCTCGAGGGCGGCGTCATCCTCGACATGACCGCGATGAAGGCGGTCCGGTGGATCCGGCCCGGCATGGCGCGGGTGGAAGCCGGCCTGAAGCTGGTGGAGCTGGACGCGGAGGCGCGCCGCCAGGGCTGGGAGATCCGCATGTTCCCCTCCACCAAGCGGACCGCCACGGTGGGCGGGTTCATCGGCGGGGGCAGCGGCGGGGTGGGCTCGATCACCTACGGCCAGCTCCGCGATCGCGGCAACGTCCACGCCGCGCGGGTGGTGACGATGGAGGACGAGCCCCGCGTCCTCGAGCTGCGCGGCGACGACGTGCAAAAGGTCAACCACGCCTACGGCACCAACGGGATCATCACCGAGCTCGAGATCCCGCTCGGCCCGACCTATCCGTGGATCGACTCGGTGGTGGTCTTCGGTGACTTCATGGACGCGGCCCGCTTCGCCCAGGTCTTGGGGGAGTCGGACGGCGTCGTCAAGAAGCTGATCACCCCGATGGCGTGGCCGGTCACCACCTACTTCAAGCGGCTCGCCGGCATCCCGCCGGGGGCCCACAGCGTGATCACGATGATCGCGGAGCCCTCGCTCGAGACGTTCGACGCGCTCGTCGCGGCCCACGGGGCCACCGTGGCGTACCGCGCCCCGTCGGACGACTTCGGCCGCACCCCGCCGCTCTACGAGTACACGTGGAACCACACCACGCTCCACGCGATCAAGATCGACCCGTCGCTCACCTATCTGCAGTGCGGCTACCCGCCGGGACGCAACCTGGAGCTGATCGAGCACATGTACCGGCACTGGGGCGACGAGGTGATGATGCACCTCGAGTTCATCCGGGTCGGCGGTAAGGTGACCTGCAGTGGGCTGCCGTTGGTGCGCTTCTCCACCGAGGCGCGGCTGGAGGAGATCATCCGCTACCACGAGGAGCACGGCGTCGGCATCGCGAACCCGCACACCTACATCCTGGAGGACGGCGGGCGCAAGGTCGTCAACCGCGAGCAGCTCGACTTCAAGCGCGCGGTGGATCCGCACGGCCTGCTCAACCCGGGCAAGATGCGCGCCTGGTTCGAGGGCGTACGGTGAGCGCGCCCGGGCCGGACGCGATCAAGAAATCGGCCGGCGACTACCGCGCGTACCGCATCAGCCCGGGCGACACCAACCGCCTGGCCATCATCTTCGATCCGGTCGGCGAGGGCACGAGCTTCATCGCGTGCGTGGAGATCTTCGACGTGGGTGGCCGCACGCCGCCCAATGCCCACCTCTGCGCCCACGAGATGTTCTTCGTGCTGAAGGGCGAAGGCCTCGCCCAGGCCGGCGACCGGACCGTGCCGATCAAGACCGGCGACAGCCTGCTGGTTCCCCCCGGCTCGACCCACGTCATCGAGAACACGGGGCGCGGCCGGCTCTACACGCTGACCCTGATGGTGCCCGACGAGGAGTTCGCCGCGCTGATCCGGCGCGGCACGCCGGTCGAGCTGGACGACGAGGATCGCGCCGTCCTCGGCCGATGAGCGAGCCTTCGCTCGGGCTCCGCCCGAGAGAATCGGTCTCTATGAAGACCCGGGACGGCGTCCGCCTCGACGCCGACGCCTACCGCCCCGACGGACCGGGACCCTACCCGATCCTCCTGATGCGCCAGCCCTACGGACGCGCCATCGCCTCCACCGTCACCTACGCGCACCCGTCGTGGTACGCGCGGCACGGGTACATCGTGGTCGTCCAGGACGTGCGCGGGCGTGGTAGCTCGGAGGGCGAGTTCGACCTGCTCGCCACCGAGCGCGCGGACGGATTCGACACCGTCGAGTGGGCCGCGCGGCTGCCCGGCGGCACGGGCGCGGTCGGCATGTACGGCTTCTCCTACCAGGGCATGACCCAGCTCATGGCCGCGGCCGCGAAGCCGCCGGCCCTGCGGGCGATCTGCCCCGCGATGGCGGCGTGGGACTCGCACGCGGACCTGGGCTACGAGAACGGCGCGTTCCGGCTCCAGAGCGCGATGGGGTGGGCCATCCAGCTGGCGGCCGAGACCGCGCGCCGGCGCGGCGACGCGGTCGCCTACCAGGCACTCCACGCCGCCTCGCGCAACGTGCCGGTGTGGGACGCCACGCCCGCGCGCCCGGCCGTGCTCGAGCGGTTCGCGCCGGACAGCCACTATCACGCCTGGCTCGCGCATCCGGCGCCCGACGACTACTGGGCTCTCCGCTCGCCGAGCGCGATGCAGGCCGACATCGACGTGCCCGCGCTCTGGATCGGCGGCTGGTACGACTCGCTGCTCGACGGGACTATCCGAGGGTTCCGCGACATGTCGGCCGCGAGGGCTCCGCAGCACCTGGTCGTCGGCCCGTGGGCCCACATACCCTGGAGCCGGCGGGTAGGCGCGCTCGACTTCGGCCCCGAGGCCGAGAGCACGATCGACGCACTGCAGGTCCGCTGGTTCGATCACTGGCTCAAGGGCCGCGATAGTGGCCTGCTGGCGGAGCCGCGCGTGCGTCTGTTCGAGATGGGCGCCGAGGGCTGGCGCGGCCTCGACGCCTGGCCGGCGCCGCCCGCGCACGTGCTCTACCTGGCCGGCGGCGGGCCCGGCGGCATCGGCGAGAGCCACAACGCGCTCCGGCCCGCGCCGCCGGCCACCGCGGCGGAAGACGTCATCGTCCACGATCCCTGGCGCCCGGTGCCGCCCGTGGGCGGCCATCTCGGCGGCCCGGCCGGCCCGCAAGACCGCGCGGCGACGGACGCGCGAGCCGACGTGCTGACCTACACGACGGCGCCCCTCGACACCGACCTCCACCTGGCCGGCGACGTGGCGCTGGAGCTCTGGTGCGGGGCGGACACGCCGAGTTTCGACGTGAGCGCGGTGCTCTCCCAGGTCCGGTCGGACGGGCGGGTCTTCGCGCTCGTGCAAGGTCACGCCCGGGTGGATCGCGGCAGGGCGACCGCGCCGCTCCGCCTGGCCCTCCGCGCGACGTGTGCGCGCATCCCGCGGGGCCACGCCCTGCGCCTGAGCGTGGCGGGCGCGTGCGTGCCGGCCTACGCGCTCAACCCGGGCAGCGGCGCTCGGGCGGACGAGGCGCGGCTGATCGACGCGCGCATCGTCACGCTCGCGGTGCGGAGCGGCGGCGGTACGCCGTCGCGCGTGCTCCTGCCCGTGCTCACACGCTGATCCCCCACAGCGACTTGGCGAGCAGGCCGATCACGTAGCTGATCGCCACCGCCGCCGCGATGATCCCCAGGTTGAGGAGGACCCGCCGCCTCACGTCCATGCCCGAGAGGAACGCGAGGATCGCGGAGACGACCACGATGACGCCGCCCGCCACGAACAGCGACGGCACCAGGCTCCGCGCCCCGAAGGCGACGGGCAGCACCGGCACCACCGCGCCGAGCACGTAGCTGGCCCCGACCCAGATCCCGGAGGCGATC
>DATMMH010000490.1:0-5108 GCA_035569855.1 Candidatus Dormiibacterota bacterium
CTCGCGCATGTACCAGGGCGGCTTGAAGCCTCCGACGGGGAGGATGGCCAGCCGCGGGTGGGGGAAGCGTCGCCCGATCTTGGCGAAGTGCGAGCCCCAGCGGTGTCTCCGGCGAAGTACACTGAGCCCGACAGCGCCTGCACGACGAATCCGCACCAGAGCGTCCGGTCCTGATCGAAGGGCGCTCGCCCCGACATGTACTGGGCCACCACCGCTGTGACCGTGATCCCCGGGGTCAGCTCGGCCGACTGCCACTGTGGCATCGGCTCCTGGGGTGGCCGGCGTCCGAGTCTGGGCGGTTATGTCACGGGGACCGGGGCCACGGACGGGGTGACCGCCACCGGAGGGCGTTGATCTTGGCTATCCTCTGGCCCAACCTACCAGGACGTCCGCCAACTCTTGCGGCATCGCCATCCATGCTGTCGCCGCCTGACCTGAGCGAGATGCGCACCGCCCCTCACGTTGCACAATCGTTCAAGACGGCCCCCGCCGCCTTGGACTAGCGTTCCTGGCAATGCCTACGTACGAGAATCGGACAGTGGACGCCGGGGCCGCACTGTGACCCCCCTGGAATCGCGAGCCCACTCCGGGCGGCTCCAGCGGCAGTAAAGCCGCTCGTGCTAGCCGCCTCCAGCGAGGCCTCTGCGACGCGCTCGCTTCGGAATGAATGGCTATGGAGAGGACCATGGAGAATACCGAGATCGCTGCACGGTTTCAGAATTTGACGACGCCCCATGTCGCTGATGCCTGCCTGAGAAGGGGAGTCGAAGTCCGCTGTGCGCCCTGGAATCTTCGACCCCTGAGCCCATCGAGGTGTTGGATGGCCGGCCGAGTTCAACCGGCCCGGCATTATGGCAGTGTCGATATTTTCCTGGAAGCCTTGGAACACGCGTCACCGGGTGATGTGCTGATTGTCGACAACGGTGGCCGTCAGGATGAAGCCTGCGTCGGGGATTTGATTGCATTGGAGACAAAGATGGCAGGCCTCGCGGGGATCGTGATCTGGGGGTTGCACCGGGATACGCCAGAACTCCTTGAGATCGGCTTTCCGGTGTTTAGCCTCGGTGCATTACCAACCGGCCCCCTCCGCGTCGATGAACGGGAAGCGGATGCTCTGGTCTCGGCTTGCGTGGGGCCATGGCCGGTCAGTGCCCACGATGTGGCAATGGGTGACGAGAACGGTGTGCTCTTCGTGCCAGTCGCTCGTGCAGAGGAGATCGCAAGGGCCGCACGGTCTATTCGCGAAACAGAGTGCGCCCAGGCAGAGAAGATGCGACAGGGCACGTCCTTACGTGCCCAGTTGGAGTTCTCCGGTTTCGTTTCTCGGCGTTCGTTGAATCCGGCGCTGACGTTTCGCCAACATCTGCGCCGAATCGGTGGCGCAGTCGAAGAGTAGAAGGAACATGCACGCTCGAGGTACCATTCCACGAGGAGTTCCTACGGCCTGGCGATGTCGTGAGCGGGCCGGTTTTCATGGCCTGTTAAGTCCTGCGCGACTCCGTTCTTTCCAGTTCCACGTGCCGGCGCGGAGACGGATCAGCGGCCGGGATGGAGTCGGTCATCGAAGCCTCCGGTCAGGACGGGCAGGCCGCGCCGGTCACCGCCCAGCGCTTCACCGCCTCGTGGAACTCGAACTGCGAAACGGGCGGCGCCGGCCGCTTGCCCGGGCTCCAGGCCCACTGGACGAGCGCGTCGGTGGTCATGTGATGGACGAGCGCGGCCACCGACCGCCCTCCGTTGCGAGCCGGATCCTTGAGAGTTCGGCACAGTTCGCCGTCGCCGAGCCCTTCCCAGCCCATGGGCCGCGGAGCCAGGTGCCAGTGGGGCGCGCCGGGCACGCGGCCGTCGGCGCTATTGACCGTCTGGTGGCAGGTAGCGCAGCGCATGGCGGGTGTGCCCCGATCGTCGGCTCCGCGCATCACGAGCATACGGTGGAGATGGCGGTCGTCGGCCTGGCGCGGCGCGTCGCCGATCGGGTGGCAGTTCAGGCAGCGCGGGTGCCGCAGCACCTCCGCCATGCGCGCCCACGCCCGCAGCGAGTCGTCGGTGGCGGCGCCGGTCTGCGCATGCGCGAGGATCGCGGTCGCCTCCAGCGTCAGGAGCACGAAGAGCACGCGAATCACGACAATGGGCCGCCCCATCACGCGGGCTCGAAGCCGTGCCGGACGAGGGGCAGCGAGCGGACGCGCTGGCCGGTCAGCGCGAAGAGCGCGTTGCCCAGCACCGCGGCCATCAGGGGCGTTCCCGGCTCGCCGATGCCCGAGGGCGGCTCGGTGCTGGGCACGATGTGCACCTCCACCGCCGGCATCGAGTTGAGCCGCAGCACCGGGTAGTCGTGGAAGTTGCTCTGCTGCACGCGGCCCCGCTTCATGGTGATCTGACCGTAGAGCGCCGCGGAGAGGCCAAAGACGATGCCGCCCTCCATCTGGGCGCGGATCGTCTCGGGATTGATGGCCCGCCCGCAGTCCACCGCGCAGACGACCCGGTGCACCGTGATCGCGCGATCCTCGATAGAGACCTCGCCTACCTGCGCGCAGAAGCTGCCGAACGAGGCGTGCACCGCGATGCCCCGCGCCCGGCCGGCGGGCAGCGGCGTGCCCCAGCCAGCCTTCTGGGCGACCAGCTCCAGCACGCCGAGATGTCGCGCTTTCCCGGCAAGCAGCTCACGCCGGT
The DNA here is from genome assembly GCA_035569855.1 of Candidatus Dormiibacterota bacterium. GTDB lineage: Bacteria > Methylomirabilota > Methylomirabilia > Rokubacteriales > CSP1-6 > CAMLFJ01. The sequence goes on from DATMMH010000490.1 coordinate 2,674, forward strand.
AGGCGTACGGGTCCTTGCCCGCCGCGTGCGCCAGCTCGTCGATGAAGCTCTCCACCACGAAGCCGGTGTGCGTGTGGCCGACCGAGCGCCACCAGAGCACTGGCACCGGCGACCGGGGGCTGTGGAGATCAAGCGCGGCGTTGGGCACCTCGTAGGCGAGATCCGCGGCGCCTTCCACCGACGTCTCATCCACCCCGTTCTTGATCAGGGCCCCCGCGAACAGCGTGTTGTCGAGGATGGACTGGCCCACGATGGTGTGCTTCCACGCCACCAGCGTGCCGGCCGCGTCGAGCCCGGCCGCGATGGAGGAATGCCACATCGGCCGGTAGTAGCCGCCGTGGAGGTCGTCCTCGCGTGTCCAGATCGTCTTCACCGGTGCGCGGGCGGCCTTCGCCACGTGCACCGCCTCCACGATGAAATCGGATCCCGGCACCGCCCGGCGGCCGAAGCCGCCGCCCAGAAACAGCGTGTGGATCTCCACCTGCTCGGGCTTGAGTCCGGCGGCCTTTGCCGCATTGGCCTGGTCCACCGTCTGCATCTGCGTGCCGGTCCAGATCTCGCACCGATCGGGCCCGAGCGAGACCAGGCAGTTGAGCGGCTCCATCGGCGCATGCGCCAGGTACGGCATGTCGTACTCCGCGCTCACCCGCCGCGCCGCGGTGGCGAGCGCCGCGTCGGCGTCCCCCCGGCGAAGCGCCGGGGCGCCGGGCGTGCGGGCGAGCCGGTCATACTCCGCCTCGAGCGCGTCGGTGTCGATCGTGGCGCCCGGCCCCTCGTCCCATTCCACGACCAAGGCGTCGCGGCCCTTCTTGGCCGACCAGAACGAGTCGGCCACGACCGCGACCCCCGACGGCACCGCCACGACCTGCTTCACGCCCCGCACCGCCTTCGCGCTCGTATCGTCCACGCTCTTCACGGTGGCGCCGAACACGGGCGGACGCGCGACGACCGCGACGAGCATGCCCGGCACGGCGGCGTCGATGCCGAACGTCGCGGTCCCGGTGACCTTCTCGCGACTGTCGAGCCGCCGCGTCGGCTTGCCGATGATCTTGAACTGCGACGGATCCTTGAGCGGTGGATCGGTCGGGATCGGCATCGTGCGTGCGCGGTCCACGAGCTGCCCGTAGGTCAGCGCGCGGCCGCCGGGCCCGAGCACGCGGCCGTTCTCCGCGCGCAGGGTCGCGCGATCTACCCCCCAGGTCTGGGCCGCGGCGGCGAGCAACATCTCGCGGGCTGCCGCGCCCGCCTTGCGGAAACGATCCCACTCGCTCGCGATGCTCTGGCTGCCGCCGGTGAACTGGATGCCCGCCTGCGGATGCGCGTAGGCCGCCCCCACCGGCGCCGCCTGGACCTTCACGCGGCGCAGATCCACCTCCAGCTCCTCGGCGATCAGCATGGGCAGCGCGGTGTAGATGCCCTGACCCATTTCCGACTTGTTCACGAGGATCGTGACGACGTTGTCGCGGCCGATCCGGATGAAGGCGTTGGGCACGAAGTCCGCGCCCGCCGGGTCGGCGGCCAAAACGCCGCCCACGCGGAAGCCCAGCAGGAAGGAGCCGGCGGCGGCCGTGGCGAGGAACTCGCGGCGCGAGACCCGGATGGCCATCTCAGGCCCCCGTGCCCATGCGGGCGGCCGCCTGCTTGATCGCGGCCCGGATGCGCTGGTACGTGCCGCAGCGACAGATGTTCCCGCTCATCGCCGCGTCGATGTCGGCGTCCGTCGGGGTCTTGCGCGCGGCGAGCAGCGCGGCCGCGCTCATCACCTGGCCGGACTGGCAGTACCCGCACTGGGGCACGTCCTGCTCGATCCACGCCTCCTGCACGGGATGGAGCCGGCCGCGCCGCGCGAGGCCCTCGATGGTCGTGACCCGCCGGCCTTCGACGGCGGTGATGGGCGTCACACAAGAGCGCACCGGAGAGCCGTCCACGTGCACGGTACACGCGCCGCAGAGGGCCATGCCGCAGCCGAACTTGGTGCCGGTGAGCTGGAGATCCTCACGCAGGACCCAGAGCAGCGGCTTGTCCGGATCGCCGGTCACGCTCACCGCCCGCCCGTTCACGTTGAATGCCGTCATCTGATGCTCCTTTGGGCACGTCTCTCGGACTCCTCGAATGCTACGCTTCCCGCACCGTGCCTGCCATCGATACCTGCAAACGGGGTCGTCACATGGTTCACGCGCTCGATCACATGGTCATCGCGGTGCGCGATCTCGACGCCGGAATCGCCGCCGATCTGCGCCTGCTCGGCCGCTCCCCGCGCTGGCGGGCGGACGGGGCCGGCGGCGGGGCCGAGACTGCGGTCTACGGTATTGTCGGTACTGCGATCGCCGCTCTTGGAACCGCTGGACGATTACCTTTTCGCGCCGCCCTCGCTGCAGGCACAGTAACACGGCTCGGTGGCCGCAGCCGTTTGCTGATGACGGTCACCATCGTGG
>DATMMH010000491.1:0-10067 GCA_035569855.1 Candidatus Dormiibacterota bacterium
AGAGCGCGCCAATCTCCCCGACGTGCCCCGTGTCGTGGCCGCCTGCCGCGATACGCTCGCCTTCTAGGCTTCACCCGATGTCACGGCAATTTACCCTGCCTGACCTGGGAGAAGGGTTGACCGAGGCCGAGATCGTGGCGGTGCTCGTGCGCGAAGGCGACGTCATCACGGAGGACGCCCCGCTGCTCGAGGTCGAAACCGACAAGGCGCAGGTCGAGATTCCCTCGCCGATGGGAGGGCGCGTCGAGAAGATCCACGTCGCCCCGGGACAGACGGTGAAGGTCGGCGCGGTGCTGGTGACGTTTGCCGACGCCGGGGCGCCCGCTCAAGCCGCGGCGCCGGCCACGCCCGCGCCGGCCGGTGCCCCACGCCGCGCCGTCACCCAAGCGGCGGCGAGCCCGGCCGTGCCTGCCCACGCCGGAGGGTCGGTGGCCGCGACCCCATCCACCCGGCGGCTCGCCCGCGAACTCGGCGTGGACCTGCACGCGGTCCGGGGAAGCGGACCCGGTGGCCGGATCCTCGACGCCGACGTCCGCGCCGCCGGAGCCGCCGTGGCTCCCGGCGTGCCGGGGCCAACGTCGAAGGGTCCGGGGCCCGTGGCGAAGCCTGCGGCCCCGGCGGCGCCGGCCAAGCCGTTGGCCGCGGTCGGCCTCGAGCCGCCGCCGCTCCCGCGCTTCGAGCAGTGGGGCCCGGTCGAGCGCGTGCCGCTCTCCCATCTGCGCCGCACCATCGCCGAGCGCATGACGCTCTCGGCCAGCCTGATCCCCCACGTCACGCACTTCGACCGCGCCGACATCACCGATCTCGACGCGATCATCACCCGCAACCTCGAGCCGGCCCGAGCCAAGGGCGTCACCCTGACGCTCACCGGCTTCCTGCTGAAGGCCGCCGCGCTCGCGCTGGGCCGGCACCCGCAGTTCAACGCGAGCCTCGATCCCGCCGCGGGCGAGATGATCGTCAAGCGCTACTGCCACCTGGGCGTAGCGGTGGCGACCGAGCGCGGGCTGATCGTGCCGGTCATCCGCGACGTGGCCGGCAAGCCGGTGCTGGAGCTGGCCCGCGAGCTCGCCGCGCTGGCCCAGCGCGTGCGCGACGGCAAGGCCGCGCTCGACGATCTGCGCGGCGGCACCTTCACGATCACCAACATCGGCGCGCTCGGCGGCACCGCCGCGATCCCGATCATCAACTACCCGGAGGTGGCCATCCTGGGGGTGGCGCGCGCGCGGCTCGAGCCGGTGGTGCGCCAGGGCCAGATCGTGCCGCGCCTGATGCTCCCGCTCACCCTGACCTTCGATCACCGCGTCGCCGACGGCGCCGACGGCGCCCGCTTCGCGAGCGAGATCGTGAGCCTGCTCGAGGCACCCGAGCGGCTCCTGTGGGAGTGGTGAGCGATGGTCATGGGCGATCTCGTGGACGAAGTCGATGTGGCCGTGGTGGGCGGCGGCCCCGGCGGCTACGCGGCCGCCTTCCGCTGCGCCGACCTGGGCCTCGAGGCCGTGATCGTCGACGCCGACCGGCGGCTGGGCGGGGCGTGCCTCTTCGAGGGCTGCATCCCGAGCAAGGCCCTGCTCCACGTGGCCGCGGTCCTGAGCGAAGCCGAGCGCGCGAAGGAGTTCGGGGTGGACTTCGGCGAGCCGCGCATCTCGCTCGACCCGCTGCGCAAGTGGAAGCAGGAGCGCGTGGTCGGAAAGCTGGCCCGGGGCCTGGCCTCCATCGCCAAGGCCAAGGGCGTCGAGGTGATCGGCGGGCGCGGCGTCTTCGAGGACTCGAGCACGCTCCGCGTCGAGCACGAGGACGCCCTACGCAAGGTCCGCTTCAAGCACGCGATCGTCGCGACCGGCTCCCGGCCGCTCGGCCTGCCCGGTGCCGCCCAGCCGAGCGAGCGGATCATGGACTCGACCGCGGCGCTCGCGCTACCCGACATCCCGGATCGCCTGCTCGTGATCGGCGGCGGCTACATCGGCCTCGAGCTGGGCACGGTCTACGCCACGCTCGGCAGCCACGTGACGCTGGTGGAGATGACCGGCGGGCTCCTGCCGGGCGTGGATCCCGACCTGGTCCAGCCGCTGCGGCGTCGCGTGGACAAGCTCTTCGCTGCCATCCATCTCGAGACCCGGGTCACCGCGCTACGCGAGGTCGAGGCCTCGATCGAGGCCGACCTGGAGGGTCAGGGGTCTCAGCGCTTCGACCGGGTGCTGGTCGCGGTGGGCCGGCGGGCGCAGAGCGCGGATCTGGGCCTCGAGAGCACCCGCGTGCGCCTGACCGAGCGGGGCGGCTTCATCCGGGTCGACGACCGCGGCCGCACCGACGACCCGCACATCTACGCGGTGGGCGACGTCACCGGGGAGCCGATGCTCGCCCATCGGGCGACGCGCCAGGGCAAGGTCGTCGCCGAGGTCCTGGCCGGGCGGCCGGCGGCGTTCGACAACGTGGCGATCCCGGCCGTGGTCTTCACGGATCCAGAGATCGCCTGGTGTGGGCTCAGCGAAGCTCAGGCCAGGGCACAAGGCATCGCGGTCAAGATCGCGAAATTCCAGTGGGCGGCGTCCGGTCGCGCGGCCACGCTCGGCCGCTCCGACGGGCTGACCAAGCTGGTGGCCGACGAGGCCTCGGGCCGCCTGCTCGGCGTAGGCATCGTCGGACCCGGCGCCGGCGAGCTGATCGCGGAGGGCGCGCTCGCGGTAGAGACCGCCGCGCTGGCCGAGGACGTGGCCACCACCATCCACGCCCATCCGACGCTCTCCGAGACGTTGATGGAATCCACCGAGCAGCTTCTCGGCTAGGTCGCCGTGCCCGACCCGATCCGCGTCGACGTCGGCTCGGGGCAGGTCACCGCGCTGACCTACGTGCCCGCGGATCCGGCACGCGCCGTCGCCACCTTGATCCTGGGCCACGGCGCGGGCGCCTCGCAGTCGAGCGGCTTCATGGTGGCCTTCGCCCAGGGACTGGCCCGGCGCGGCTGCCATCTCGTCACGTTCAACTTCCCCTACACCGAGCAGGGCCGACGCCTGCCCGACCGGCCCGACACGCTCGAGGCCTGCTTCCGCGCCGTGATCGCGGCGGTGAGGGCCAGGCCCGATCTCGCCGCCGCGCCGCTCGTGATCGGTGGCAAGTCGATGGGCGGGCGCATCGCGTCGCAGGTCGCCGCCGCGGGGGTCGCCGACCTGACCGCGCTGGTCTTCCTCGGCTACCCGCTCCACCCGCCGGGCAAGCCGCAGCAGCTCCGCTCGGCCCACCTGGCCCGCATCCGGCAGCGCATGCTCTTCGTGCAGGGCTCGCGCGACGCCTTCGGCACGCCCGAGGAGCTCGGGCCCGTGCTGGAGCCGCTCGGACCGTCCGCCCGGCTCCACGTCGTGCAGGGAGGCGACCATTCCTTCTCGGTGCCCCGGCGCGGCGCGGTGACGCAGGCAGAGGTCTTCGACCGTGTGCAGGACGAGGTCGTGAGCTGGCTGCGCTCGCGGAGCTGAGCTACAAGCGCTTCAGGAGCCACTCGGGGGTGAGGCTCACCGCCCAGGAGTTCAGGATCACGTAATAGTTGGTCGCGACCAGGATGCCCACTGCCACCAGCAGGACGCCCGCCGCGCGCTCCACTGTCGGGATGAACGGGCGGTAGCGCTTGAAGAAGCGGAGGAAGCTGCCGAGGGCGATCGACGAGAGCAGGAAGGGCACCCCGAGCCCCGCCGAGTAGCAAAGCAGCAGCACGATCCCCTGCCCCACCGTCTTGTCGTTGCTGGCCAGGGTGAGGATCGAGCCCAGGATCGGCCCCACGCAGGGCGTCCAGCCGATCGCGAAGGTCAGCCCGACCAGGAAGGAGCCGACCAGACCCGCGGGCTTGCTCTGGATCTGCAGCTGCTGGGTGCGGCCGAAGATGCCGATGCGCAGCACCCCCGCGATGTAGAGGCCGAAGATCACGATCAGCACGCCGCCCGCGATGCGGATCCAGTCGCGATAGCCCAGCAGGAACTGGCCGGCCGCGCTGAACGAGGCGCCCAGGCTCACGAAGACGACGCTGAAGCCCGCGATGAAGGCGAGCGAATGCAGCAGCACCCGCGTGCGCGCGCCCGCGGTCACCTCCTGGGTGAGCCGGTCCACCGACATGCCGGTGATGAACGAGAGATACGACGGGAAGAGCGGCAGCACGCAGGGCGAGAGGAACGAGAACAGCCCCGCCGAGAACGCCACCAGGACGCCGAGCGACTCGCTCACTTGAGCAGGCCCTCGAACAGCGCGTGGGCGGCCTTGCTGTCCCACTGACGCGAGCCGTTCGCGTACAGGATGCGCTGGCCTTTACGATCGATGATGTAGGTCGAGGGCACCGCCCAGACCTGGTAGGTGGAGGCCAGCGCCATCTTCGGATCGAGCCCGAGGTCGAACGTGAGCTTGTACTGCTTGGCGAAGGGCCGGACCACGCTCGCTCCCTGGGAGTCCGTCGAGACCGCCAGGACCACGAGCCCGCGGTCCTTGTAGGTCTGGTGCAGCCGCTCCATGCTGGGCATTTCCTCGCGGCAGGGCTCGCACCAGGTCGCCCAGAAGTTGAGGAACACGACCTTCCCCCGGAGGTCGCCCAGGCGTAGCGTGCGATCGTCCGGGGTGCGAATCTGGAAATCGGGCGCGTCCTTGGCCGGCTTGGGGCGCATGAGCGACAGCGCCGCCACCGGATCCTCGGCGGGTAGGCTCCCGGGCCACGAGAGCGCCGCGCCCAAGGCGAGGAGCGCCGCGACGACGCGGCTGTTCACGAGCGAAGTATACACCGCCGGATCCGCGAGGCTTGGACACGGGGCCTCATCTCGTAGGGTCCGCGTTCATGGTAGGGTGTTGGGCACTCATGGCGGCCCCTCGGTTCCGCATGGTCACGATCATCGCCGATGACCTGACCGGCGCCTGCGATACCGGCTGCCTCTTCGCCGGGCACGGCCCCGTGGGCGTCGTGGCCGAGCCGGCCCTGGCCACTTCAGACCGCGCCGCGATCACGGTGGATACCGAGAGCCGGCCGTTGCCGCCGGAGCAAGCGTCCGCCGCGGTCCGGGCGATCGCGGCCCGGCTCCACGGTCGCCTCGGCGCGGGCCCGGTGTTCAAGAAGATCGACTCGACGATGCGGGGGTCGGTCGGGGCGGAGATCGGAGCGCTGCTCGCCGATGGGCCCTTCTCGGGCGCCCTCGTCTGTCCGGTGTTTCCCGCCCAGCACCGCATCGTCCGCCACGGCCGCCTCCTGGTCGACGCGATTCCGGTTCACGCCTCACCGATCGGGCGCGATCCGTCCTTCCGCGCGTCGACGTCGGAGGTGGTCGCGCTCCTGGGATCCGGGCCCGCGCCGGTGATCCGCCTGGACCTCGACGCGGTCCGGGCCGGCTGCGAGAAGATCGCCCACGTGCTGGAGCAGCAGCGCGGCGCCATCGTCGCGGCCGATGCGGAGACCGACGCCGATCTCGCGAGCCTCGCCGAGGCGGCGCTCTCCGTGCCCGGCACGCTGGCCGCCGGCTCCGCGGGCCTCGGCCGCGCCCTGAGCCACGCGCTCGGCTGGGCGTCGCCGGCGCCGGTGGCGGCGCCCACCGGCACCGCGCGGCTGATCGTCGTCGGCAGCCTCCATCCCGCGAGCCGCGCCCATCTCGAGGCGCTGGCCCAGGCGGGCGTGGCCACGGTGGTGGCGGACGCGCGCGGCCACGCCGATCCCGCGCCCGCCATCGCCGCGCTGGCGAGCGGGCGGCCCGCGGTGGTGGCGAGCGCGCCCGCCCCCGCGGACCGCCTGGCGGTGGCCCGGAGCCTGGCGCAGGCGGTCGTCGCCATCCTCGAGCGCGCGCGCCCGGATCTGGTCGCGGTCACCGGCGGTGACACCGCCTACGCACTGATCCAGGCGCTCCGGCCGGAGCGCTTCGATCTGCTCGGTGCGCCCGCCGACGGGCTCGCCCTCGGCCGTGTCGTCATGGAACAAGGGCGCGAGATCGCCCTGCTCACCAAGGCGGGCGGCTTCGGCGCCGCCTCGCTCTTCACCGCGACCCCTGGAGGAACCCCGTGACGGCCTCTCGCGTTCCCGTGCTCGGCATCACCATGGGCGATCCGGCCGGGGTGGGCCCCGAGATCATCGCGAAGGCCCTCGCGCGGCCGGAGGTCGCGGACTCCTGCCGCGCGGTGGTGATCGGCGACCGCTCGGTGATGGCGGCCACGCTCGAGCTGCTGCGCTCTCCGCTCACCGTGCACGCGGTGAAATCGGCCGACGCCTGCCGCTTCGCCCCGGACAGCCTCGAATGCCTCGACCTCGCCAACGTGGACTGCGCCACCCTGCCGAAGTCCACGGTGAGCGCGGAGGGCGGCCGGGCCGCCTACGCCTACATCGAAACCGGCGTGCGCCTCTGCCAGGCCGGCCAGATCGAGGGCATCGTGACCGCGCCGGTCAACAAGGAAGCGCTCGCGGCCGCCGGGGTGCAGCACTCCGGCCACACCGAGATCCTGGCGCGGCTCACCGCGACGAAGGACTTCGCCATGCTCCTGATGGGCAAGGAGCTGAAGGTGATCCACGTGACCACGCACGTGGCCCTCCGCCGCGTGCCGGACCTGGTGACGCGCGATCGGGTGGGCCGCGTCATCCGCCTGGCCCAGCAGACCATGACCGGGCTCGGCCGGCCGCGGGCCCGCATCGCGGTCTGCGGCCTGAACCCGCACGCGGGCGAGGACGGCCTCTTCGGCGACGAGGAGAAGACCGAGATCATCCCCGCCGTCGAGGACGCCCGACGCGAGGGCCTCGACGTCCACGGCCCGCTGCCCGCCGACACCCTCTTCTCTCGCGCGCGCGGCGGCGAATTCGACATCGTGGTGGCCATGTACCACGACCAGGGCCACGTGCCGGTGAAGACCCTGGGCTTCAACTACGACGAGAAGAGCGGCACCTGGACCGGCCTCTCCGGCGTCAACGTGACGGTGGGCCTGCCCTTCCTCCGCGTCTCGGTCGACCACGGCACCGCGTTCGACCGCGCCTGGAAGGGCATCGCCAATCCGGAGAGCATGATCGAGGCCCTCGACGTCGCGGTCCGCATGCTCGGCGCGGCCCACCCCTGACCGCATGCCTCACTACAAGATCGCCCAGATCGGCGGAGACGGCATCGGCCCCGATGTGATCGGCGAGGCGGTCCGCGTGCTCGAGGCCGCGCAGACCGACGGCCTCTGCTTCTCCTTCGAGCGCGCGGAGGTCGGCGCCGCGCTCTACCACCGCACCGGCGAGGACCTGCCGCAGGAGACGCTGGCGCTCTGCCGCGCGGTGGATGCGATTCTCTTCGGCGCCGCGGGCCTGCCGGACATCCGCCATACGGACGGGACCGAGCTGACGCCACAGCTCACGCTGCGCATGCAGCTCGAGCTGTACGCGGGGGTGCGCCCGGTCAAGCTCTACGCGGGCGTGCCGAGCCCGCTGCGCCTGCCGCCCGACCGCCGCATCGACTACGTGATCTTCCGCGAGAACACCGAGGGCCTCTTCGCCTCGCTCGGCGGGGGCTCCAAGGTCGGCGAGGAGCTGGCCGTGGACACGCTCGTGATCACGCGCAAGGGTACCGAGCGGGTCGTGCGCCGCGCCTTCGAGGCCGCGCGGGCCCGCGAGCGGGGCGCGCCCGCCGACGGGGTCAAGCGCGTCACCTGCGTGGACAAGGCCAACGTGTTCCGCTCGTACGCCTTCTTCCGTCAGGTCTTCCAGGAGACCGCGGTCGATTACCCCGACGTCCGGGCCGAGTTCGCCTACGTGGACGCGATGAGCATGTACGTGGTGCAGGCCCCCTGGCGCTACGACGTGGTGGTCCTCGAGAACATGTTCGGCGACATCCTCTCCGATCTGGGCGCGGCCACGGTGGGTGGGCTCGGGATGGCGCCCTCCGGCGACATCGGCGAGCGGTACGCGCTGTTCCAGCCCTGCCACGGCAGCGCGCCCGACATCATCGGCAAGGGCATCGCCAATCCGATCGCGGCCATCCTGTCCGCGGCCATGATGTGCCGCTGGCTCGGCGGCCAGCAGCGAGACCCGCGCGTGACGCGCGCGGCCGACCGCATCGAGGCCGCGGTGGCCCGCGCGCTCATCGATTGCCGGACGCACACTCCGGACATCGGGGGCAGCGCCACCACGCGGGCGTGCGCCGACGCCGTGATCGAGGCCCTCTGACCCCGCGCGCAATGAGGAACCCATGGACGAGCACGCGCTCCGCCAGCTGATATCCAACGTGAAGTCGGGCCGCCTGACCCGTCGCGATTTCGTCCAGGCCATGTGGGGCCTCGGCCTGACCGTGCCCCTCGCCGCCCGGATGCTGGCCTCGGCCGGCGTGGCCCACGCTCAGGGCCCGCCGAAGGCCCCGGCCTCGGCGCCGACCCGCCGGGGGGGCGGCGGCCCGCTCAAGACCCTCTGGTGGCAGGCGCCCACGCTGCTGAACCCGCACTTCGCCACCGGCACCAAGGACCAGGACGCCTCGCGGATCTTCTACGAGCCGCTGGCGAGCTACGATCCGGACGGCAACATCGTGCCGATCCTGGCCGCGGAGGTCCCGAGCGTCGCCGGCGGCACGCTCGCCCGGGATCTGACCTGGGTCACCTGGCGGCTCAAGCGCGGCGTCACCTGGCACGATGGCAGGCCCTTCACCGCCGAGGACGTGGTCTTCAACTGGGAGTTCGTCGCCGATCCGGCCACCTCCGCGGTGACCAGTGGCTCGTTCCGCGAAATCGCGCGGATCGAGACACCCGATCCCTACACGGCGAAGATCGTGTTCAACAAGCCGCAGCCGTTCTGGGCCGACGCCTTCTGCGGCGTCCGCGGCCTCGTCATCCCCAAGCACCTCTTCGACGCCTATCGCGGCGCCAGGTCGCGCGAGGCACCCGCCAACCTCAAGCCCGTCGGCACCGGCCCCTATCGCTTCGTGGACTTCAAGCCCGGGGACGTGGTGCGGGCCGAGCTCTATCCGGGGTACCACGTGCCGAACCGACCGTACTTCGACACGCTCGAGATGAAGGGCGGGGGCGACGCGGTCTCTGCCGCGCGCGCGGTGCTGCAGACCGGCGAGTACGACTACGCGTGGAACCTGCAGGTGGAAGACGACATCCTCGTGCGGCTCGAGCAGGGCTCCAAGGGCCGGGTCAATCTCTGGGCCACCGGGAACGCCGAGCACATCCAGCTCAATACGACCGATCCGTGGACGGAGGTGGACGGCGAGCGCTCGAGCCTCAAGACCACCCACCCGCTCCTGTCGGACCCCGCGGTGCGCCAGGCGCTGAACCTCCTCGTGGATCGGGCCGCGGTGCAGGAGCAGATCTACGGCCGGCAGGGCCAGACCACCGCCAACTATCTGAACGCGCCGCCCCGGTTCCGCTCGACCAACCTCCGATGGGAATTCAACGTCGAGAAGGCGGCCCAGATCCTGGAAGGGGCCGGCTGGAAGAAGGGCGGGGACGGCATCCGCAGCAAGGACGGCAAACGGCTCAAGATCCTCTACCAGACCTCGATCAACGCCCCACGCCAGAAGAACCAGCAGATCGTGAAGCAGGCGGCGGCCCGGGCCGGCATCGAGGTCGAGCTGAAGTCGGTCACCGCGTCGGTGTTCTTCTCCTCGGATCCGGCGAATCCCGATACGTACCCGCACTTCTACTCGGACATCCAGATGTACACCAACGGCCCCAACGCCCCCGACCCGCAGTACTTCATGAACCAGTTCGTGTCGTGGGAGGTGGCCTCCAAGGCCAACAAGTGGCAGGGGCGGAACATCACGCGCTGGCGCAACGAGGACTACGACCGCGCCTACTCCGCCGCCGACGTGGAGCTCGATCCGGTGAAGCGCGCGGCGCTCTTCGTGAAGATGAACGACCTGCTCATCCAGAACGTGGTCCTGATCCCGGTGCTCTGGCGAAACGGCGTCTCCGCCTCCGCGACGAACCTCCGGGGGATGGATCTGTCGGGCTGGGAATCCACCTTCTGGCGGCTCTCTCATTGGACCCGGCAGGGGTGATGGAACCCGGCGCACAACTTGACAGTTTCGGCGGTGAGGCCGTATTAGAGGCCATCCAGCCGGTCACCGCTGACCCATCCTGAGGAGGACCATCGATGCGCG
>DATMMH010000492.1:0-8975 GCA_035569855.1 Candidatus Dormiibacterota bacterium
TCGCCCTCTGGCTCATCGGCCCCTTCATCTGGCTCTTCGTCACCAGCGTCTCCTACCAGCGGAACCTGCTGGCGCGGCCGCTGCCGTTCGTCCCGCCCGAGATCACCCTGCAGAACTACCGGATGATCCTCGGCCTCGTGCGCTTCCACGCCGAGGGCCAGGCGGCCAAGATCCTGCCCTCCATGCTGAACACGCTGATCGTGGCCTCGGTAGTCACGTTCGTGAACCTCGTGGTCGGCACCACCGCCGGCTACGCCTACGCGCGGTTCCGGTTCCCGCTCAAGACCTTCTCGCTCTTCGCTCTGCTGTTCACGCGCATGCTGCCCACCATCGTGCTGATCCCAGCCTTCTTCGTGATGTTCCGGGCGCTCGGGCTGCAGAACACGCTGGCCGGGCTGGTCGTCGCCTACTGCTCCTTCACGCTGCCGTTCACGGTGTGGATCATGAAGGCGTACTTCGAGACGGTGCCGGCCGACCTCGACAAGAGCGCGCTCGTGGATGGCTGCAACCGCTTCCAGGCCTACTATCGGATAGTCCTGCCGGTGTCGGGGCCGGGGCTGGTGGCGGGTGGCGCCTTCACCTTCATGCTCTGCTGGAACGAGTTCGTGGTCGCCCAGGTGCTCAATACCAAGCCGGGCACCACCACGCTTCCGCCGGTCATCGCGGCGATGAACGGCCAGGTCAACGTGGACTACTCGGTGATCGCGGCCTCGGGTTTCCTCGGCGCGCTCCCCGCGGTGCTGCTCGTGCTGATGTTCCAGAAGTACATGGTGCAGGGCCTCACCGCGGGGTCGGTGAAAGGCTGAGCGGGCGCGTCACTCCGGCAGGTAGAGCCGGGTGAAGTGGTCGTCGATCACCTCGCCGCCGCCGCTCACCGTGAAGTTCGAGGTGATCAGCCCCCGCGCGCCCGCGAAGCGTCCCTCGCCGCCGGTGATCCGCCACATCACGACGCCGTGGCTGCCGGTGCCGCCCGGCGCCGGCCCCACGTGCCCGCGTCCGACCGTGTCGAAGGTGATCGATCCTGCGCGGCCGTAGGTGATGGTGCCGTCCTCGACGAAGGAGCCGTCGGAAGCACGCTCCACCCGCGACTCGAGGACCGCGGACTCGCCGGCCACGGCCTCGATGGACGCGTCCACGCCGTGCTCGCCCATCAGCGTGCGCAGGGCCTGGCTGGGGGCGGTGGTGCGTGCCCGGCGCCTCGTGGTGGAGCCGGGCTCCGGCCCGCCCCGGCCGCGGAACTCGAGCGCGAAGACGAGCTCGCGCATGGGAGCTAGAAGATGATCACGCCGCGGCCCAGCTCGCCCGCGGCGAGGGCCCGGAACGCCTCGTTGGCGTCCTCGAGCGCGTAGCGATGGGTGATCAGCTCGTCGATCCGGAGCTTGCCGGCCTGGTAGAGGCGGACCAGCCGCGGCAGATCCTCGCGCGTGCGCGCGCTGCCGTAGCTCGAGCCGCGGACGACGCGCTCGCCCGTCACCATCGGCCGCACGTCGAAGGGCACGGTGGCGCCCGTCTCCGGCACCCCGATCAGCACGCAGGTGCCGCCGGGGGCCAGGGCCTCGATCGCCTGGAGGATGGGACGCGTGGCCCCCACCGCCACGAAGGTGAAGTCGGCACCGCGGCCCGTGATGGCGCGGATGGCGGCGGCCGGGTCCTCCTTCGACGCGTCGATGCCGTGAGTCGCGCCCACCGCGCGCGCGTGGTCGAGCTTGGAAGCCAGGAGATCCACCGCGATGATCGGATCGGCCGCCACCATCGCGCCGCCCTGCACGACGTTGAGGCCGACGCCGCCCGCGCCGAAGACGGCCATGCTCGCGCCCGCCGGCACCGCCGCGGTATTGAGCACCGCGCCGACTCCGGTCATGACCGAGCAGCCGATGAGGGCGGCGCGGTCGAGCGGCATGGCTCGGTCGATGCGGATGGCGCAGGACTCGTGCACGACGGTGCGCGAGGCGTAGGTGGCGACGTGGCCGTAGTGGTAGACCGGTGCGCCGCCGAGGCTCATTCTCGTCGTCCCGTCCGGCAGCACGCCCTTGCCGGGCTGGCGGCGCTCGCAGAGATTGGGCCGGCCGATCACGCAGTAGTGGCAGCGCCCGCAGGTGGGGGCCCACGAGAGGATCACGTGGTCGCCGACCGCCAGCTCGGTGACGCCGGGGCCGAGCGCCTCCACCACCCCCGCACCCTCGTCACCCAGCACGATCGGCATCGGCACGCCCTTCCAGCTCCCGTCGGCGGCGTGCAGGCAGCTGTGGCACACGCCGCTCGCGGCCATCGCCACCAGCACCTCACCCGTCCGGGGCGCCTCCAGCGCCACGTCCTCTACCCGCTGCGGCTTGCCCGGCTCGAAGAGAACGGCTGCCCGCATGAATGCGCTCCCGTGGGATTCAGCGGCTGTAGCGGATCCGCGGATCGAGGTAGCTGTAGAGCAGATCCACCGCCAGGTTGATGGTCATGAACAGCATCGCGATGAAGAGAATGGTGGACTGGGTGAGCGGATAGTCGCGCTGGTAGATGGACCAGAGCACGAGGCGGCCCACCCCGGGCAGCGTGAAGACCTCCTCGACCACCACCGTCCCGCCGAGCAGGATGCCGATCTGCAGCCCGGCCACTGTGACGATCGGGATCAGCGCGTTGCGGAAGGCGTGCTTGAGGACGACCAGGCGCCCGGCCAGGCCCTTGGCCGCCGCGGTGCGGATGTAGTCGGAGCCGAGCACGTCGAGCATGCAGGCGCGCGTGGTGCGAGCGATGTTGGCCGCGCTCGCGGTGCCGAGGCAGAGGGCGGGGAGCAGCATGATCGTGAGGTTGCGGCGGGGATCGGCCCAGAAGTCCACCCAGACCACCGGCGGCATCCAGCGCAGGTAGAGCGAGAAGAACAGGATCAACATGGTGCCCTGCCAGAAGACGGGTACCGACAGGCCGAGCAGCGTGCCGACGCGAGTGGCGTTGTCCACCGCCTGGTCGCGGCGGACCGCGGAGAAGATGCCGGCGGCCACGCCCAGCGCGAGCGCGAAGGCCATCGAGAAGACGGTCAGCTCGAGGGTCACCGGCAGCCGCTCGAGGATCAGGCCGACCACCGGCTTTCCCGTCCGCCACGAGGTGCCGAGATCGCCGTGCGCGAGGCTCCCCATCCAGTGGCCGTACTGCACGTACCACGGCCGGTCGAGCCCGAAGAAGCGCTTGAGCTCGGCCACCATCGCCGGGCTCGCGATGGCGTCGGCGCCGATCATCTGCTCGACCACCGTGCCCGGGATCAGCCGCAGCATCAGAAACACGAGCACGGTCAGACCCGCGAGGGTCAGCGCCATGGAGTAGAGACGGACCACCAGATAGCGGGTCACGGAAGGGACCGGGCGCACTGCGGAAGCAACCGCCGCGCGAATGATGAATGCGCTGGGGGGGTCTCGGGGAGGAGCGGCGCCGCTCCCCCCCAGCTCAGGACGAGCATTTAGGATTTATCCAGCGAGGCGCCCTCGAAGCCGTAGAGCAGGGCCATCGGATGCTGCTTGAAGCCCTTGACGCCGCTCTGGGTGAAGTCGATGGTGTCGGCCGAGAAGAGCCAGAGGTGCGGAACGTTCTCCAGGATCATGATCTGGACTCGGTCGTAGATCTCCTTGCGCTTCTTGAAGTCCAAGGTACGCCGGCCCTCTTCGAGCAGGGCGTCCAGCTCGGGCACGCTCCAGCTGTTCCAATTCTGGCCCTTGGTCGAGTGGAGCGCGCGGAAGAAGGCGGTGTCGGGATCCGCGTAGCCCGGGGTGGAGTTCATCGTCATGTCGAAGTCGTGGGCGAGCCATCGCTTGATCCAGATGGCGTACTCCACGTTCTCGATCTCCATGGTGATCCCGATGCGCTTGAGCTGGTTGGCGATGACCGGAGCCCCCGCCACCATGGTGGGGAAGGTCGGGATGACCAGGCACTTCACGGTGAAGCCCGCGCTCTGGCCCGCCTCCGCCATCAGCTTCTTGGCTTTCTCGACGTCCGGCTTGTAGTACTTCATCCACACCTCTTCCGGGAGCTGCCACTGCTTCATCGGCGCGGTGGCCGGGGCGGTGAGCCGGCCGAAGCCGGCCGCGGCCACCCGGAGCACCTGGCTGCGGTCCACCGCCCAGCTGATGGCCTGGCGCACCCGCACGTCCTTGAGCGGCCCGCGGTTGGCGCTGATGTTGAGATAGTCGTAGCCGAGGCGAGAGCTGCGGTAACCGGTGAGGCTCTTCTCTTCCTTCAAAAGATTATAGTTCTTGTTGTCCTCGATGAAGGCGTGCTGGATCTGGCCGGTGCGGAGCGCGGCCACGATGTTGGACTCGTCGGGGATGGTCCGGACGATCAGCTCGTCCACGCGGGGCAGGCCCTTCCGGAAATAGTTGGGATTCCGCTTCAGCACGAGCTGCTGCTCCACCTTCCAGTCCACGAACACGAAGGGCCCGGTACCCACCGCGGCCTTGTTGAGGTCTCCGCCCGAGCTCTTGACGCCGGCCTCGTTGATGATGAAGCCCCAGAAGCCGCCCAGCGCGGCGAGCAGTCCCGCGAAGGGCTCCTTGGTGATGAATTTCACCGTGTACTTGCCGGCCGGCTCGACCTTGTCCACCGCGATGAAGTCGGACTTGCCCGGGCTCTTCTCGAAGAGGCGGTCGAAGGTGAACTTCACGTCGGCGGAGGTCAGCTCCTGCCCGTCGTGGAACTTCACGCCCTGCCGGAGCTTGAAGGTCCAGACGGTGCCGTCCTTGCTCGTCTCCCACGACTCGGCCAGCTCCGGCACCGGGGCCATGTTCTCGTCGAAGCGTACGAGCTGGTTGTACGTCAGGGGCGAGCGGCGGCTGCGGGAGAGCGAGGGGACGAGCTGGGGGTCGAGGCCGGTGGCCTCGGTGGCCTGCGCGGAGACGAGGGTCCCGCCTGCCCTGGGAGTCTGTGCGGCGGCCCGCCGGCCGACGCCGCTCAACGCGATGCCGCCCAGGGTGAGACCGCCCGCCTTGAGGAGCTGACGGCGGCTGAGCCCGCGTCCGTCCTGGTTGCCGTGATCGTTGGTCATGGTCGTTCCTCCGGTGAAGGGGGCACTACTGGGCGCTGGGATCGAGGACGTCGCGGAGCCCGTCGCCCAGCAGATTGAAGGCGAGGACGGTGACCATGATCGCGATGCCCGGGAAGACCGAGATCCACGGCGCGGTCTCGAGGTAGGTGCGTCCTTCGTTGAGCATGTTGCCCCACGACGGAGTGGGTGGTTGGGCCGAGAGGCCCAGGTAGCTGAGGGAGGCCTCGATCAGGATCGCCTGCGACAGCGCGACCGTGCCCTGGACCACGAACGGGGAGAGCACGTTGGGCAGCACGTGCTTGAGCGCCACCACCCAGCGGGTGGCGCCCAGCGCGCGGATCGCCTCGACGTATTCCTTCTCGCGCTCGGCGAGCACGGGCCCGCGCATGACGCGGGCGAAGAGCGGCACGTAGACGATGACGATCGCGATGACCGCGCTGTTGACTCCGGGTCCCCGCATCGCCGCGATGCCGACCGAGAGCAGGAGCCCCGGGACGCTGAAGAACACGTCCAGCACGCGGTTGATCACGTTGTCCCAGGCGCCGCCCAGGTAGCCGGCGGCGAGGCCGAGCACGCCGCCCGCGAGCATCGCGACGCCGATGGAGGTGACCGCCACGTAGAGCGAGATGCGGGTGCCGTGGATCACCCGGCTGAGGACGTCGCGCCCGAAGCGGTCGGTGCCGAACAAGGCCTTGGCGCTCGGCGGTGCCTCGATCAGGTCGAAGTTCTGCTCGTCGGGGGCCTGCGGGGCGAGCGAGTTCGCGAACAGCGCGACCCCGACGATGAGCAGGACGCACAGCCCGCCGGCCACGACCACGGCATTGTGGGTGACCCGGCGGAGCTGGCGGCTCCATCGGACCCGGGGGGGTGAACCAACGACCGGGCCGATCACCCGTTCGGACGAGACTTCCACGGGGGCGACACTAGGCCCCGGGCGTCGGCCTGTCAAGGCCGGGAGGCGGCCCGTATCGAGCGGGCTCCTGCCCGCGAAGTAGGCGGGATTTATACCTCTTACGGTTTATCATCGATTCATGCGCAGGTATGCGACGGCGGCCGCGCTGTGTGCGCTGCTGGCCCTGGCGCGGCCGGTCGGCGCCCTGACCCCGGACACCGTGTTCCTCGAGGAGCTGACCTGGACCGAGGTGCGCGACGCCATCCAGGCGGGCAAGACCACGATCATTCTGCCCACCGGGGGAACCGAGCAGAACGGCCCGCACATGGCGCTGGGCAAGCACAACGTGCGGGCCAGGATCCTCGCGGAGCTGGTCGCCCGCCGGCTCGGCAACGCGCTGGTCGCGCCGGTGCTGGCGTACGTACCCGAGGGCCCGATCGCGCCGCCCGCCGGCCACATGCGCTTTCCCGGCACGATCACCATCCCGGAGGAGGCCTTCGAGAAGGTGCTCGAGTCGGCGGCGCGCAGCTTCCGACTGCACGGCTTCCGCGACGTGGTCTTCCTCGGCGATCACGGCTCCACCCAGGCGGGCCAGCGCGCGGTCGCGACCCGGCTGAACCGCGAGTGGGGCGGCAAGGGCGCACGCGTGCACGCGATCGACGAGTACTACCGGGCCAGCGAGGACGAGCTGCGCCAGCTCCTGCGTGGGCGCGGCTACTCCGACCAGGAGCTGGGCCGCCACGCCGGGCTCGCCGACACCTCGCTGATGCTGGCGGTGGACGCGCGGCTGGTGCGCGCGGACCGGCTGGCCCGGGTGAGCGGCGCGGGTGCGGCCGACGGCGTGGACGGCGACCCCACCCGGGCCAGCGCCGAGCTGGGTCGCCCCGGCGTGGAGATGATCGTGGCGCGGACGGCCGAGGCGATCCGCAAATCCATCGCGAGGTGAACGTCATGAGCCGATCGAGACAGCTTGGCGCGGCCCTGCTGCTGGCCGCGTGCGCGTGGGCGGGCGCGGCCGCGGAACAGCCGCGCCCGGTCGAGACCGTTCCCGGGATGCCGCCGGTGCCGGATCCGGCCAACCTCTACAGCGAGATCCGCACGGACAAGCTGAGCCCGGCGGTGGCCGGCGCGCTGCCGCGCATCTACGTCCCCAACCGGCAGGGCAACGACGTGTCGGTGATCGATCCGGCGACGATGAAAGTGGTAGACCGCTTCCCGGTGGGCGTGAACCCCCAGCACGTGGTGCCCTCGTGGGACCTCAAGACCCTCTGGGTGACCAACAACGCGGAGGGACGCACCGACGGCACCCTCACCCCGATCGACCCCACCACCGGCAAGCCGGGCAAGTCGATCGCGGTGGACGATCCCTACAACATGTACTTCACGCCCGACGGGCGCTCCGCGATCGTGGTGGCGGAGGCGCTCAAGCGTCTCGACCTCCGCGATCCGCAGACGATGGCGCTGCAGGGATCCATCGCGGTGCCCAGTTGCCGTGGCATCAACCACGCCGATTTCTCCATCGACGGCCGCTTCGCCATCTTCACCTGCGAGTTCCAGGGCGGCCTCGCCAAGATCGACGTGGTCGGCCGCAAGGTGCTCGCCTACCTGAAGCTCTCGCGCGGGGGCATGCCGCAGGACGTCCGCGTCTCGCCGGACGGCCGCGTCTTCTACGTGGCGGACATGAAGGCGGGCGGGGTGTTCGTGGTGGACGGGGCCTCGTTCACCGAGATCAACTTCCTCAAGACCGGCGTCGGCACCCACGGCCTCTACCCGAGCCGCGACGGTGCGAGCCTCTACGTGGCCAACCGCGGCTCGAGCCACGTGTTCGGGCCCCCGCGCGGCAAGGGCAGCGTGTCGGTCATCGACTTCGCCACGCGCCAGATCGTGGCCACCTGGCCGATCCCGGGCGGGGGCAGCCCGGACATGGGCAACGTGAGCGTGGACGGCAGGACGCTCTGGCTCTCCGGCCGCTTCGACAACGTGGTCTACGCGATCGACACCACCAGCGGCGAGGTGAAGAGCATCCCGGTGGGCAAGGAACCGCACGGCCTGGCGGTGTGGCCCCAGCCCGGCCGCTACTCGCTGGGCCACACCGGCAACATGCGGTAGCCCGCGGCTGGCTCAGCGCCGGCGTCGTCGCCGCCGCGTGCTCAGGACGAAGAGACCCCAGCTCACCGCGACCACCACCGGGGCGATGCCGAACGGTACGTTGTAGGAGCCGGTGAGGTCGTAGAGGAAGCCCGCCGCGGCCGGCCCCACCGCGGCTCCGAGGCGCCAGCCGAGCGTCAGCATCCCCATGATGGCGCCGATCGCCTTGAGGCCGAACACCTCCGGGATCAACTTGGCGACCATGGTGTCCGAGGCCCCGAAGCCCACTCCGAAGGCCACCAGCGAAGCCAGCAGCATGCCGCGCCACGGGACCCAGAGCAGCGCGACGAGGGCCAGGATCTCGAGGACGTACGCCGCCTCGATGGTGACGCGCGTGCCGAGGCGGTCCGACACCATCCCCGCCCCGAGCCGCCCGATCACCGAGCCGACGCCGTAGGCGGTGAGGGCCAGCGAGGCCCCGGCCAGGCTCACGCCCTGATCGCGCGCGAAGGGGACCGCGTGCACCGCGATCATCACCGCGAGGCCCCCGAGCAGCATCCACGAGAGATTGAGCGCCCACTGCCGCGGATCGGCGAACGATTCGCGCAGCGTCGCGCCGGAGGCGGTGGCGGTCGCGCGGGTGGCTCCGAGCTCGGGGGCCGAGCGGTTCAGCTCCCATCGCTCGGCCGGGCGCGGCAGCCGCACGGTCAGCGCGGCCAGCGTGGTCATCAGGCCGCAGCCGCTGCCCAGGATGTAGTAGGCGGCCCGCCATCCGAACTTGGTGATGAGCCACGCCGCGAGCGGCCCGCCGGTGATGTAGCCGAGGTTGAAGCCCACCAGCACGAAGGCCAGCGCGAGCCCGCGCCGCTCGTCGAACCAGTGGGTGACCGTGGCGGTGCTGAGGAGATAGAAGCTCGACATGCCCACGCCGGCGATCAGCCCGACGAGGAAGTAGAGCTGCCAGAGCGCGTGGAC
>DATMMH010000493.1:0-6581 GCA_035569855.1 Candidatus Dormiibacterota bacterium
GCGTGCCCACGTTGTAGATCGGCAGCGGCTTGTCGAAGCCGATCGCGGTGATGCCGAGCGAGCAGATGTGGTCCTCGCGGGTCAGCGCGATGGTCCAGCCGTAGCGCCGGGCCATGTCGATGACCTGGCAGCTCATGCTGAGCTTCTTGAAGTCGCGGGCGGGCCGCCGCGCGCGGTCGGGGATCGGCTCGTCGGCTCGGAGCATGCGGATGGCGACCGGGAAGGTCTGCGGCCTCAGGTAGGTCTGCAGCTCGCGGTCCGCCGTCTTCGCGTCGATCATGTGGAGTCTCCTCAGTGTCGGAGGCTACGGGGGGCCTTCTGGCTTGTCAAGGTCGCGGGGCCGTTCCGCTACAATATCGGGCGTCATGGCGCGCGTCCGGATCATCCAGTGGCGTGACCTGCCCTCGCTCGTCGAGGCGGAGGAAGGCGGCGAGACGGTGCGGGTACCGCTCTCGCAGCGCTTCCAGGACCTGATCGACGCGGTGGCCATGCGGGAAGGGGCCACGGAGAGCGGAGCCTACCTCGAGGACTGGGCGCCGGGGCCGGAGACCGAGCGCCCCGGCGGCGCCGAGGCGGTGGCCCGGGCGGTTGCCGAGGAGCTGGAGGCGGGGTTTCAGGACCTCGTGACCCGCCGCTTCCTGGGCCCGCCCCGCTGATCGCGCCCCCCGGGCCCACGACCCGGCGGGCCCGGGGGAGCGCTCGCCCTGCGCTATAATCCGCGCAGCCAATGAAGGCCGCGGAGCTGGTGGTCGCCTGCTTCCTGTTGTTCGGGGCGTGCCTCGTTTGGCCCCTCCTCGCCATCGCCAACCGCCCGGTCCTGATCCTGGGCGTGCCCGCGCTGGTGATGTACCTCTTCGCGATCTGGGCGAGCATGGTGGCGGTGCTGGTCGTGCTGGCCCGACGGCTGCGCCCCCCCGAGGACGAGTCGTGAGCGGCTTCTCGCCCACCGCGCTGCTCACCATCGTCCTGGGCTACCTGGCCTTCCTCTTTCTGGTGGCCTCGGTGGCGGAGGCGTCCGCGACGCGGCTCGGCCGCGGCCGGCTGCGCACGCTGACCTACGTCCTCGCCGCCTCGGTCTACTGCACCGCGTGGACCTTCTACGGCAGCGTCGGCCTCGCGGCCAACCGCGGGCTCGAGTTCATGACCATCTATCTCGGCCCGGTCTGCGTGGCCCTGCTGTGGCCGCTCCTGCTCCGCAAGCTGGTGCGGGTCTCCAAGGAGCAGCGCATCACCTCGGTCTCCGACTTCATCTCGAGCCGCTACGGCAAGTCCGCGGAGCTCGGCACCCTGGTGGCGGTGCTGGTCGTCTGCGGGATGATCCCGTACATCGCGCTGCAGCTGAAGGCGGTGTCGGCGTCGTTCAAGATGATCCTGCGTGAAGAGTCGGTGCTCAACGTGTTCGACCCGACCCTGGTGGTGGCGGTGACCCTCGCCCTCTTCGGCATCCTGTTCGGCGCCCGCAACCTCGACTTCACCAAGCGACAGACCGGCCTCATGACCGCGGTGGCGGTGGAGTCGGTGGTCAAGCTCGCCGCCTTCCTGGTGGTGGGGATCTACGTGACGTGGGGGCTCTTCGGCGGCTTCGCCGATCTCTTCGGGCAGGTGGCGCAGCATCCCGAGTGGGCGCAGCTCCTGACCCTCGATCAGCCGGCGACCGCCTCATACGCGCGCTGGACCGCGATGCTGGTGATCTCGATGCTCGCGGTGATGTTCCTGCCCCGCCAGTTCCACGTGCTGGTGGTCCAGAATCCGCGCGAGCGCGACGTCGACGCGGTGTCGTGGTCCTTTCCTCTCTACCTGCTGTTGATCAACATCTTCGTGTTGCCGATCGCGTTCGCCGGACTCCTCGTGTTCCCGGAGGCGGGCGCGCAGGCCGACGGTTTCATCCTCCGCCTGCCCCTGTTCTTCGACAACCATCTGATCTCGGTGATCGTGTTCCTCGGTGGGTTCTCCGCCGCCACCGCGATGATCGTGGTGGATTCGCTCGCGCTCTCGAAGATGATCACGAACGACATCATCCTGCCCATCTTGCTGCGCCGGCGCCGCATGGAGGACATCTACTGGATCACGCTCTTCTACACGCGCCTGGCCATGCTCGCGGTGGTGGGCTTGGGTTTCCTGTGGGCGCGCATGGAGCACGGCCAACTCCTCCTGGTGGAGATGGGGCTCCTGTCGTTCATCGCGGTGGCGCAGTGCGGCCCCGCGATCCTGCTCGGCCTCTACTGGCGTCGCGGCAACCGCCGGGGCGCGTTTGCGGGCATCTCGGCCGGCTTCTTCATCTGGTTCTACACCCTGATCATCCCCGCCCTCGGCCGCGAGGGGGTCTTCGCCGCGTCCTTCCTCAGCGACGGGCCGTTCGGGTGGGGCCTGCTGCGGCCGACCGCCTTCCTCGGGCTCGAGGGGCTCGACACCATCAGCCACGGGGTGTTCTGGTCCTTCTTCTTCAACGTGGGCCTGTTCGTGCTGGTGTCGCTGCTCACCGAGCAGGACGCCGACGATCGGGCCCAAGCCGCCGCCTTCGTGGGCGTCGCCGGCGAGGACAAGGCGGCCCCGGTGGCGCCCGCGATCCTGTCCGCTCCCGAGATCGAGCGGCTGGTGCACCACTACGTGGGCGACGAGGACGCGGAGGCGATCGTGCGCGAGCTGTTCGGCGCGAAGGCGCCGGCCGACCTGTCGGTGCCGGAGCTGCTGGAGATGCGCATCCGCTTCGAACGGCTCCTCGCCGCCTCGCTCGGCGCGGCGGCGGCGCGCATCATCGTGGAAGACCACTTCACGATCTCGAAGGAAGAAGCCCAGCAGCTCGTCGCCTCCTTCCAGCGGATGCAGGAGTCCCTGCGGGTTACCGAGGAAGAGGTCAAGCGCGGCGAGCGGCTACTCGCCTCGGTGGTCGAGAGCGTGGACGACTGCATCTTCACCGCGGACACCACCGGCCGGCTGGTGACCATGAACCCGGCGGGCCGGCGGCTGCTCGGCTACGCGGGGTGGGAGGTGAGCCGGCTCCGGTATCCCGACCTGCTCGCCACCGATGAGCGGGGCCGCGCCGCCGCCATCACCGGCGCGCTCGAGGCGGGCCGCG
Source organism: Candidatus Dormiibacterota bacterium (assembly GCA_035569855.1). Taxonomy (GTDB): domain Bacteria; phylum Methylomirabilota; class Methylomirabilia; order Rokubacteriales; family CSP1-6; genus CAMLFJ01. The sequence continues at coordinate 3,077 of DATMMH010000493.1, forward strand.
GGTGGGGCGGCCAGGTGACGGGCCGGACCGCGCGCGGCCGGGCCTTCCCGGCCCACGTCGCCATGAGCTGTCTCTTCGACGACCACGCCCAGCGCATGGGTACGGTCGGGGTGCTGCGGGACCTGACCGAGCAGGTGGAGACGCAGCGGCGTCTCATCCACCGGGAGAAGCTGGCCTCGCTCGGAGAGATGGCGGCGGGCGTGGCCCACGAGATCCGCAATCCGCTGGGCGGGATCAAGATGGCCACCAACCTGCTCTCGTCCCCCGACGTGGACGGGAGCCCGCTCTCCCAGGAGATGACCCGCTCGATCCTCTCCGGCATCTCCGAGATCGAAGGCATCATCAACAACCTGCTCGACTTCACCCGCGACGCGCGGCTGGAGCGCAACGAGTACGAGCTCCGCCGCATCCTCGATCCGGTGGTGGACAGCGCGGCCACCGAGGGGCGGTCGCGCGGGATCGAGGTGGGCTACGGCCGTCTCGACCGGGTGGTCGTCGCCGCGGTCGACGGGCAGAAGCTCCGCCAGGTTTTCACCAACGTCATGAAGAACGCGCTCGAGGCGATCGAGCCCCGCCGGGGCTCGGGCCGGGTCACCGTCGATCTCTTCGCGGAAGGAGAGCGGGCGGTGGTGGAGGTGGTGGACGACGGCGTCGGGATCTCCCCGGAGGACCGGGACAAGATCTTCCTGCCCTTCTTCACCACCAAACCGACCGGCACCGGCCTCGGCATGTCCATCGTCAAGAAGATCGTCGATCTCCACGCGGGGGACATCGCGATCGAGAGCGCGCCGGGCCGCGGAACGCGCGTACGCATTTCACTACCGGCGGTGCTCGCGGCCCAGCCGGTGGCCGGAGGCACACCATGAAGCGACGGCTCCTGCTCGTCGAGGACGACGAGATCTTTCTCCGCCCCCTCCAGCGCACCCTCGAGCTTCGGGGCTACGAGGTCGTGCCGGTGCAGGGCGCCGAGGAGGCGCTCGAGTCCCTCAAGGCCGAGGACGTGGACCTGGTGCTCACCGACCGGCGCTTACCCGGCATGGACGGCGTCGAGCTGGTGCGCCAGATCAAGGCCGAGCACCCCGACCTGGCGGCGGTGGTCATGACCGCCTACGGGACGATCGAATCCGCCGTGGAGGCCATGCGCCTCGGGGCCGAGGACTACCTGGTGAAGCCCTTCGAGGCCGCCGAGCTCCTGCTGGTGATCCGGCGGGCCATCGAGTTCCAGGAGCTCAAGTCGGCGAACCGGCGGACGATCCGGCGCAATCAGGAGCGCTTCACCTTCGGCAACATCGTGGCCACCAGCGCGGGCATGCAGGGGGTCTTCGATCTGCTCCGGTCGGTGGTCGATCTCGACACCACCGTGCTCATCTACGGCGCGACCGGGGTCGGTAAGGAGCTGCTCGCTCGCTCGATCCATTTTTCGGGTGCGCGGCGCGACCGGCCCTTCGTGCCGGTCAACTGCGCGGCCATTCCGGAGGAGCTGTTCGAGTCCGAGCTGTTCGGCGCGCGCCGCGGTGCCTTCACCGGCGCCACCGAGCACCGGCGCGGTCACTTCCAGATGGCCAACGGGGGAACCCTGCTGCTGGACGAGATCGGCGAGATGCCGCTGCACCTGCAGAGCAAGCTCCTCCGCGCGATCGAGGAGAAGAAGGTGACGTCGGTGGGCGCCGACCGGCCGGTGGACATCGACGTGCGCTTCATCGCCACCACCAACAAGGATCTCCAGGCCGAAGTGGAGCGCGGGACGTTCCGCCGGGACCTCTTCTACCGGCTCTCGGTCATGCCGGTGCGCGTGCCCGCCCTCCACGAGCGGCCCGAGGACATCCCGCTGCTGGCACGGCACTTCGTGGAGCAGGCGAGTCGGCGGCTGAAGAAGTCGGTGCGCGGGATCTCCGCGGAGAGCCTCGGGGCGATGGTCCGCTACCCGTGGCCGGGCAACGTGCGCGAGCTGGAGAACGTCATCGAGCGCGCGGTGATCGTGGCCTCCGGCGACACCCTCGCGGACGTGGAGCGCTTCCTGGCCCCGACCGGCGCCAACGCGCCGGTGGACCTCTCGCTGCCGTTTCGTGACGCGAAGGCGCGGGTGGTGGAGGACTTCGAGCGCGCCTACATCGACGGCTTGCTCAAGAGCCACGGAGGCAAGCTCACCGCCGCGGCGAAGCACGCCGACATGGACCCCAAGAACTTCTCGGACAAGATGCAGCGCTACGGGTTGCGGCGGATCGCGTCCCCGGAGCCGCCCGCCTAGCGCGACCGCTGCCTCGACGTGCTCGCGGCCGCATCGCGTAGAGCGGAAGCGGGGCCGGCATCGCGACAGCTTATCCGGTCGGACCGAGAGCGGCGAGCACAACCGGTCGCGTCACGCGGCCCGGTTGCCCTTGCAGTTCCTGGGCGGATGGTTTAGGAGTAGGGCGCCCGGGTGTCCCTACCAAGGGACCTTGGCTTCCTTACCAGAGGCCGTCCGGCCGTCATCCGACGACGGTACATGGAATCAGTGGGTTACGAGACCGGTACCCGTGGCATCCTTCGTGCTGCGCCTCATCCTGATGTACCATCGGTGGCCGGGGCGAGTGACCTTCCCGCTTGTTGAGGGCCGCCCGTCTGGGAGCGTGACGACGAACGGCGAAGTCAGCGACGGGCCGCGGTCCGCTCGGGGCGGGGCTGTATGGACGGAGATCGAGCGTCGAGATAGACCAACCTCAACAAAGGGGGAACACTATGGCCGGTAAGGATCAGGTCCCCAAAGACTTCCGCCGCGTGGTGATTGCCGCCGCGGTCGGGAACATCATCGAATGGTACGATTTCTACATCTTCGGCAGCCTCGCCGCGATCCTGTCGGTGAAGTTCTTCGACAAGACCCACCCCGTGGCTGCGCTGCTCAGCACGATCGCTCTGTTCACGGCCGGCTTCCTGATTCGCCCCTTGGGCGCCTTCCTGTTCGGATGGCTGGGTGACCGGGTGGGCCGCAAATACACCTTCATCGTGACGCTGACCGGCATGGGCCTGGCGACCGCCGCCATCGGTCTGATCCCGACCTTCGCATCCATCGGCGTTGCCGCGGCCTTCATCCTGTTCGGCTTGAGAATGGTCCAAGGGTTGTGCCTGGGTGGGGAATACGGTGGCGCGATCACCTATGTCGCCGAACACGTGTCGGACGAGCGCCGGGGATACTACACCGGCTGGCTGCAGACGTCTCCGACGCTGGGTATCGTGGTGTCCCTCGGGGTGATCGTTGGCACCCGGACCTACCTCGGCAACGACGCCTTCAGCGAATGGGGCTGGCGGATCCCGTTCCTCATCTCGTTCCTGCTGGTGATGATGGCCATCTACATCCGGCTGCAGCTGGGAGAGACGCCGATCTTCCAGGAGATGAAGGCCAAGGGCGGGATGGTGCGGAACCCGTGGCGAGAGGCGTTCCTGAGCGCCAACATCAAGTACATCCTGGTCGCCATCGTGGTGTTGATCGGGCAGGGCGTCGTCTGGTACAGCGGCCAGTTCTGGGCCC
>DATMMH010000494.1:0-11004 GCA_035569855.1 Candidatus Dormiibacterota bacterium
GAAGCCGGCGAGGCCGCCGACCAGCTGGTTCATCGAGAGCGCGGTCGCGATGGCCCCGCGACTCCAGCCGAAGTACTCCTCGAGCACCGGGAGGAACACCCCGTAGGCGGCGAGGGGCGTCGAGATCCCGTAGGTCACGACGAAGAGCGCGGCGACGATCAACCAGCGGCGGGTCGCCGGGCTCCGGCGGGCGAGGCGCGCGCGCGGGCGCGCGGGCCGCAAGTCGAACGTGCTGGTCAGGAGGCGAGGGGCCACGGCGCGCGGGATCAGGCGGGCGGCTTCCGCCGGAGCAGGTACCGGTGCTCGCCCTCCATCACGAGGTCGCCCGCCTGGTTGTGAATGGTGGCCCGCATGACCACCACCCCGGTCGTGCGTCCCGGCTCGAGGCGGGTGATGACGAGCTCGGGATACGTGGTGTCGCCCACGTAGACCGGCTTGAGGAAGCGGGAGGACTGCTCGAGGAAGGCGACGAGCGAGTCGCCGATCACGTGCGGGAACCATCCCGCGCCCGCGGCGGCCTGCGCGGTCACCAGGAGGCCGTGGGCGAGGAGATCGCGGTGGCCGTGCGCGTGGCAGTACTCGCGGTCGTAGTGGATCGGATGGTTGTCGGCGGAGGCGAGCTGGAAGGCGGCGAAGAGCGCCTCGGTCATGGTGCGCGAGGGGATGTAGAAGCGCTCGCCCACCTGCAGGTCGTCGAACCAGCGCGGCTCGGCGAACCGGTGGGCCCCGGGGGTGAAGGCGGGATCGGGCATGGCGATCGCGGCCGCTACCGGGCGGGCTTGGCCCAGATACCGCGGTCGTGCATGAGACGGATCTGGCGCTTGATGACCTTCTCGCGATATTCCTTGTGCTTCATGGGCGCGCGCTTGAGATAGAGGTTCTTGGGGTAGATCGGCTTCTCGTAGAGCATTCCGTAGAGCTCGGTCCGCAGGTCCTTCATCCAGTTGTCCCACTGGGCGCGTGCCCGGTGATCGCGCAGGGCCTCGACGTCGATCACGCCGCCCACGTAGGTCGAGCCGGCGCCGTAGTCCTGGCGGCCGACGATCCGGCCCTTGTAGTCGATGATGAACGAGCGTCCGCCGAAGGTGTCGATGGGCGTGCTCTCCTCCGGGAACAGGTAGTAGGTGCCCATGTTGGGCGCGACCACGTACATGTTGTTGTCGAGCGCCCGCGCCCGGCTCTGGATCTCGAAGATCTCGTTGCCGGTGGCCGGATGCGGATAGGAGGCGCGGTAGACGACCTCGGCTCCGTTCAGGGCGAGGGCCCGCGCGTTCTCCGGATAGGAGCCCTCGTTGGCCATCATGATGCCGAGGCGGCCGATCTCCGTATCCACCACCGGCCAGAACGCCTGCAGGTTCTTTCCGTATTTCTCCACCCACCAGTCGTAGACGTCGTGCGGGCAGACCGAGTGCTCGACGGGAAAGAGCGGCGAGACTTTGTAGTGCTGCAGGATCACCCGGCCGCGTGGATTGATGATGAAGCCCACGTTGAAGTAGCGGTCCTTGAGATCGGGGTGGCGCGCCTTCGCCTGCGCCATGACGAAGGCGTTGTACTCCTTGGCGATCTTGCCGAGCGCCTCCGTCTCCTCGCCCGGAATGTCGATCGCGCACTCGCGCGCGAACGTCGCGTGGTCGAGGTCCAGCACCTCGTCGTTGAAGGCCTGCAGCGCGCCCTCCGGCACCGCGATGAGACGCACCGGCAGGTCGAGGCTGGAGAGCCACGAGGCCGCCTTCACGAGGTGGGAGAGGTGCTCCAGGTTGATCGCGATGTCCTTCCGCCGGCGGATGCCGCGGACGGTGGGGATGAGGCCGACGGCGGTGTAGGGTTTGATCATGCGGCGTCTCCTCCTGGAGGGTGGGGGCGGCCCGGCCCTCACGGGGCCGACTTGAGCAAGGCGGCGTACGGGAGATCCGCCGCGCGTTGGTAGACGGGGGTCAGGACATCCTCGAAGCCGGGGTTCGGCTTGACGAGCGGCTGCTGCGAGAGCCGATCCCGGTAGGCGACCACCGCCTTCAGCAGGCGGCCGTCCGGCAGAAAGTACTGTCGCCGTAGCACCGTCATCTGGCCGTGCGAGGTGTCGAGACTCGACTCGAGCCTCGCCAGGCTGCCGTCCGGGCGGAAGTAGAGGAGGCTGAACAGCACCCACTCGCCCGTGGCGAGCGTCTCGTGCACGGTCAGGACGTCCGACCCGCGGAGGAGCACCCGGCCGGTCTCGTAGCAGGTGGAGCCGGCCGCGATCGTCTTGAACTCGTCCGCGGTCTTGAACTCCCGCCAGCCGGAGCCGCTCGCACAGTCGCGCCGGATGTCGCCCAGCAGCCGGTAGGCGCCGCGGCGCTGCTTGGCGAACTGATCCGCCTCGGCCACGAAGGTCTCGATCTCGCTCACGCGGGCCTCGACCGCGTTGGGCCCCGAAGCGGGAGGAGTCTGCGCGCGCGCGGCCGGCGCCGGCGCGACCGCGAGGGCCAGGACCGCGATGGCGGTGGCGGACCAGGAGCGCAGGCGCACGGGACCCTCAGGGCCGGGCGGGGGCGGCGATCCGGCCGGCCGTCACCGGCGTCCCTCCGCGCCCTGCTGCCGCTCGACCTCTTCCATGACCATGGTGGTGAGGTCGTCGATCAGCTTGCCGCGCTCCTGGCTGCCGTCGTTGCGGATCAGTGCGCGGACGCGCGAGGGCCGGGCCGAGAGCATGATCAGGGTGGTGCCGATGGCCGCCGCCTCCTCGATCGAGTGGGTCACGAACAGAATGGTACGCCCGGTCTCGGCCCAGATGCGACGGACTTCCTGCTGCATGATCCGCCGGTTCTGGGCGTCGAGGGCGCCGAAGGGCTCGTCCATCAGGAGCACGTCCGGCTCGATGGCGAGCGCCCGGGCGATGGCGGCCCGCTGGCGCATGCCGCCGCTGACCCGCCCCGGGTAGTAGCCCTCGAATCCCTGAAGGCCGGCCAGCGCGAGATACCCCGCCGCGCGTGTCTCGCGGGCGCCGCGCTCGAGCCCGAGCGGCTTGAGCACGAGCGCCACGTTGTCGCGGAGCGAGAGCCACGGCAGCAACCGGTCTTCCTGGAAGACGACTCCGACGTGCCGCTCGTGGCGGCGCTCGGCCTGCACCGGCCGGCCGTCGAGCCGGACCTGGCCACGACTCGGGGGCTCGAGGCCTCCCACGATGCGGAGCAGGGTGGTCTTGCCGCAGCCGTTGGGGCCGAGCAGGCAGACGAACTCCCCGGCCTCCACCTGGAACGAGACCGAGTCGATGACCGGGATCAGGAAGTCCTTCCCGACCGCCTGCACCTCGAGCTTCACCGCCATCGGGCCAGCCGTCGGTTGAGCGGGTCGAAGAGCACCTTGTCGGTGGCGACCATGATCAGGATCATGACCAGCGCCCACACGAACACCATCCGGGTGGCCAGGATCTCGCGGCTGTAGTTCATCACGTAGCCGATGCCCGAGGTGACCCCGAAGATCTCCGCCACCACCGAGACCTTGAGGGCCAGGCCGAAGCCCACCTTCATGCCCGCGACCAGATAGGGCAGGGTGGACGGGATCACGATCGCGGTGAACTGCTCCCGTGGGCTCAGGCGATAGACCTCGCCCATCTCGAGCAGCCGCCGGTCCACGCTCGCCACGCCCTCCACCAGGTTCGAGGCCACCACCGGCAGCGTGATCATGAACGTGGTGAAGATGGGCGCCCAGTTGCTGAGCCCGAACCAGATCAGGGAGATGACGATCCACACGAAGACCGAGGTCGAGTTGAGGATCGCGAGCAGATCGTCGACGACGCCGCGCGCGGTGCGCGAGACGAAGGCGCCGAGGCCCATCAGGAGCGACGCGACGACGGCCGCGCCGAACCCGATCGCGATGCGGGAGAGCGAGGCGGCCGCGTGGCCCCAGATCTCGCCGCTGCGGACGATCTCCCCGAAGCCGGTCACCACGGACCAGGGTGCGGGCAACACGTAGGCGCCGTAGCGCCGCGACAGCACCGTCCACGCCGCGAGCACGAGGGCGAGCACCGCGAGGGTCGGCAGGTGTAGGCGGCCGGCCCAGTCGCTGCCGCGCTCACGCCCGATGGAAGAACTCGCGGCGGATGCGGTCGGGGTTGTCCCAGATGTCCGACTTGAGGAAGCCGAACTCCTTGTTGATCTTGAGCTGCACGATCAAGGTCTCGATCTGCTCCTCGGGCAGGCCGGAGAGCATGCGCACCGTCTCCTTGTAGGCCACCGCGATCACGTCGCTGGGCAGCTTGGTGACCTCCCCGACGATCTCCATGGCCCGCGCCGGCTTGTTGTACCAGACGTCGACCGCGTCCTTCTGGGCCTCGTTGAGATCCCGGGGGAAGGACGGGTTCTTCTGGATGAACTCGGTACTGGCGAGGTAGCAGACGTGGACCGGGAAGCCGGTCGGGCGGCCGGTGGCTCGGCGCCACAGGTCGACCTGCTTGGCCAGGTAGACGCCCTCGCCGCGGAAGACCACCTGGTCGGTGATCGGCTGCCACGCGATGATCGCGTCCACGTCCTTCTTGCCGAGCATGGTGACCATGTCGGGCGGCGCGGTGGCGGTGACGAGCTGGGTGTCCTTCTGCAGATCGAGCCCGTAGCCCTTGAGGGTCAACGCCCGGATGTCGAAGAAGGTGGAGGTGCCGACCACCGCGGCCACCTTGCGGCCCTTGAGGTCCTCCACCTTCGTCAGCCCCGCGTCCTTGCGCGCCACGATGGCGCCGAGCACCGCGGTGGCCACCCCCGTCACCTTGAGCGGCACGCCGTCCTCGAAGGCCTTGGCGGCCAGCGCGAAGCTCATGTCGATGGCGTCCACGTTCCGGGCCGCGAGCTGGTTCAGTAGCGGGCCGGGCGCGCCGGGCACCACCGAGTACTCCGCGCTCCAGCCGTGCTTGCCGAGCAGATCTTCCTTGTGAATGATCTCGGTCGCCGCCCAGCCGAGCTGGAGGTACGCCAGGCGGACCTTTCCCTTGGACTGCGCCCGCAGCACCGCGGGCGCGCCCGCCAGCGCGGCGGCGGCTCCGCCGCCGGCGAGCTTGAGGAACCCGCGACGTCCGAGCATCGCGGCCGCCGCCTATCCCTTGACCTTGGGCAGGTGCTTGAGCGCTTCCTGCACCTTCTCGTCGGGATACTCGTAGTCCTGGAGCTTGCCGGCGAGGTACGCCTCGTAGGCCGAGAGATCGAGATAGCCGTGGCCGCAGAGATTGAAGACGATGGTCTTGCGCTTGCCTTCCTTCTTGCACTGGAGCGCCTCGTCGATGGCGCCGCGCACCGCGTGGGCCGCCTCCGGGGCGGGCAGGATGCCCTCCGCCTTGGCGAACTGCACCGCGGCCTTGAAGGTGGCGAGCTGGGGCACCGCGCGCGCCTCGATCACGCCCTCGTCGTAGAGCTTGCAGATGAGCGGGGCCATCCCGTGATAGCGGAGACCGCCCGCGTGCATCGGCGCGGGCACGAAGGTGTGCCCGAGGGTGTGCATCTTCACGAGCGGCGTGAGGCCCACCGTGTCGCCGAAGTCGTAGACGTACTTGCCCTTGGTGAGGCTCGGGCAGGCGCTGGGCTCGATGGCCAGGATCCGCCGCTTCTTGTTCTTGCCGGTCAGCTTGTCGGCCGCGAAGGGGAACGAGAAGCCCGCGAAGTTGGAGCCGCCCCCGATGCAGCCCACCAGGATGTCGGCCTCGTCGTCGGCCCGCTCGAGCTGCTTCTTGGTCTCGAGCCCGATCACGGTCTGGTGCATGAGCACGTGGTTGAGCACGCTACCGAGGGAATACTTGGTGTCGTCCCGCGTGGCCGCGTCCTCGACCGCCTCGCTGATCGCGATGCCGAGGCTGCCCGGCGAGTCCGGATCCTGCTCGAGCACCTTCTTGCCCGCCTGGGTGTCCGGGCTCGGGCTCGCCACCACCTGGGCGCCGAACGTCTCCATGAGGATGCGGCGGTACGGCTTCTGGTGATACGAGACCTTCACCATGTACACCTTGCACTGCAACCCGAAGAACGAGCAGGCCTGCGAGAGCGCCGAGCCCCACTGACCCGCGCCGGTCTCGGTGGAGAGGCGGGCGACCTTCTCCTTCTTGTTGTAGTAGGCCTGGGCGACGGCCGTATTCGGCTTGTGGCTGCCCGCCGGGCTCACGCCCTCGTACTTGTAGTAGATGTGCGCGGGGGTATCGAGCGCCTTCTCGAGCCGGCGCGCGCGGTAGAGCGGCGTCGGCCGCCACAGGCGGTAGATGTCGCGCACCTCGTCGGGGATCTCGATCCAGCGCTCCTGGCTGACCTCCTGCTTGATCAGCTCCATCGGGAAGAGCGGCGCCAGATCCTGGGGCCCGATGGGCTGTCCGGTGCCGGGATGGAGCGGCGGCGGCAGCGGCGTCTTGAAGTCGGCCTGGATGTTGTACCACCGGGTCGGGAGGTCCTTCTCGGAGAGCACGTACTTGGTCGTCATGTCAGCCGGTTTCCGAGCCATGGGGCGGCCTCCTTCCAGGTCCGCTGCGGTGGGACTTCGAGAAAACGGGCACAACACTACAGGTCGGATGTCGAGGCCGTCAAGGGGTCGCCGCCCGGCCCATTCGGGTGGCATACTCCGGCCGTGCCCGGAGCGGCTGTCGAGCTGGCTACGGGTGCGCGGGAGAACGTCTAGCCGGCAGAGAGGAGGCCCTGTGTCCAATCTCGCTTTCGTGTACGCCCTCGGTGCGGGCGTGTCCTTGGCTACCTATATAGTCGGTGCTCGGCTGGGATCCTCCGGCACGCATCCCGCGCTCGGTACGACCATCGTCACGGGCATCGCCTTCCTCCTGAATCTAGCGCTGACACTCTCGCTCCGGATCACCGGCGCGCCGATCGTCTTCTCGATGACGAGCGTCTATTCCCTGGTCGTGGTAGGGGTGGCGACCGCCTGTGTAAACCTCTTCACGCTGTTGGCCTATGCCAGCGGTCTGCGGGTGACCTCGTCGTTTGTGATCGGCGGGACGTCGACGGTCCTGGTGCTACTCGTCGGGTTCATGTTCCTCAGGGAGCCGTTCACGTGGAGGAAGCTATTCGCGGTGGCGCTGATTGCGGCGGGCACGTTCCTGCTCCAACGGGCAGACGCCTAGCCACGGAAGTCGGGAAGGCGTGTCCTCGCCCGCCTCACCCTGACGGCCGACGGCAGTGACTTGACGCCGCGCGGCGGCGCCTGGATACTGCCTGCATGCTGAGCGACGAAGGCCTCGATCTGATCTTTCGCAACGCCCGCACCCACCGCGCCTGGCTCGATCGCCCGGTCTCTGACGCGCTGCTCCGCCAGGCGTACGAGCTGGTGGCGTTCGGGCCCACCAGCGCCAACTGCAGCCCGATGCGCGCGCTGTTCGTGAAGTCGCCCGAGGCCAAGGAGCGGCTGCGGCCGTGTCTGAGCCGCGGCAACGTGGACAAGACCATGCAGGCGCCGGTCACCGCGATCATCGCGCACGCGATGGACTTCTTCGAGGAGTTGCCGCGCCTGTTCCCCGCGTCCGACATGCGCGCGCTCTTCGTGGGCAAGCCGGACTTCATCGCGGACACCGCCTTCCGCAACAGCAGCCTGCAGGGCGCCTACTTCATGCTGGCCGCGCGCGCGGTCGGCCTCGACTGCGGGCCGATGTCCGGCTTCGACAACGCCAAGGTCGACGCGCTGTTCTTCCCGGACGGCCGGGTGAAGTCCAACTTCCTGTGCAATATCGGCTACGGCGACCCGGGCAAGCTCCCGCCGCGCCCGCCGCGCCTTCCGTTCGACGAAGTCTGCCGCATCATCTAGAGCACGTCCACTAGAGGAGATCCGCGTCATGGCATCCAAGCTCCTGGGAGCGCACGTCAAGCGCAAGGAAGATCCGCGGCTGATCACCGGCACGTCCCAGTACGTGGGCGACGTGGCGATCCCGGGCATGCAGCACGTGGCCTTCGTGCGGAGCCCCCACGCCCACGCGCGCGTCCGCTCCATCAAGTCCGCGGCCGCGCTCCGAATCCCCGGCGTGGTCGCGGTGGTGACCGGCCAGGAGCTCAAACCGCACGTCATGCCGATCCCGGTTGCCCAGGCGTCCGCGGAGGGGGGCGAGGTGAGCGAGGTGAAGGTCGGCCGCCAGCACTACCCGCTCTCGATCGATCGGGTGCGCTACGTGGGGGAGCCGGTGGCCGCGGTCATCGGCGTCTCCGCGGAGGCCGCCGCCGACGGCGTGGCCCAGGTCGAGGTGGACTGGGAGCCGCTGCCCGCGGTGGCCGACTCCTTCGCGGCGATGGCCGACGGGGCGCCCCAGCTCTTCGACGATGCGCCCAAGAACATCGAGCACTCCAACACCATCAAGTCCGGCGATCCCGACGCGGCCTTCGCGAAGGCCCACAAGATCGTCAAGCAGCGCATGAACAGCCAGCGCCTCTCCGGCATCCCGATGGAGACGCGCGCGGTGATGGCCGCGCCCGACTTCGCGAGCGGCGGGCTCACGGTGTGGGCCACGCATCAGGCGCCCCACGTGCTCCGCGGGGGACTGGCCGACGCCCTCAAGATGCCGCAGAACCAGATCCGGGTGATCGCGCCCGAGGTCGGCGGCGGCTTCGGCGTGAAGTTCGGGACGTATCCGGAGGACGTGACGGTGGCGGCGCTGGCGCGCCTGCGGCGGGTGCCGCTGCGCTGGATCGAGAGCCGGGTCGAGCACATGACCGGGACCACCCACGGCCGCGCCCAGATGACCGACCTGGAGGCCGCGGTGGACGCCGACGGCCGCATCACGGGCTTGCGCATGCACGTGGTGGCGAACATCGGCGCGTACCCGATCTTCACGTTCATCCCCGACCTCACCCTGATGATGGGGGTGGGCGTCTACCACGTGAAGAACGTGGAGCTCAAGAGCACCTGCGTGTTCACGAACACCACGTCGGTCGCGGCCTACCGCGGTGCGGGCCGGCCCGAGGCCGCCTACTACCTGGAGCGGCTGGTGGACTGCATCGCGGGCGAGCTCGGCAAGCCGCCGGAGGAGATCCGCCGGGCCAACTTCATCCCGCCGAGCGCATTTCCGTACGCGGCGCCCACCGGGCAGAACTACGACAGCGGCGAGTACGCGCGGGCCCTCGCCAAGAGCCTGGATTTGTCGAAGTACAGCGCACTCCGCGCCGAGCAGCGGCAGCGGCTGGAGAAGAACGACCGCACGCTGCTCGGCATCGGCATGGCCTGCTACGTGGAGATGTGCGGCTTCGGCCCCTACGAGAGCGCGATGATCCGCGTGGAGCCGAGCGGCACCGTGACCGCTTACACCGGCGCCTCCGCGCACGGGCAGGGACACGAGACCACCTTCGCCCAGCTCATCGCGGACTACCTGGGCGTGGACTTCGATCAGGTCGTGGTGCGCCACGGCGACACCACCGGCGCGCCCATGGGCTTCGGCACCGGCGGCAGCCGCAGCCTCGTCGTGGGCGGCTCCGCCATCGTGAAGGCCTCGGAGAAGGTGCAGGAGCGGGCCCGGCGTATCGCCGCATCGATGCTGGAGGCCGCCTTCGAGGACATCGTGGTGACCGACGGCAAGTACCACGTCAAGGGCGCGCCGGCCAAGAGCCTGGTCCTGGCCCAGATCGCCGAGAAGGCCTACGGCGAAGGGCTGCCCCCGGGCATGGAGCCCGGCCTCGAGGCCACCGAGTATTTCCGGCCGCCGCAGCTCGTCTACCCGTTCGGAGCTCACGTGGCGGTGGTGGAGGTGGAGCGCGACACCGGACGCATCCACCTGCGCGACTACGTCTCGGTGGACGACTGCGGTACGCGCGTCAGCCCGACGCTGGTGGACGGGCAGGTGCACGGCGGCATCGCCCAGGGCGTCGCCCAGTCGCTGCTCGAGGAAGTGGTCTACGACACCGACGGCCAGCTCGTCACCGGCTCGCTGATGGACTACGCGATCCCGCGCGCCGAGGACCTGCCGTTCTTCGTGACCGACCAGACCGTGACCACGTCGCCGTTCAACCCGCTCGGGGCCAAGGGCATCGGCGAGGCGGCCACCATCGGCTCCACGCCGGCCATCGTCAACGCGGTGGTGGACGCGTTGAAGCCGTTCGGGGTACGGCACCTGGACATGCCGCTCCGGCCGGAGCGGGTGTGGCTGGCGATGCAGCCGGGAGCCAAGAAGATCAGCGCGTGAGGAAGCTCCGGACCACCGTGAGGAACTCGTCGAGGCGGTCGTGGTGCAGCCAGTGGCCGGCGCGCTCGATGCCGATCACGCTGGCGTGGCGGAAGGCCTCGGCGCGGCCGTCCTCGGCGGGGCTGCCCGAGCGGCTCTCCTTGCCGTAGAGGAGCAAGGTCGGGCAGGCGATCCGCGACCACAGCGCCTTGATGTCCTGCCCGCGCATGTCGTAGGGCGGGAACACCCGCACGTAGTTGTCGAACTTCCAGCTATAGGTCCCGTCCTCGTTCTGGTTCACGCCGTGCACGGTGAGATGCCGCGCCTGCTCGGCGGAGAGGTGCGGGTTCTCCTCCTGCATGCGGCGGAAGGCGTCCTCGATCGAGGGGTAGCGCCGCGGCAGCCGCCCCGCGAGCGCGCGCTGCTCTCGGATCCACTCGTCGAGGCGCCGATCGATGCTCCGGGCCGACCGCTCGGCCCACGCCTGCGGCGACGGCCCGAGCCCCTCGATGGCCACGAGCTTGGCCACCGTGTCGGGGTAGATGCCCGCGTAGCGCAGGGCGACGTTGCCGCCGAGCGAGTGCGCGATGATGGTGACCGGGGACAGCCGCTGACCGTGGATGAGCTGGGCGAGATCGTAGACGTAGCCGGTCATCGCGTAGCTGCCGTCGGTGGACCACTGGCTGTCGCCGTGGCCGCGCAAGTCGGGCGCGATGATGTGCCAGTCGTCCCGCAGCGCGGCGGCCGTCCAGTCCCAGTTGCGGCAGTGGTCGCGCCCGCCGTGGATCAGGAGCAGCGGCGGCTTGTCGGGATTGCCCCAGTCCACGTAGTGCAGCCGCAGGCGCTGCGAGAAGAAGGTGTGCGAGGCGGGGCCGGGCATGCGATCGGTCATCGGCGGGTCACCAGGTAGTCGACGG
>DATMMH010000495.1:0-3766 GCA_035569855.1 Candidatus Dormiibacterota bacterium
TTCATCCTGGGCGCCGACGAGTTCGGGCGCGACATCCTCTCGCGCCTGATCTTCGGCAGCCGGGTCGCGCTTCTGGTCGGCGGTCTCTCGGTGACGATCGCGCTGGCGGTGGCGCTGACCCTGGGCTGCCTCGCCGGCTTCGCGGGCGGCGTGGTCGATGTCGTCGTCATGCGAATCGTCGAGATCCTGCTGGCGTTTCCGTACCTGCTGCTGGCCATCGCGGTGGTCTCGGCGCTGGGACCCGGCGTGCTCAACACCACGATCGCGGTCGGCATCTGGGGCGCCCCCACCGCCACCCGCCTGGTCCGCTCCGCGGTGCTCACCGCGCGCGAGTCCGAGTACGCGCGCGCGGCCCGCGCGCTGGGCGCCTCCGCGGCCCGCGTGCTCACGCGCCACGTGCTGCGCAACGTGCTGCCCACCGTCATCGTCTACTCCACGCTCTTCATGGCCAACGCGATCCTGGTCGAGGCCGCGCTCTCCTTCCTCGGCCTGGGGGCCCAGCCGCCGACGCCCTCGTGGGGCCTGATGGTCTCGAGCGGGCGCGATTTCCTGCTGGTGGCCCCGCACATCGCCACCGTCCCCGGTCTGGCGATCATGGTCGCGGTGCTCGGCTTCAACCTGCTGGGCGACGGCCTCCGCGACGCGCTCGATCCGCGGCTGCGGGGCCAGCTCTAGCCATGGACGCCTCGGTCTAGCCGTGCGGCTCGAGGGGCGTGTGGCCATCGTGACCGGCGCCGCGCACGGCATCGGCCGCGCCATCTGCGCCGAGCTGGCCCGCGAGGGTGCGGCGGTATGGGCCTGCGACGTGCGCGCCGCCGAGCTCGAGGCGACGCGCGCCGCGGTGGACGCCGTCCGCGGCGGGGCGGGCGAGACCGCGGTGGTGGACGTGCGCGACGCGCGCGCGGTCGCGGCCTTCGTGGCGCGGGTGGACGCGGCGGCCGGCCGCGTGGATATCCTGGTGAACACCGCGGGCGGCGTGTCGGGGCAGGTGATGCGCCCGGTCGAGGAGGTATCCGACGCCGCGTGGCGCGAGATCTTCGCGGTCAACCTGGATGGGGCCTTCCACTTCACGCGCGCGGTGGCGCCGACGATGAAAAGGGCCGGGTGCGGCGCCATCGTCAACATCTCATCGGGCGCGGGCCGATCCTACAGCCTGACCGGCATCCAGGCGTACGCGAGCGCCAAGGCGGGCCTCATCGGGTTCACGCGGCAGACCGCCCGGGAGCTGGGGCGCCACGGCATCCGGGTCAACTCGGTCGCGCCCGGCTTCATGCGCACGAACCCGGCCACCGAGCTGCAATGGGAGGCGATGGGCGCGAGCGGGCAGGCGCGACTGATGGACTCGATCGCGCTCGGGCGGCTCGGGGCGCCCGAGGACGTGGCCCGCGCGGTGCTCTTCTTCGTCTCCGACGACGCGGGCTACGTGACCGGGCAGACCATCAGCGTCGACGGCGGGCAGTGGATGCTCGGCTGAGCCGGCGCCTCACACCTCGGGGCCGGCGTCGAAGCGCAGGCCCATCTTGGTCTTGAACACCTCGAGCGCGTGCGGGTCCACCGCCTCGATCTGTTTGGCGATGGCGGGGGGCAGCCCGATGTCGTTCCGATCGTTGATGCCGCCGGTGATGAGGGTGAGCAGCACGCTGTCCTTGGTGTCCACGTTGCGGAAGCCGCGGTTGACGCCGGGCGGGCACGAGAACGTGTCCCACCGGTTCAGCACGATCTTCTCGCCCCCGTCGTCGTTGAGCGAGAACTCGAGCTTGCCCTCCAGCACGATGAAGGTCTCGAAGGTCTTCACGTGCGCGTGCAGGCACGGGCCCTGGCCGGGCGGCATGATCGAGATGAACATGGTGAGGCCGGCCGCGTTGTAGATCGGGGCGTCGTTCCCGAAGGCCGACTGGGTCCGCTCGAGCAGCACCGGCATCAGCTTGCGCGCCAGGATGATGTCCTTGGCGGCCTGCGAAACCGAGGTGTCGTTCTTCATGAACTCCATGGGCTGGAGCGCGGCGAAGCGCCCGGTGCGGGCCTCGATCTCCTCCCGGCTCATCTTGACGGTCTCCATGCGGTCCTCCTTGCGCGGCGCGATTTGGAGCACTGGACCATAGCACGTTTGCTAGACTGGCGCCCGCATGGCCAACCAGCACGGCCGGCTGCCCAAGGCCGATCCGGAGCGGCTCGACCCGGAGCTGCGCCGCCGCCTCGAAGTCTGGCTCGCCAAGGCCTACCCGGACGACAACCTCTTCCTCACGCTCGCGCGCCGACCCGCGGTACTCGACCTCTTCCTGTCCTGGGTGTCGTTCATCTACGCGGGCGGCTCGAGCCTCGATCCCGAGCTGGTCGAGCTGTGCCGCATCCGGCTCGCCCAGCGCAACCAGTGCGTCCACTGAAGCCTCGCGCGCAGCGCATCGTTGGTGCGCAAGGGGATGAGCGAGGGGGAAGTGGAGCAGGCGCTCGGCGATCTCGACCGCGCCGATCTCCCCGCGGCCACGGTCGCGGCCCTGCGGCTGGCCGATTGCCTGGCCGGCGAGCGGCCCCTCGTGGACGACGCGCTCCACGCCGAGCTGCGGCGTCACTTCGACGAGGGGCAGATCCTCGAGCTCGGCGCCGCCCTCACCGTCGCCTCGGGCTGGCAGCGCCTCATCGAGGCCTTCGGCATCCGCCCCGACTCCTGGAGCGAGAGCACGCCGTTGCCGTGGCCGCGCTGAGCGGCGCTACTCGCCGATATCCTCCTGCCACAGGGCGGGGTTCGCGGCGATGAAACGCGCCATCAGCTCCTGGCAGCGCGCGTCCTGGAGCACCTCCACCTTCACGCCGCGGCCGCGCAGGAGATCCTCCTCCCCGAGGAACGTTCGGTTCTCGCCCACGACCACCCGCGGAATGCCGTAGAGCAGGATGGTCCCGCTGCACATCGCGCACGGTGAGAGCGTGGTGTAGATGGTGCACTCGCGATAGACGCGGGCCGGCTGGCGGCCGGCGTTCTCGAGCGCGTCCATCTCGCCGTGGAGGATCGCGCTGCCCTTCTGTACCCGGCGGTTGTGGCCGCGCCCGAGAATGCGCCCCTGGTGCACCAGCACCGAGCCGATCGGGATGCCGCCCTCGGCGAAGCCGGCTTCCGCCTCGTCGAGAGCGGCCCGAAGGAACTCGTCCATCTAGCGGTTGCCGCGCATCGCGTGCGGCATCACCGTGAAGGCCGCGAAGATCGCGCAGCCCACCAGGTTGCTTGAGCGGGGCGACGTTGGCCCCCGCCCAGATCCACATCTGCTGCGGGCCGGTGGAGTCCTTGTCGGACTCGGGAATGGGTTCGATGCTGTGAACGTCGGCCCGGAGCTCGCTTCTGGCTTCGCTCGCCATGTTGCCCCCTTGACCCTTCTCCGCCGGAGCGGGTGTGGGTGATGTTGTGGGCTCGGACGACGCCGTCGCGGCCGCCGCGATACTGCGCTGCCGGTTCCACCATGTCAAGATGCCGGTGCGGACCGGTTGGGGCCGGTCACCCTTGCCGATCCCGGCCCGATCTGGCACGATCGGCGCCGCCGACCGCATGCGACGCTATCTGACGCACCGTCTCCTCTCCGCCCTCTTCGTCCTGGTCGGCGTCTCCTTCGTGGTGTTCCTCGCGCTCCACCTGGCGCCCGGCGACCCGGCGCAGGTCCTGCTGGGCCCGATGGCGACCCCGAGCGAGCTCGCGAATCTGCGAACCCAGCTCGGGCTCGACCGGCCCATGATCGTCCAGTACGGGCGCTGGGCCGCGCGCGCCGCACACGGGGACCTG
>DATMMH010000496.1:0-11164 GCA_035569855.1 Candidatus Dormiibacterota bacterium
CGTCCGGGTAGATCTCGCGCAGCTTCCGGGCGATGGCGAGGTCCCGCTGGATGTGGCCCAGCCCGATAGGGCTCGACAGCCAGAGGATCCGCCGCTGGGCGGTTCGGCGCGCGGCGCGCGGCGGCGTCTTCCGCTCGGCGATGGCCGGAATCCGGTGCGACTCCACGGGCCGGTCCAGGACGAAGTCCCGGATGAGGTGATTGATCTTCACCGCATGCCGGCCGTGCAGGAGGTGGCCGGCGTCCTCGAGCGTGACCAGGCGGGCGCCGGGGATCGCGGCGGCCAGCTTCTCGGCGTGCGAGTACGGAACGATCTTGTCGAGCGTCCCGTGGAGGGCGAGAGTCGGCACCTGCACGCGGGGCAGCAGATCGTAGACGTTCGCGCCGTCGATGGCCCGGAGCGACTCCACGAGCACATCGGGCGTGGTCTCGCTGCTCCAGGCGATGCAGTCCTCGATCCCCTTCAAGGAGTGCGGCTCGGGCAGGCAGCGGGCGAACAACCGCTGCTGCCAGGTGGCGAAGGTGTCCCGGATCACGGGTGCGACTTTCTCTTCGAACGGCTGGGGCACCGACTCCGAATACTGGCCGCTGAGGAGGATGAGGTGAGACAGACGACCGGGATGCTCGACCGCGTAGCGGAAGGCCAGCATCCCGGCGCAGGAGAGCGCCACCAGGGCGAAGGGCGGCCGTACCGTTTCCTCGAGGACCGCGAGCAAGTCCTGGTAGCGGGTGTCGAGATCGTAGCCGCTCGGCGGCCGATCCGAGCGCCCGTTGCCCCGGAGGTCCATGGTGCCCACGCGGAAGTAGCGGGAGAGGTACGGGATCTGGTTCTTCCACTGCCGGCTGTAGGTGACCGGCTGGCACTGGGGGAGCAGGAAGAGATCGCGGTCTCCGCTACCCGTCACCTGATAAAAGAGCCTGACCCCGTCTCGTAGGACGTACATCGGCTACCTCCTCATCTAGCGCGGCAGCCCGGCGGCGCGGCGGGCCCTCTCGTAGAGAACGAGGGCCGCGCCCCCGCGCACGGTCTGGCTCTTGTGTCCCGGAACGAAGTGGATCGGCGTTCCGGCCAGCGCGTCGGCCAAGGCGTACTCGCCGGTCCGACGGATGATCTCGTCCTGGAGCGGCAGGAGCGACTTGACCACGCCACCGGTGACGACCACGACCTCGGGGTTCAGACCGTTCACCGCGATCGCGAGGCCTGCTCCGAGGGCCCGGCACGCGCGATCCACCATGCCGCGCGCGAGCCCGTCGCCGGCCGCCGCCGCCGCGAAGACCGTCTCGGCCGTGATCGCGCCGGGCTCGCCCCCGGCGACGGCGAGGAGGGACGAGGGCTCGCGGGTCACGCGTTGCCGGGCCTCCGCGGCGATGTACTCGCCGCCGACGTAGAGGCTGAGGCAGCCCCGCCCGCCGCAGTGGCACGGTGGGCCATCGAAGTCGATCGAGACGTGCCCGAGCTCGCCCGCGAACCCACTCTTGCCCCGAACGAGCCGGCCATCGAGGATGATACCGGCCCCGACCGCGCTTCCGACGGCCACCACGACGCAGGAGGCCGCGCCGCGGCCGAGCCCGAACGTCCACTCGCCCAGGGCCAGGACGTTGACGTCGTTGTCCACGAAGGTCGGCACTCCGGTCTTGGCGGAGATCCGCTCGGCCAGCGGCACCTGGTGGAGATCCGCGACATGAGAGCCGGCCGAGTGGAGCAGCATCCCTCGCTCACCGTCCACGAGCCCGGGAAGGCCGATCCCTACCGCCTCCAGGCCAAGACCCAGGGTCTGCGCTTCGGCGTGGAGATCGGTGACGATGCCGAGGACGGTGTGCATGACGGTCCCCGAGCCGAGACTCGTGGGGGCCTGGACCGCCGAGAGGACGCGACCGTCGGGCGTGACCAGACCGCCCGAGAGGGTGGTGCATCCGACGTCCACTCCAATGAGCACGCCCGGCGCTCTAGTCATGTTCCGGCTCCGCTCTCGTCATGGCAAGGCCCGTACCAGGACGGACGCCTCGGCAGGATGCACACTTACGCGAGGCCGATGCAAGGCCAGATTGCACCGGTTGGCCCACACAGGTCAGCTCGTGAGGAATCCCGCGGACTTGGCGCCGCAAGATCGGCAGGCGGCAATTCCTCCCTCGCGCAAGGCGGCGACTACAGCGAGGCCGCCGGCCGTGCCGTTTGACTCCGCGGGGGGGATTTGCCAGGATGTGCCGGCCGGCGGTCGAAGATGCTCATCGGGAGGAGCCGACCATGACGACCACGCCCACGATCCTGGACATCACCCAGCACGACAACACCGCCGCGCGCACCGGGGACAAGCTCAAGCGCCGGGTGGCCTTCGTCACCGGCGGCACCCGCGGCATCGGCGCCGCGATCTGCCGCAGCCTGGCCAGCCAGGGCGCGGTCCTGGCCGCGGGCTACGCGGGCAACGACGATGCGGCCAGCAAGTTCCGCGATCGCTTCGCGTCGACCTACGGCACCGAGGTCAGCATCCACAAGGGCAACGTGGGCGACGCCAACGACTGCCGGCGCACCATCGAAGAGGTGATCGCCACCCACGGGCGCCTCGACATCCTCGTCAACAACGCGGGCATCACCATCGACAAGACCGTGCTCAAGCTCTCGGACGAGGACTGGTTCAAGGTCCTGAACGTGAACCTCTCCGGCGCCTTCTTCCTCTCCCAGGCCGCGCTGCGTCACATGGCGGAGCGTGGCAGCGGGCGCATCGTCAACGTCTCGAGCGTGATCGGCGAGATGGGCAACATCGGCCAGGCCAACTACGCGGCGTCGAAGTCGGGGCTGTTCGGCCTCACCAAGACGCTGGCGCGGGAGGCCGCCTTCCTGCTCGCCCGGGCGGGCAAGCTCACGGACCCCGACGGGGTCGGGCTCACCGTGAACACGGTGACCCCCGGGTTCATCGCCACCGAGATGCTCGAGCACATCCCGACCAAGGTGCTGGAGAAGATCGTCGGCCAGATTCCGCTGGGTCGACTCGGCAAGCCCGAAGAGGTAGCGCGCGTCGTGCATTTCCTGGCCGCCGACGCGTCGGGCTACATCACCGGCCAGGTCTGGGGCGTCAACGGCGGCCTGGACATGTAGCGAACTCTCTGACAGGAGATCCGACCATGTGCGTGGACGACGATTCCTTTCCTCCGATCCCTCCGATCTCGGGCGGCGCGGCTGGCTCGCGCGACTTCAAGCTCACCTCGAGCGACGGCACGCGCTTCATGGCCCACGCGGCCCGCGCGGCCAAGCCCACCGGCGCCGGCATGGTGGTGATCCCGGACGTACGCGGCCTGCACCCCTACTACAAGGAGCTGGCCGATCGGTTCGCCGAGATCGGGGTGGACGCGGTCGCGATCGATTTCTTCGCGCGGACCGCGCCGTCCGAGGATCGCAGCGAGGCCTTCGACTTCATGTCGCAGGTGCCGCTCACCAAGCCGGAGACGTTGCAGGCCGACATCGCCGCCGCGGCGGCGTATCTCCGCACCGCCGACGGCGGGCAAGTGAAGTCGCTCTACTCGGTGGGCTTCTGCTTCGGCGGCGCGCTGTCCTATCTTCAGGCGGCGAGCGGGCTCGGTTACGCGGGGGTGATCGGCTTCTACGGCTGGCCGTCGGGGCTCAAGCGCTGGCCCGATCGCCCCAAGCCGGTCGACGCGGTGCCGCGCTACAAGTGCGCGGTGCAGTCCATCTTCGGCGGCGCCGATGAGGGCATCCCGCCCGCCGACGTGGAGGGCTTCGACGGGGCGCTGCGCAAGGCGGGGATCAAGCACGACCTGAAGGTGTACCCAGGGGCGCCGCACAGCTTCTTCGACCGGAAGTACACCGAGTTCGCCGACGCCTCGGCCGACGCGTGGAAGCGCGTGCAGGCCTTCGTCAGCGGAAAGTAGGGATCACCTCGCGGGTCAGGACGTCGAGCGTCCGCCGCATCTGGTCGAGGGAGAGGAGGCCACTGGGGTTCAGCTCGGCGACGATGCCGTTGAGCCCCAGGTCCTCCGCGATCTCCCCGAGACGCTCGCGCAAGGACGCCGCGGTGCCGAAGGCGACGCGGGTCTTCAGCAGCTCGTCGTACGGCATCGCGGCGATGCGGTCCGCCATGGTCTGGCGGCGGTCGCCCGGCCCGGTGTCGCCGCGGCCGAGGCCGGATCGGATCAGCTCGATGTGCCGCTGGAAGAAGTAGGTCATGGCCTCGCGCGGTTCCTCGCGCGCGGCCGCCTCGGTCGGACCCGCATACACCGGGATGCGCAGGTAGACGTCCGCCTCGCCCGGCTGTCCCGACTCACGCCACGCCTCCCGATAGCTCTTCAGATGGCCGCGCAAGGTCGGGATGTCCAGGTCCCGCAGGCCGATGAAGAGCGGGAGCCCGAGCCGCGCGACCTGGGGGAAGGTCTCCGGAGAATTCGCGGCCATGCGCATCGGCGGGTGCGGGACCTGGTAGGGAGTGGGCGCCACCGTGACGTTCGAGACGCGATAGAACTGACCCTCGTAGCTGAACGGCTTGCCCTGCCAGGCCAGCCGGATGATCGCGAGGGACTCGACGAAGCGCGCCTGGCTTTCGCCGTAGGGCACGCCGAGGAGGTCGTAGGTGCGCGCGGAGCCGCTGCGGCCGACGCCGAAATCGAGGCGGCCCTCGCTGAGCTGATCCACCGTGGCCGCTTCCTCGGCGATGCGCAGCGGGTTGCCGAGTGGCAGCACCTGCACCGCGATCCCCACGCGCAGGCGCCGCGTACGGGCGGCCAGGAAGCTCGCGAGGGCGAGCGGGGCCGACTGGATCGAACGCGAACCGTTGAAGTGGATCTCGCCGAGCCAGACTCCGTCGAGGCCGCCGGCCTCGGCCGCGTCGGCCAGGTCGATCGTCTCGCGCAACGTGGCGCCCTCGCTGACACCGCGGCGGCGCTCCTCGAGAAAGATCCCGAAATGCATGGGCGCGATCCCCTCCGAGGGCGCATCTTGCGCCGCAGGGTCCCCGTCGTCAAGTCACCCCCGGGGCCGGTCGACGCTCGCGAGCCACGCCTCGGTCTCTCGCCGGGAGCGCAGGTGAATCACCTGGATGTGGGCGTGAGCGGGCTCGGCGAAGTGCGCCGGGAACTCGCGCCGGTAGCGCCAGTAGGTCTTGAAGAGCCAGTAGAACAGCGAGTCTTCGGACCAGAGCTTGCCGTGCTGCCAGAGGTTCTCGCGATTGCCGTTCCAGAGCACCTCGCGCGTGACCGCGCGGCGGAGGGTGCGGGCGGTGAGGCCCCAGAAGACGAGCGGCAGCGCGTAGTCGAGCCAGACGATCGCGGTCGCGCGCGGCCACAACAGGTCGCGGACGCGACCGTAGTTGCCGGCGGCCACCCAGTCGGGTCCCGCGGTGGCGGCGTCCACGCGGGCGCGGAAGACCTCGGGCGACGCGGGCGTCCATTTGGCGTCCCAGAAGAGCGCGTCGAGCTCGAGGAAGTCGGAGTCGAGACGGGCCGCCACCGCCAGGCGAGGGTGGACTTGCCGACGCCGGTGGCGCCCACCACGATGACGCGGCGCCGCCCGGCCAAGCACGACGAGGAGCAGTGGGTAGAGAAGGCGGCGCGGAGGTCCGCCCGCTAGATCTCCGAGTATCCGCTGCCGCGGCTGTCCACGCCACGGCCGCGGGCCGTCTGGATCCACCCGTACTCGCGGAGGATCTGCTGGCTGTAGGTCACGCGGCCGGAGACACGCTCCGCCGGCTCGCTGGCGAGCAGGAGCGCGGCCTGCGCCATCAGGAGCGGCGGCTCGCCGCGCGGATCGTCGAGGCTCGACACGAGGCGATGGTAAACGGTCCCGGGCGTGGGCACGACCTGTGAGGGCGCCAGAGACGTCACCGAGATCCCGTACTGATAGACCTCGGAAGCCAGGCCCTGGGTGAAGCGCTCGAGCGCGGCCTTCTCGGCCCCGTAGCAGGTGCCACCGCGCGCCCCCACCACGGGATCTGGGTACGGCCCGCGGCCGGGCCCGATCGCCGAGCCGGAGGAGATGTTCACGATGGCGCCGCCGCGGCGCGGGATCATGTCCGCGAGCACGAGCTGGCTCAGGACGAACGGAGCCTGGAAGTTCACCGACCACGAGCGCAGCCACTTGCCCACCGGATAGTCCTTCACCGCGATGTAGTAGGTGAGCGCCGCGTTGTTGACCAGCACGTCGACCGGCCCATAGAGCTCGTGTGCACGGCCGATCAGCCGCTCGCACTCCGCCGGATCTGCGATGTTGGCGGCGACCGCGTGGGCCTGTCCGCCCGCCTCGCGGATGGCCGCCACCGTGGTCTCGAGCGCGCCCGCCAGGAGATGCTGGCCTTCCTGGAGCGTGCGCGCCGCGCAGACCACCCGGCCACCCTCTGCCGCGAAGAGGCGCGCGATGTCGGCGCCGATGCCGCGGCTCGCGCCGGTCACCACCACGACCTTGCCGTCGAGTCGGCCCATGAGACCTCCGGGCCGCTATTGTCCACGACAGTCGCGCCGGGTCAACCGGGATCCACCATCCGGTCGACCCGGCCGCGGAGACCGCGGGTCGCGGAGACGCTAGGAGGCGGCGGCCAGGATGGCGACCCGCAGCCGGTCGCCCGGGAAAATGCGGTCCGGCCGCTCCAGGCCGTTCCACTGCGCGAGCTGCTTGGGCGTGACGCCGTACCGGCGCGCGATGCGCCACACCGTGTCGCCCGACTGCACCACGTGGATGCCGGGCCGCGGCGCGGGCGGCGCCTTGCGCGGGGCCACGTCCAGCTCGATCGCGGTCTGCAGCGCGGCGGTGGTGCCGAGCGGGACCTTCAGCTCGTACGCCGTATCGGGTGGGGCCTGCTTCTGGCGCAGCTCGGGGTTGAGCTGCTCGAGATCCTGGAGCGCCACGCCGGAGAGGGCGGCGAGCCGCACGAGCCGGCTGCCCTTCGGTACGGTGACCTGCTCGTAGCGCAACGGCTCCTCGGGCACCACGCTGAAGCCGTAGCGCTCGGGCTGGCGTCCGATGAGCGTGGCCGCGTGGATGGCGGGCACGAAGTTCTTCGTCTCCTCGAGAAGGATCGGGCCCCGCCGGAGAGCCCAGAAGTCGCGCGAGCCGGTGCGCTGGATCGCCTGCTGGACCCTGACGTCGCCCCCGTTATAGGCGGCCTGGGCCAGATCCCACGAGCCGAACTGGATGTACAGGTCGCGGAGGTAATTGGCCGCCGCCACCGTCGACTTCTCGGGGTCGAGGCGCTCGTCGAGCCAGCGGTCCACCCGTAATCCGTAGAGCCGCGCGGTCGGCGCCATGAATTGCCAGAGGCCCTTCGCGCCCGCATTGGAGACGGCCACCGGATTGAAGCCGCTCTCGATCATCGCGGTGAAGACCAGCTCTTCGGGCAACCCTTTCTGCTGGAACACGTCGAGGATCATCGGGAGATAACGGCCGGAGCGCGCCA
Source organism: Candidatus Dormiibacterota bacterium (assembly GCA_035569855.1). Classification (GTDB taxonomy): domain Bacteria; phylum Methylomirabilota; class Methylomirabilia; order Rokubacteriales; family CSP1-6; genus CAMLFJ01. The sequence continues at coordinate 7,394 of DATMMH010000496.1, forward strand.
GCCAGCTCTCGACGACGGCGCGCCGGTAGCCGGTCTGGAAGCGGTCGAGGAAGAAGCGGACGTGCTCGTTGACGCTCACGCGATACGCCGCAGCCGGCTTGGCCTGGATGCGGGCAGGCGCCGAGATCGGCTCGGGCGCGAAGTTGACCGGCCGGGCGGTTGGCGGCTCGGCAGGCTGGCCAAATACCTCGGTCCAGGTCGCGTCGGGGGTCCAGATGGCCTCGGACATGGTCGGGGTCGACCCGCCCCATGAGGCGGCGACGGGGCTGAGGGGCTCCTGGGCGGCCGGGTCCACGGCCATGGCGACAGGTGTGGGATCGGTCTCAGCGACGGCGGTTCCGGCAAGGGCCAGACAGCCGGTGATCAGCAGGATACTGCCGGTCAATAAGGTCCGGATTGACGTAGCCATGGGCCCGGGTAAGAGCAAGGTCTATTCCAGCCATAACATTCTGATTTATATAGTGTTTTGAGGTTGACAGGGCCACTCGAAACCCCTCACTGGGTAGGGCCGGACCTACCATGGGAATCTTGCGCCCCGCGAACATTCTGCACAGGGTCGACACGGCTGGCCCACGACCGCGGCTCCCCTTGACGCGACCAGCGACCGGCCCCATGCTGTGCTCCACCAATGGCCTCGGCGAGCGTGCCCGGCAGCCCCTTCGACGGCTACGCGCGCCGAACGACCCCGGCCCCCGATCCCGAGCTGACCCAGGTCGGTCCCGGAACCCCGGGGGGAGAATACCTGCGCCGTTTCTGGCAACCGGTCGCGTTCGCGCGCGACCTGAGCGGCCCGCCCCGCCGGGTGCGGATCCTCGGCGAGGATCTCGTCGTGTTCCGCGATCGCGGCGGACGGACCGGGCTCCTGCATCTGCACTGCGCGCATCGCGGCACCTCGTTGGAGTTCGGCATTCCGCTCGAGCGCGGCCTGCGCTGTTGCTATCACGGCTGGGCGTACGACGTCGACGGGCGCTGTCTCGAGACGCCGGGCGAGCCCGCGGGCAGTCGCCTCTGCGAGCGCGTGTGGCAGGGCGCGTATCCCACGCGCGAATACTGCGGGCTGGTATTCGCTTATCTCGGCCCGCCCGACCGCTGCCCGGCGTTTCCGCTCTTCGACAGCTTCGAGGTGCCCGGTTACACGCTGATGCCCGCGGCCGAGTTCGGGCTGCCGTGCAACTGGCTTCAGGTGAAGGACAACAGCATGGACCCAGTGCACACCGCGTTCCTGCACGCGCTCTCGAGCGGCTACCAATTCACCGAGGCCTTCGGGGTCGTCCCCGAGCTCGACTGGCTCACCACCGAGGCCGGCATGGTCTACATCGCGACCCGGCGCCTGGGCGACCTGGTCTGGGTGCGGGTGTGCGACTACATGCCGCCCAACGTGCACCAGTTCACTCGCGAGATCGAGGAGGCGGTGGCGCCGAAAGCGGTGAGCCGGCCGGTCATCATCCGCTGGGCGGTGCCCAACGACGACACCCACACCACGAACTTCGAGCTGGCCCAGGTGGATCCGGCGTGGGGACTCACTCCCGAGCAGGTCGCGCGGCCCGGCTTCGGGCAGTCGGGCGACCGTTCCTACGACGAGCGGCAGCGCTTTCCCGCCGACTACGACGCGCAGTCGAGCCAGCGGGTGATCGCGGTGCACGACGCCGAGCACCTCGCCTCGACGGATCGGGGCGTGATCATGCTCAGGCGCATCGTGCGTGACGGCATCCGCGCGGTGAGCGCGGGCCAGGATCCGTGGGGCACGCACTGGTCCGAGGGCAAGGCGATCCCGACCCACACCCAGGACCTGGTCCTCCGGCTGCCGCCCGCCTCGAGTCCCGAGGCCGACCGCCGCCTCCTGCGCGAGGCGGGCCGCCGCGCGGTCACCGGCTGAGGCGACCCGCTCGCATGTGGATCGTCCGGATCGCACTCGATCGGCCGTACACCTTCATCGTCCTGGCCCTCCTGATCCTGATCGCCAGTCCGGTGGTGATCAGCCGCACCCCCACCGACATCTTTCCCACCATCAACATCCCGGTGATCGCGGTGGCCTGGCAGTACACCGGACTGAACGCGGAGGAGCTGGAGGGCCGAATCACCACGTCGTACGAGCGGGTGCTCACCACCACCGTCGACAACATCCAGCGCATCGAGTCAACCACCGTGGCCGGGCAGGCCATCATCAAGGTCTTTCTCCAGCCGAACGCGCGCCTCGACACCGCGAACGCCCAGATCACCGCGATCTCCCAGACGGTGCTCCGCGGATATCCACCGGGCACGACCCCGCCCCTGATCATCAACTACAGTGCCTCGAGCGTGCCGATCCTCCAGCTCGCGCTCTCGGGGGAAGGGCTCGCCGAGCAGCAGCTCTTCGACCTCGGGGTGAACTTCCTGCGGCCCCAGCTCGTGACGATTCCGGGCGTGGCGATCCCGTACCCGTACGGGGGCAAGCAGCGGCAGATCATGGTGGACCTCAACACCCGCATGCTGCAGGCCAAGGGGCTGTCGCCCAACGACGTGCTCAATACCCTCTCGCTCCAGAACCTGATCCTGCCGTCCGGCACCGCGAAGATCGGCCAGTTCGAGTACGACGTGAGCCTCAACGCGGCGCCCCGGACGGTGCCCGAGCTGGGCGACCTGCCGATCAAGGTGGTGGGTAATTCCACCATTTACCTGCGGGACGTGGCCAACGTGCGTGATGGGTTCAGCGTGCAGACCAACGTGGTCCGGCGGGACGGTCGGCGTGGCACGCTCCTCACCGTGCTCAAGATGGGCGACGCGTCCACCCTCGACGTGGTGAGCAACATCCGCAAGACCATCCCGCGGGTGGCCACCACCCTACCCCCCGAGCTCAAGATCGATCTGCTCGCCGACCAATCCATCTTCGTGCGCGGCGCGATCAGCGGGGTCGTCCGCGAGGCGATCATCGCGGCGTGCCTCACCGCACTGATGATCCTCCTCTTCCTGGGGAGCTGGCGGAGCACGTTGATCATCGCGGTCTCCATCCCGCTCTCGATTTTGACCTCGATCATCCTGCTGAGCTTCCTGCGCGAGACGATCAATATCATGACCCTCGGTGGTCTCGCTCTCGCGGTCGGCATCCTGGTGGACGACGCCACCGTCACCATCGAGAACATCGAGCGCTACCTGGAGGACGGCCGCGACCTGCGCGAGGCCATCTTCGAGGGCGCGGCCCAGATCGCGGTGCCCGCCCTGGTGTCGACCCTCTGCATCTGCATCGTGTTCCTGCCCATGTTCTTTCTCAGCGGGGTCGCACGGTACCTCTTCGTGCCGCTGGCGGAGGCGGTGGTCTTCGCCATGCTCGCCTCCTACGTGCTCTCCCGCACGCTCGTGCCGACGCTCGCAATGTACCTGCTCAGGCCGCGCGCGCACGACGACGTCCGCTCGAGCAATCCCCTCGCTCGGCTCCAGCAGGGATTCGAGCGCGGCTTCGAGCGGATCCGGACCGGATACGAGGGTCTCCTCACCCGGTTGCTCTCCCGGCAGGGGGCCTTCGTGGCGGCGTTTCTCGCGGTCTGCCTGTCCGCCTGGCTGCTGCTGCCGTGGCTCGGCGAGAACTTCTTCCCGGTGAGCGACAACGGGCAGTTCATCCTCCACCTTCGGGCCAAGACCGGTACCCGGATCGAGGAGACGGCGCGACTCGCCGATCTGGTGGAGGCGGCGATCCGCCGCGAGATCCCGCCCGAGGAGCTCGACAACATCATCGACAACGTCGGGCTGCCCTACTCGACCATCAACTTCATGTACAGCCGCTCCGGCTTCATCGGC
>DATMMH010000497.1:0-2209 GCA_035569855.1 Candidatus Dormiibacterota bacterium
AGCATCCTCTGGCTCTTCGCCGCCAGAACCTTCGGCGGCATGGCGACCGCGAACCTCGGGACGGCCAGCGCGTACATCGCCGACATCACCCGGCCCGAGGAGCGCGCGAAGGGCATGGGCCTCATCGGCGCCGCCTTCGGCCTCGGCTTCATCCTCGGACCGGGTCTCGGCGGGGGCCTCTCCCGGATCGCGATCGAGGGCCGGCACGGGGCCGCGCCGTGCTTCGTCGCTGCCGCCCTGAGCGTCGTCAACCTCGCGTGGGTGGTGTTCGGGCTGGCGGAGTCGCTCCCGCCGGAGAAGCGCGCCGGAAGGCCGCTGCGCAGGCTGACCCCACTCAACATCGAGGCCACGCGCCAGGCGTTTACCCTCCCCGGCGTCGCGCTCGCGGTCGGTGTGAACTTCCTCGTGGTCCTGAGCTTCACCAACCTCGACCAGACCTTCACGTTCTTCTGCGGAGACTTGTTCGGCATCGACGAGCGCGGCACGGGCTACGTGCTGGCGTTCATCGGCCTCGTCGCCGCCGGAGTCCAGGGGGGCCTGGTCCGTCCGCTGTCGAAGCGGTTCGCCGAGGAGACCCTGGTGCGCTCGGGGGCGTTCGCGCAGGTCCTCGCGTTCGCGGGGCTCGTCGCCGCCGGGGGCATCGGATCGCGCAGCCTCCTGTTCGCCTCCGGTGCACTGCTCGCGCTCGGCAACGGGCTCACGCAGCCGTCGACTTCCGCCTTCATCTCGCGGCGTGCGCCGGCTGACCGACAGGGGGGCACGCTGGGGGTCAACCAATCGTTCGCCAGCCTGGCCCGCACCTTCGGGCCGGCGACGGGCGGATGGCTCTACGCCAACGTGGGGCCCAGAGCGCCCTACACGGCCGCGTCGGTGGGCATGGTGGTCGCGCTCGCGCTGGCCGGAGGGCTCCGCAACTCGAGCGACCGGCGCTAACGTACCCGCGCCATGCAGAGCATCTTTCGGCCTGGGCTCTTCTCGGGGCACGTGGCGATCGTCACCGGAGGCGGAAGCGGAATCGGGCTGGCGATCGCGCGGACGCTGTGCGAGCTGGGCGCGTCGGTCGCGATCGCCGGGCGCGATGCTGGCAAGCTCGAACGCGCCAAGGCCGGCCTCGCAGAGCGCGGCTGGACGGTGCACGCGGCGGTCTGCGACATCCGGGAGGTGGAGCAGGTCGCCTCGTTCGTCGCCGGGGTCAGGGCGGCGCTCGGAGAGGTCTCCGTGCTCGTGAACAACGCGGGCGGGCAGTTCCCCAGCCCGGCGGAGCTACTGTCGCCCCGCGGCTGGGACGCGGTCATCCGCAACAACCTGAACGGCACTTTCTACGTGACCAGAGAAGTCGCGGTCTCGTCGATGATCCCGAGGCGGCGGGGACGGATCGTGAACATCATCGCCAACATCGCGCGCGGCTTCCCGGGCATGGTCCACACGGGCGCGGCGCGCGCCGGCGTCGAGAACATGACCAAGACGCTCGCCGTCGAGTGGTCGCAGCACGGCATCGGCGTCAACTCGATCGCGCCCGGCATCATTCGCTCCACCGGGACCGACCGGTACCCGGAGGAGCTGGTGGAAATGTCCCGCCAGCGCACCCCGATGAAGCGTCTCGGCACGCCGCAGGAGGTGGCCGAGCTGTGCGCTTACCTTGCCAGCGAGGCCGCGTCTTTCGTCACGGGCGAGACGTGGTACATCGACGGCGGCGCCCACCTGTGGGGCGATACGTGGATCCTCCCGGATCGCGAACCCGCCCCGTTGCCCGAGGTCGTCGCGAAACTCTCCGCCGAGCCGTGATCCAGCCCGAGCCGCCGCCCTCCACCGCCGCAGCCTCCGAGGAGCCGCTTCCGCCGCTACCGCGACGCACGGTCCGGACCGTGCTCCACGAGTACTTCCTCGGCGAGGAGCCGACGCTGCTCACGGCGCTCGTGCCCACCTGCTTTCTGTCGATGGCGCTCTACACGCGGAGTCCGGCGACGAATTTCATCTTCGACGAGCAAGAGGCGTTGCTGGCCAACCCGTACGTGCGCGCGGCGGGTGACCCAGCCTCGAAGATCCACTGGCTCGACGCCTTCCGGCGAGACTTCTGGGGACTGCCCCCGGAGCGCACGATCGGGTCGTACCGGCCCCTTCCGGACATGATCTGGCGATCGCTCTGGAAGATCGGCGCGCGCGAGCAGAGCGCCTTCCCGCACGACTACGTGAACGTGCTCCTGCACGG
>DATMMH010000498.1:0-8004 GCA_035569855.1 Candidatus Dormiibacterota bacterium
TTCGTCGTGGTCGGGGTGCTGATGCTGGCCACGATCGGCACGGTGGTGCAGGTCCGCCGCAACGCCCAGCCCGCGCCCGCGGGCGTCGGCGCCTAGCCCGCTCTCGTCAGAACCAGCTGGATTTGTCCACCACGTTGCGCAGCGGCTGGCCGGCCAGGAAGTGGCGGCAGTTCTCGAGGAGGATCTCGCAGCGCCGGTCGTCCAGGTAGGGGCCGAAGCCGGCGGTGTGCGGGGTGATCAGTACGTTGGGCGCGGTCCAGAGCGGGTGATCGGCCGGCAGGGGCTCCTGCTCGAAGACGTCGAGCGCCGCGCCCGCGATCTCGCCCGCGCGCAGGGCGGCGACCAGATCGTCGAGGCGGGTGGTCATGCCGCGCCCGATGTTGATGAAGAACGCGCTGCGCTTCATCCGCTGAAAGCGCGCGCGGTGCATGAACCCTTCCGTGTCCGGGGTGTGGGGCACGGTCAGGATCACGAAGTCCGCCTCGGGCAGGAGCGAGTCCAGCGCGTCCGGCCCGTCGAGCTTGGAGACGCCGGGTGGGGCGTCGCGCCGGCGGGCGTCGACACCGATGACGCGCATGCCGAAGGCCTCGGCGAGCCGGGCCGCCTCGCTGCCGATCCCGCCCACGCCCACGATCAGCGCGGTGGCCTCGGGCAGGTGCACCACGCCGGTGTCGAGCGGGAGCGGCTTCCACTCGCGCCGGAGCTGGAGCGGGATGTAATGGTGGAGCCCCCGCGCGAAGGCCAGCACGAAGGCCATGATGTGCGCCCCGATGTGGTCGTTGTAGATCTCGCGGAAGTTGGTGACCACCGCCGGGTGCGCGATCAGCTCGGGGAAGTAGAAGCCGGCCGGCGGCGCGGCCTGCGGGGCCTGCAGCCAGCGCAGGCGGCCGGCCCGGCGCAGCAGCGCGGGCGAAATCGTGCCGAAGGCGGCCTCGGCGTCCGGGATCACCCGAGCGGCGTGCGCCTCGTCCTCCGCGACCACCACGGACAGGCCGGGCAGGGCGGTGGCGACCCGGGCGGCCCAGGCGCGGGTGGTCGCGGTCTGCGGCGGGAGCATGAGGAGGGTGCTCATGGCTCGATACCATAGCACCGAGGCCCGATTTGGAGACGGGTGCCCGGGGGCGCTACGATCGAGGGGAGCATGGCGAGCCGACTGGGCGTGTTCGGATTCGTCACCGGTGTGCTCTCGACGGTACTGGGAGCGCTCGCCGCGGGAGCCGTGCTCTGCCTCTGGTTTCCCGCCGCCCTCACCACGCCCGCGCTGCGGGACGTCTACCCGATGGAGGTGGTCCGCGCCACCATCAAGGTGACGCTCGGCGTGGCCTTCGTCCTGGGCGTGGTCAGCGTGTTCCTGAAGCGACGGAAGGCCCTCGGGCTCACCGGCGCGGGGCTCGCCCTGCTGGCCACCCTGATGGGCGGCTCGGAGGTCTCGGTGGCCACGCCGGTGCCGCGCGCAAACTTCGTGGGCCTCGACTGGTTCCTGCTGGATCTCTTCCTGCTCTCCGCCATCTTCGTGCCGATCGAGCTGCTGTTCGGCCGGCTGCGGGAGCAGCCGATCTTTCGCCCCGGCTGGCGGACGGATCTCTGGCACTTCGGGCTGAGCCATCTGCTGGTGCAGCTGACCGTGTTCCTGACGATGGCCCCCGCCGCGCTCTTCTTCCGCTGGGCGGTCGCGCCCGAGCTGCAGGCCGCGGTGGCCGGGCAGCCGCTGGCGGTGCAGTTCGTGGAGATCTTGCTGGTGGCCGATCTCACCCAGTACACCGTGCACCGGCTCTTCCACCGCGTGCCGTGGCTCTGGCGCTTCCACGAGATCCACCACTCGAGCCAGGACATGGACTGGCTGGCTGGCTCGCGCCTGCACCTGGTGGACATCGTGGTCACGCGGGGACTCACCTTCGTGCCGCTCTACGTGCTGGGGTTCGCCCAGGGCCCGGTCTTCGCCTACGTGCTGTTCGTGTCGTTCCAGGCCGTGCTCATCCACGCCAACGTGAGCTGGCGGTTCGGCCCGGTGCGCTGGTTGCTGGCCACGCCGCAGTATCACCACTGGCATCACGCGGCCGACCGGGTGGACGTGAACTTCGCGGTGCACCTGCCCGTGATCGACGCGCTCTTCGGGACCCTCTACCTTCCGGCAGACCGCTGGCCGTCCGCCTACGGGGTGTCCGGCAACCCGGTGCCCGACGGCTACTGGGCCCAGCTCGTCTTCCCGTTCCGCTCCCGCGCTGACGCCGGCGCGGCCGCGACGCCGATCAGATCGTGAAGCGGCGGCGGAACACCCGACGGATGAGGTAGGGGTTGGCGCCCAGCTCGTAGAGGCGGCCGACGTCGCCGGCGCGTAGCGCGAGCCGCTCGGCGTCGCTCAGCGAGTGGCCCGCCATCTCGGCGTCGGTCAGGCTCTCGCGCATCTGGTGCTGGCGGGCAATGCCGGTCAAGAGCTTGTTGAGCGCGTAGGAGATCTCGGGCGTCACGGCTGCACCCACGCCACCGCGCAGCCGGTGATCCACTCGGGCACCGGCTCGTAGGCGAGCACCTCGCCCCGGCGGCCCGGCAGGGCGCCCAGCAGCGCGATCCAGTTGCGGATCTCCTGCCCGCCGTTGCCGCCGTCGCGCTCGATCTCGGCCCAGGTGAGCCGCGTGAGCGGCTCGACGTCGCCTCGGACGATGTGATCGAGCACGCGGCGATCCCACGCGGGGTTGATGCGGCCGGTCTCGGGCGTGCCCACCCAGTGCGAGATGCCGCCGGTGGCGATGAGCGCGACCCGCTCGCCGGCAGGCCGCGAGCGGATGTAGTCGCCCACGAAGGCGCCCACCTGGCGGCAGCGGCGCGGCGACGGCAGGGGCGGGGCCGCGCAGTTCGTGTAGACGGTCACGATCGGCGTCTCGTCGTCCGGCATCAGGAACGAGAGCGGCACCGCCAGCTCGTCCCAGCTCTCGATCTCGTACGAGTAGGCGAAGTCGATGCCGGCCTCGAGGCCGGCCTCGAGCAGCCCCATGGCCCAGCCGGGATTGCCGCGGACCTTCCGGGGCGTGATCCGCATGAGCTTGGCGCCGCCCTCGCTCGGGCAGTCGTAGGTGGGCGCGAGCCCGACGCAGAAGGCGGGGAGGTTGTTGTAGGCGAAGTTCTGGAGGTGATCGTTGACGAACATCACCAGCAGATCCGGGCGCGCGGCCAAGAGCCGCCGGCGCGCCTCGCGGAAGCCCGCGTAGAGCCGGTCGCGCTGGCCGGGGTCGCCGATCTCGGGCTTGCCGGTGATGAGGGGCGCGTGCGCCGTCAACGCCGCTGCGACGATCTCCGCCATGGTCAGGCCTCCGTGCGGGCGGTGCGCCCGCGGTCCGATGCCCCCTATCCTAGTCCAGCGCCTCTCCGGGTGGGAAGCGATCCGAGACGGGCCGCGAACTAGAAGCGGGCGGCTCGATAGGTCTCGGGGGCGAACCGGGCGAACAGGAGCGCGACGACGGTGAGCAGGAGCGCGGCAACCGCGAGGGCGGCGTCCGCGCCGACCAGGTCGGCGGCGAGGCCCAGCGCGATGGGCCCGACCACATAGCCCAGGTCCGCGAGCATGCGATAGGTGCTGAGCGCGGCGGCGTTCATGCCGTCCGGCGTCGTGTCGGCCGCATAGGCCGCGGGCGCCGCGCCGCTGATCCCCATGGCGACGCTCCACGCCGCGCACGCGACGAGGAACCAGGCATAGGTCGGGGCGAACAGGAAGAGCAGGAGTGACGCCCCCGACATGATCGTGGCCGGGACGATGACGATCTTGCGCCCGTAGCGATCGACGAGCACTCCCGCGGGATAGGCCAGGGCGAGCCCGACCACGCTGGCCAGCGCCAGGCCGAAGCCGATGCGGTCCGGATCCAGCCCGAGGCGGTCGCGGGCGAGGATCGGGATGATGTTGAAGAGCGCCCCGGTGCGGGCCACCGCGTTCACGAACGCGATCAGGCTCACGAGGAGGAAGCCCCGGCGGATCGTGAGGAGACGGAGCTGGGCGTGGAACGGAACCTCCGACTCCTCGCGCCGGTCGATGAGGTGCACGGGCCCGGTCTCCGGGATCGCGAGCCAGGCCACCCCGGAGGCGAGCAGCGAGGTTACCGCGTAGGCGAGGAACGGAGCGGCGAGGCCCCAGTGCGTGGCGAGCAGGCCGCCCGGGAACGGGCCGATGCCGACCGCGAAGATGAACACGCCCTGGTAGACCGACATCATGCGGCCGCGATTGCCCGGCGTGGAGATGTCGGCGAGCACGATCAGGCCGGTGGTGAGCACGAGCGCGGCGCCCGCGCCGGCCACGAAGCGGGCGCCCACGAAGGTCGGATAGGTCGGCGCGAGCGCGCAGAGCACGTTGCCGAGGGCCGACACGAGGCCGCCGATCGCGAGCGTGCTCCGGCGACCGAAGCGATCCGCGAGGCGGCCCGCGGGGACCGCGACCAGGAATCGCGCGAGCCCGTACACCGCGATGGCGAGGCCGATGGCGGACTGGGTGACGCCGAAGGAGCGAGCGTAGAGAGCCAGGGCGGGGACGATGCTACCGAAGCCGAGCTGATTGACGGCGATGAGCACGCACATCCAGGTCAGGATGCGCAGGCCCGCGGGCTCTCGCATGGCCGTTCGGGTGTATCCCGTATTGCGATGGAGCGCAAGCCCGGCCCGGCGTATGATCGGGCGCAGCACACGAACAGGAGGCGGCCATGGCGGGAGACACGGCAAAAGGGTTCGCGGTCTTCGCGGGCGTCGCGCCCGAGATCATTCGCGCCTCGGCGCGCGAGGCGGAGGGGCGCGGCTTCGCGTCGTTCTGGGTGAACCATCCCGGGCCGGTCGACGGGCTCGGCTCGCTCGCGCACGCGGCCGCCGCGGCGCAGCGGATCGATCTGGGCGTCGGCGTCATCCCGCTGCACACGCGGGGACCGGAGGCCATCGCGGAGGGCGTCCGACAGCACGGGCTGCCGCCCGCGCGGCTGCTCCTCGGGGTCGGAAGCCCGAACCCGCAGGCGCTCGGGCGCGTGCGCGACGGCGTGGCCGCGCTCCGCAAGAGCCTCACCACGCGGGTGATCGTGGCCGCGCTCGGCCCGAAGATGTGCGAGCTGGCCGGCCGGGTCGCCGACGGCGTGCTCTTCAACTGGCTGACGCCGGAATACGCGCGCCGCTCCGCCGAGCTGGTGCGCGCCGGGGCCAAGGCCGCCGGGCGCCCGATGCCGCGCACCTACGCGTACGTGCGGGTGGCCCTGGGGCCGGCCGCCGTCGAGCGGCTCAACGACGAGGGTGGACGCTACGCGGCCATTCCCGCGTACGGCGCCCACTTCGAGCGCATGGGCGTTAAGCCGGTGGACACCGCCATTGCCGCGGCGTCACCCGAGGGCATCAAGACCGCGCTGGCGAGCTGGCGCGGCGCCGTCGACGAGATCGTCCTCCGTGCCATCGTCGCCAAGGACACGGTCGCAGACCATCTCGCCCTGATCCACGCCGCCTCCTGAAGGGGCCTCCTGACGCCGTTCACGCGAGCTCGCGCCGCACGAGGCGGACGCCTTCGGCGAGCGCGGCCATCTTCAGGCGGGTGGCCCAGCGCGGGGTCTCCCAGAAGCCGCAGTCGGGGTTGAGCCAGAGCTTGTCGGGGGCCACGTAGCGGAGCAGCGCGCGGATCCGCTCGGCCACCTCCTCGGGGGTCTCGGCCTTGAAGGCCTTCACGTCGATGACCCCGGCGCCCAGCTCCTTGTCCGTGGGAAATTCCTTCCAGAGGGGGAGATCGTCCATGCCGCGGTTGGCGTACTCGAGCACGACCTGCGAGGCGCTCAGCTCGTGGAGCGCCGGGTAGACGTTGCGGTAGCTGCGGACGGGCTGGAACGGCCGGCCGTACAGGTTGCCGAAGCAGACGTGGACCGCGATCTTGGCCCGCACGCCCTCGACCGCGCGGTTGACGCCGAGCGCGAACTGGGGCGCGCTCCCTGCGTACATCCCGCTGTGGGGCTCGTCGATCTGGATGAAGTCGGCGCCCGCGGCCACGAGCGCGCGGCATTCCGCGTTGACGACGCCCACCAGATCCGCCAGCAGGGTGTCGCGATCGCGGTACGGGCCGCCGACCTTCAGCGGAAACATCAGCGTGTACGGCCCGGGCACCGTGGCCTTGAGCGGCCGGCCGGTCAGCGAGCGCGCCAGCTTGAACTCCTCCAGGATGCCGAGGCCCGCCGGCGCCGAGATCTTCTCCACGACCTGGAAGGGCGTATTGGTGTCCCAGTGGGGCTGGCCGAGCTTGCGCGGCTCCTCGAGCGCGCGGATGCCGCGCAGGTGATCGTAGAAGCCGATGATAAAGCGCACGCGTCCCATCTCGCCGGTGGTCAGCACGTCGATCCCGGCGCGCTCCTGGTCGAGCAGCGCGACCTGCGTCGCGTCCTCCATCAGCTCGCGGACGTCGGTGGCGCCCAGTCGGCCCGCCTGGAGCGCCTCGCGGGCGAGCCAGACCCAGCCGGGCAGCCCGTGGCTCCCGACGACGGAGGTGGGCAGGAGCGGCAGCGTGGTCATCAGGATCGCCTGCGGGGGGATGGCTCGCGAGAGGGGGGTTTGCGGATCGCGTCCATCGCGGCGCGGTGCTCGGAGGAATCGAGGCACTCTCGCAAGCCCGCTTCCATCTCGCGCCGGAAGGCGTCGAACTCGAGGTCGAAGGCGCGCCTCGTGAGCCGCTTGCTCCAGGCCACGCTGGTGGCAGGCAGGGCGAGGAAGCGTTTCACGGTTGCCTCGGCCGCGCGCGCGAAGTCGGCGGCCGGGACCACGCGATGGACGAGGCCGATCTGCTCGGCGCGCGCGGCCGAGATCGGCTCGCCGGTCAGGATCAGCTCGTGCGCCCGCGCGGCCCCGATCAGGCGCGGGAGGCGGTAGAGGGCCATCGACGGGATCAGGCACTCCCGGACCGCGGGCAGGCCGATCGTGGCGTCCTCGGCCGCGATCCGGTAGTCGCACGCCAGCGCGAGCTGGAGCCCGCCGCCCAGGCAGTGGCCGTTGATCGCGGCGATGAAGGGCAGCGGCATCCGCTCGATGGCGGTCATCGCGTCTTCCCAGGCCACGAAGTGCGGCAGCCGCATCTGACCGGCGGCGAGCGAGCGGAGATCGACGCCGGTGGAGAATGCGCGGCCCGCTCCCGAGATGACGGCGACGCGCAGGTCGTCACGCGCCGCGATGGCGGCCACCGCGTCGTTGAGCTCGGCCACCCATCCCGGATCGCCCGCGTTGAGCACCTCGGGCCGGTTCAGTGTGACGCGGGCCACCGGCCCGTCCAGCTCGAGACGCACCGCGGAGCCCGGCATGGCGCGGGGAGAGTACGTGCCCGCCAACCTGTCTGTCAAGGTGCGGCGCGAAGCTGGCCCCCTGGAAACGCGCGTGCTAACCTTTGCCCGTTGGCACGCTGGACGAGCGCGAGGAGGATCGAGTCATGCTGAGCCGAGAGGACAACGAGCTCCTGACCAGGACCGGGCCGGGCACCCCGATGGGCGACCTGGTCCGACGGTACTGGATCCCGGTGGTCGAGTCGAAGGAACTCGTGGCCGGCGGGCGGGTGAAGCGCGTGATGCTGCTCGGCGAGCGGTTGATCGTCTTCCGCGGCAAGAGTGGCCGGGCCGGCCTGATCGCCGAGTTCTGTCCGCACCGGTCGGCCTCGCTCTTCTACGGGCGTGTCGAGGACGCGGGCATGCGCTGCGCCTATCACGGCTGGAAGTTCGGCCTCGACGGCCAGTGCCAGGAGATGCCGAGCGAGCCGCCCGAGTCCGGCTTCGCGGCGAAGGTGAAGACCACCGCCTACCCGTGCGTGGAGGCGGGCGGCGTCGTCTTCGCCTACATGGGCCCCGAGAGTACGCCGCCGCCCTTGCCGGAGCTGGAGTTCACGCTCCTGCCCGAAGGGCACACCTTCGTCTCGCGCCGCGTGCAGGACTGCAACTGGTTCCAGGCGATGGAGGGTGGCATCGACTCGAGCCACATCTCGTTCCTCCACGCGCCCATCGATCACCGCGACCACGAGGTCACCCAGGA
>DATMMH010000499.1:0-3604 GCA_035569855.1 Candidatus Dormiibacterota bacterium
GGATGGGGCCGCGCTTGGCCCGGAGCGGCACCGTCTTGGCGTGCTGGTTGTCGGCGAGGCGCGAGTACTCGTCGTGCTTCCAAACCTGCAGGTAACCGAGCCGCAACAGGAGACCGAGGAAGGCACAGGCCAGGCACGCCGCGAAGATCAGCGTCCGGCTTCTCAGCCCCTCGGCCCGGAGCTCGGTCATGTGGTCACGCTAGCGGACCCCGACCGCGGTGGGCACGGCGCGCTCGGCCACCACGGCCCGGCGATCGAGCGCGGCGGCCCCGCCGCCACCCGCGACGAACTCGCGGGCGAGGCGCACCTGGTCGCGCGCGGGCGCGACCATGCCGAGCTCGCCGCGGGCCTTGCCCTCGATGCGCGAGAGCGACTTGAGGGTGGCCATCTCGACGCGGAGGCGCCGGTTGGCTTCCTCCAGCTCCGCGCGACTCTGCCGGAGCGCGTCGAGCCGGTACGACAGGCGCACCTGCTGCACGCGCAACCCCACCACGCCGAGCACGAGCGTCACCATGACGCCCGCGCCCACGATCGCGGTGGCCATCGAGCGCAGCCGACGCCGGTCGCTCTGGCGATGGCGACGGACCACTTCCCGCTGCCGGGCGCGCTGCTCCGGCCCCCACGTGGACGACGAAGCGCGAGTCGATTCCCCTCGGGTGCTCATGCCGCCTCCTGACGCTCGAGCACGCGCAGCTTGGCGCTGCGGGCCCGCGGATTCTCCGACGTCTCCTCGCGGCCGGGCGTCACCGGCGAGGGCTCCAGCTCGACGTAGCCACGGCCCCGCAGCGAGCGGAACGCGCGCTTGACCACGCGATCCTCGCCCGAGTGAAACGAGATGACCCCGAGCCGGCCGCCGTCCTCGAGGAGCGAGACCGCCTGGGGCAGCGCCTCCGCGAGCGCGCCGGGCTCGTCGTTGACCGCCATGCGCAGCGCCTGGAAGGTGCGCGTGGCCACGTGGGTGCGCTTGGACCAGGCCGCGCGCGGCACCGCGCGCTTCACGACCGACACCAGATCCGCGGCGGTGCGCACCGGGGCGCGGCGGCGCTGCTCGACGAGCGCGCGCGCGATGCGCCGCGCGTGCCGCTCCTCGCCGTAGTCGTCGAGCAGGCGCGTGATCTCCTCCGCGGGGAGCCGGCCGAGCAGCTCGGCCGCGGTGAGTCCCTCGGTGGGATCGAAGCGCATGTCGAGCGACTCCTCGCCCTGGAACGAGAAACCGCGGCCCGACTCGTCGAGCTGATACGACGAGAGCCCGAGATCGAGGAGCACCGCGACCGCGCGATCGACGCCCGCCTCGGTGGCGAGCGCGCCGAGGTGGCGGAAGCTGCCGTGCGAGAGCACCACGCGGCCTCCGAAACGCCCGAGCCGGCGCGCCGCGCGCGCGAGCGCCTCGGGATCGCGATCGATGCCGAGCAGGCGCGTGTCGCCGCTCGCCGCTTCCAGAATCCGCTCCGCGTGTCCGCCCATGCCGATCGTCCCGTCGACCACCCAGCCCCCGCGTCGAGGGCGCAAGAGGAACGTCACTTCGTCCGCCAGGACCGGCACGTGCGCGTCGCGCATCGCTAGACGCCCTTCGCCGCGAGGCGCTCGCGGAGATCGTCGAGCGGACCCGCGTTCTCGCGCTCGTAATGCGACCAGCGATCCTCGTCCCAGATCTCGAAATAATCCATCATCCCGATGATCACCACGTTTTTCGCGAGCGCGCTCCGCTCGCGATAGTCCTGCAAGATCTGGATGCGGCCGTGCGGATCGAGCACCACGTCGAGACCCGCGGAGAGATACACGTGCTGGTAGCGGCGACGATCCGAATCGAGCTTCGGGAGCCGATTCACGCGCTCCTCGAGTTCGCGCCACTTGTCTTCGGGGTACACGTCGAGCGCGGTTCCGTTGGGCGCCATCACCAGGCGGTCGCTGCCGCCCTCCCGCAGGACGTCGCGGAACTTCGCCGGGATGCTGAGGCGCCCTTTCGGGTCGATCGTGTGCCTGAAATGTCCCCGAAACACTGTCCCCTCCGACCGGCTGAATCAGCCCCGGCCCGGCCCTTGGTGGCACTTCATGGGATTTCATCCCACTTCGAGGGCCTATCCTAGAAGGGGCGCCAGGGGGTGTCAAGCGAAAAGTCTAGATTTTCAGGGGCGTTCCGACCCACCCCCCTCCCCCACCCGGTTGGGGGACAGCCGGACAGGACTACTGCAGGTAGACGAGCGGGGCGGAGCCCGGGGGAGGCCGGCCCCCGGTTACTGGGCCGGCTTGTAGTACTTGAGGGCTTCGGGGAGCCACGCCTGGATCTGCTGGATCCGGGTGGCTTCGGCCGGGTGCGTGGACAGGAACTCGGGCGGCCGCTGGCCCTGGGCCGCGACGGCCATGCGCTTCCACAGCTCGAGCGAGGCGTGCGGGTCGTAGCCGGCCTTGGCCATCAGGATCAGCCCGATGTGATCGGCCTCCGACTCCTGCTGGCGGCTCCACGGCAGCAGCACGCCGTACTGGGCTCCCGCCCCGAGAGCCGTGCTGACCATCTGGACGGTGGTCGGGTTGCTGCTGGCCATGCCGGCCAGGATCTGGGTGACGCTCTGCACGCCCATCTGCTGGCTGACCCGCTCGCCGCCGTGCCGCGCCACCACGTGCCCGATCTCGTGGCCCAGCACCGCGGCCAGCCCCGCCTCGTCCTTCGTGATCGGCAGGATGCCGGTGTACACCGCCACCTTACCGCCGGGCAGCGCGAAAGCGTTGGCCTGCTTATCGTCCTGGATGACGCGGAACTCCCACTTGTTGTCGAGGCCCGTGACCGCGGCGATCCGGGTGCCGACGCGCTGGACGAGCACGTTGGACGGCCCGTCGGTGGACAGCGTGGCCTTGCCGACGATCTGCTGGTAGGACTGGATGCCCATCTGGGCCTCCTCGGCGGGAGACACCAGCTGGATCTGGCTGCGTCCAGTGTAGGGCACGGTCTCGCACCCCATCGGGATCGAGGCCAGCAGCAGGAGTGAGGCCGTGCCGAGGAGACTCCGGCGGCGCACATCGGCATTCTACCAGAGGAGGTTGCGCAGCGTGGCCTGCGTCTCGACCACCGCCGCGGACTCCGCCGACCGCGCGGCGCCCACCTCGATCCGCACGCGCACCGCGGTCACCGCCGCGGGGTCCGTCGTCTCCGCGCCGGCGCGGTCGAGATAGGTCAAGCGAAAGCCTCGCACGCCCTCGATCACCGGCTGGGCCCCGCCGCCCGCGTCGCGTCGCAGGATGGTCTCCCCCGGCCGGAGCAGGTAGGTCACCCGTTCGCGGGTCTCATCCACGACCCCGTTGCCGTTGAGGTCACGCTGGAAGACGATGCGCGTGGCGTCGGCCACCACGACCGGCGCGATACCCGCCGCGGTGGGATCGTAGCCGGCCTCGCGCAGCTCACCCGCCATGCGCTCGAGCGCGTAGCGCGCCGACTGCTGCGCTTCCACTCGCGCCGCGCCCCAGACCCAGGCGCGCAGGCCCAGATGCAGAAGCGTGACCGTCGAGGCCATGAGGGCGCCGCCGATCGCGAGGGCCACCAGCAGGTCTATGAGCGAGTAACCACGTTCCGGCGCCATCCCATGAAGCCTCGCGCGCCTCCGCCGGGCGG
>DATMMH010000500.1:0-21982 GCA_035569855.1 Candidatus Dormiibacterota bacterium
GATCGAGCCGCCGCCGGCGCCGATTTCCACCATCTCGATGACCGGGATGCGCAGCGGCAGCCCGCTGCCCATCTTGAAGCGATAGATGCGCGCGACTTCGAAGACCCGGTTGGTCTGCGGTGCCGCCTTGTCGATGAGGCAGATCTTGGCGGTGGTGCCGCCCATGTCGAAGGAGAGCACGTTGGCGTAGCGGTACGGCGCGGCCACCGCGCCGGCGGCGATGACCCCCGCGGCCGGC
This sequence comes from Candidatus Dormiibacterota bacterium, assembly GCA_035569855.1. Lineage (GTDB taxonomy): Bacteria > Methylomirabilota > Methylomirabilia > Rokubacteriales > CSP1-6 > CAMLFJ01. Next base: position 239 of record DATMMH010000500.1, read on the forward strand.
CCCGACTCGACCATGTAGACCGGACGCTCCTTGGCCGACGCCGACGTCATCACGCCGCCGTTCGACTGCATCACGTAGAAGGGCGCGGTGGCGCCGAGCGCGGCCAGCCGCGACTCGATCGCGTCCACGTACCGGGACACGATCGGCATGACCGCCGCGTTCACCGCCGCGGTGCTCCCGCGCAGGTACTCGCGGAACTCCGGGCACACCTCGGAGGAGACCGACAGCCAGGCCTCCGGCATGACTTCTCGGACGATTGCGGCCGCAGCCCTCTCGTGAGCCGGGTTCAGATAGGAATGCAGGAAGCAGATCACCACCGCCTCCACGCCTTCGGCCCGCAGCCGGTGTACCGCTCCGCGCACTTCGCCGACGTCGAGCGGCTCGAGCACCGCGCCGTCGGCGTCGAGGCGCTCGCCGACCTCGAGGCTCCATCGACGCGGGACCAAGGGGGCGGGCTTCTGGAGATGCACGTCGTAGAGCCGGGAGCGGATCTGGCGGCCGATCTCCAGGATGTCGCGGAAGCCGCGCGACACCAGCATGCCCACCCGCGCGGTCTTGCCCTCGATGATGGCGTTGGTCGCGACGGTGGTGGCGTGGACCACCGCGGCCACGTCGCGGCCCCCGGCTCCACATTCCGAGAGGCCACGCTCGAGCGCCGTCATGAATCCCCGGGCCGGGTCCTCCGGCGTGGTGAGGACCTTGACCACGTGCACCTGGCCGGTCTCCCCGTCCACCAGCGCGGCGTCGGTGAAGGTCCCCCCGATGTCGATGCCGATCCTCATAGGCCTCTTCGCGCGAGCGCTCATCGGGCGGCCTCGCCAACAGCCTTGGCCCGCTCTTGGGAAGTGGCGGCCGCGTCGAGGGCCTGGCTGGCCGGATCGACCACCACCCCGTAGACGGATCGGGCCCGTTCCCCCGAGATCTTGCCCTGGGCCACGTCGGCGGCCACCCGAACCGGGTCACGCTCGAGCGGGCCCTCGGTCCCACCCCCACCGGGGGTCTGCACGCTCACCACGTCACCCGGCGCGAGATGGAACGTGATCTTGGACGGCAGCTCGCGCGCCGCGCCCGTCTCCGGGTTCAGGATGTACTTGGCCGGGCGCGCGGCACCGCCGCCGAAGAGCCCCCACGGGGCGTAGCGCGCCTTGTCGGAAAGGATGGAGAAGCTCGGCTCGTGGCCCGGGAAGGTGTAGTCGCGCCGCACCCCGAGCCCGCCGCGATGGCGCCCGCCGCCCTCCGAGTTCTCGATGAGCGCGTAGCGCAGGATGCGCACCGGGTAGTTGGCCTCGGTCTCCTCGACCGGCGCGTTCTCGGTGTTCTGGAAGTGGGCCTGCACCGCGTCCATGCCGTCAGTGGTGAGCGTGGCTCCGTAACCGCCCGCGATCGTCTCGTAGTAGGTGAAGTACTCGCCGCTCGCGGGGTTCATGCCCCCGAAGGCGATGTTGCACACGCAGCCCTTCGTGCCCGCGACCACGCGATCGGGTAGCGCGGGGGCGAGGGCCTTGAACAGCAGGTCGCAGAGCTGCATGGCGATCTCCCAGCCCGCGGCCACCGCGGCGGGATGCCGCGCGTGGACCACCGAGCCGGGCCGGCTCCGGATGTCGATCAGGCGGTAGAAGCCGTCGTTGACCGGGATGTCCGGATCGATCAGGCATTTGAGCACGTACACCACGCCCGAGTAGGTCTGCGACGACGTGGCGTTGGTGGGCGACTTGCGCTGGTCGTCACAGCCGGTGAGATCGACGGACAGACGACCCCGCTCGATCGTGACGGTGGCCGCGAGCTTCACCGGCTGGTCGGTGACGCCGTCGCCGTCCATGAGCATGTCGGCCGCGAAGCGGCCGTCGGGGAACTCCGCGAAGGCCGCGCGCGTGCGCCGCTCCGTGTAGCGCAGCAGCTCCTCGAGGTAGTGGGCCAGGACGGCGGCGCCGTGCTGCACGACCAGCGCTTCGATCCGCTGCGCCCCCAGGCGGTTGGCCGCGGTCTGGGCGCGGAAATCGCCGGAGATCTCGCGGGTGCCCCGGAAGTTCGAGCGGATCATCGCGAACAGATCCCGGTCGATCTGGCCGTCCTTCACGAAGCGCACCGGCGGGATGACGAGCCCCTCCTGGTAGATCTCGCTCGATACCCCGATGCTGCCCGGGGCGCCGCCCCCCACGTCCACGTGGTGCGCGATGTTCGCCACGTAGCCGAAGAGCACCCCGTCGTGAAAGACCGGGGTGATCAGCGTGATGTCGTTCAGGTGCACCCCGCCCAGGTACGGATCGTTGATGAGGATGCCGTCGCCCGGGGCGAGGCGCTCGGCCCCGTAGGCCCCGATGGCCCGCGGCACGATGTGGGCGAGCGAGCCCAGATGCGACGGCTGGGCGAACGCTTGCGCGATCGTCCGCAGGTCGCGGTCGAAGAACGCGCAGGAGAAATCGCCGCGGGTCTTGATGTTCGTCGAGTAGGCGGCGCGCCGCAGCGTCGCCCCCATCTCCTCGGTGATGGCGAGGAGCGCGTTGCGGATGACCTCGAAGCGAACCGGATCGATGTCGGCGGCCAGGGTACGGGGCGGAGCGGAAGGGGTCGTCATGGCTCGGTCATGGTACCCCAGGGCCCGCGCCGCTCACCACTGGGGGGCCTCGTTCATGGTGGAGACGTGCGCGGCGATCACCTTCCATCCGATGGTCGGGAAGCGCACCCACGTCTGGCTCTGACGGCCGACGAGGTCGCGGCCGCGCAGCTTGAACTCGAGGCTCACGGTGGCGAGGTCGCGACCGAGCGTGAGGATCTCGAGGCGGATGCGGCGCTCCTTGATGCCCGGCCCGGGCGGCCGCGCGACCCGGTGGGCGTGGATCGCGTGGAAGCCGTAGCCGTTCTCGTGCATCGCGTAGCGGATGGTGTGCGGGCTGTCCCAGAAGGTCGCGTCGAGCACCTCCACGTTCTTCTCGATCAGGGCCTGCTCGTAGCGCTCGAAGAGGTCGCGCACCTCGGCCACGACGTCCGGCAAGTTGGCGGTCAGGTCGGGGGTCGCGTCGATCATCGGCTGGCCTCCATGGCCATGGCGACCGCCACGAGGGTGGCGTCGCGGCCGCGCGCGGCGAGAATGGACAGCCCCACCGGCCGCCCGTCCACCTCGGCGCCCGGGAGATTCACCTGGGGCACCCCGGTCAGGCCCCCGTGCGCGCACAGGCAGGTGATGCGCCCGCGTAGCGGGTCGAGCGTCGCGAGCGGCAGGCCCTTGCGGGGCGCGGGAAATGGCGTCGTCGGCAGGCAGAGAATGGTGCCCGGCGGCAGGAGCCAGGCGACGCGGGCGCGCGCCTCGGCGCGCATCAGGGCGGCCCACTGGCGGTCGGATTCGGAGATGGCGTCCGCCGACGCCAGGTTGCGCGCAACGCTCCAGGCCAGCCGCGGGTTGTCGCGATCGAGCCAGCCCCGGAACGTGGCCCAGGCCTCGGCGGACTGGAGCGTGCGCTGGGCGCGCGCCCAGACCGACAGCCCGGGCGGCGCGAGCAGATCCTCACGCATGTCCGGCACCAGCGCCGACAGCCGGCGCACCATCGGCTGGAGCGCGGCGGCCGTCTCCGCATCCGCGAAGCCGAACGCGTCGACCGCGGCGACTAGACGCGTGGGGAGCCGCGTGGCCAGCGCGGACGGGATCGGCTCGCCCAGCAGCGCGGCCGAGATCCGGGCGAACGTGCCCGCGTCACGCGCGAACCAGCCGGTGGTGTCGGAGCTGGGCGCCCGCGTCATCATCCCGCCGAGGTCGAGGCGGCCGTGGGTCGTACGGATGCCATGGAGCCCGCAGAAGCTCGCCGGCACGCGCACCGAGCCGCCGGTGTCGGTGCCGAGCGCGGCGTCGCACAGGCCCTGGGCCACCGCGGAGGCCGAGCCCGACGAGGAGCCGCCCGGCACGTGCTCGGGCGCCCGCGGATTGGGCGGCGTGCCGTCGAAGGGATTCTCGCCGAGGATCCCGAGCGGGGTCGCGCCGGCGTCGAGCAGCCGCTGCACGGCCCAGGCGTGGCGCGTCGGGATCGGTTGCGCGCGCGCCCAGTCCGGGTTGCCGCCGCCGGTCGGATACCCGGCGACGTCGAAGAGATCCCTGGCCGCGAACATGAGGCCGGCGAGCGGGCCGCCGGGGGTGCCCTCGATCCGCAGCGCCGGGCCGGGCACGAAGGGGACGGTCATCGGACGGTCACCCGGTCGGTGGGCAGCACGATCTCCCGCGTGATCCGGCAGGGCGGATGGCCCCACGACGGGCAGTAGGCGTGCTGGGCGATGGCCAGATCCGCGCCGGCCACGACCAGCACGATATCGTCCGGCTCGCGCACCGCCGGGATCGACCCGGACTCGGCCGCCGCCACCGCCCACGCGGGCCAATCGCTCGCGCGCACGGCCGCGTGGATCCACGACCGGCGCCACGTTCGGGCGTCGAGCCGGCCGCACGCGTGGAGCTCGCGACGCACGTCCGCGCGCGTCCATCCCTCCTCGGCCAGCCGGCGCGCGGTGAACGGCGAGAGGATCACGCCCGCCTTGCCGCTGTGGAGGATGCCGAAGAGCGACGCGGCCGAGCCCATCACGCTCGCCACCTCGTCGAGACCGCCGGTGACGTTGATCACCGTCTCCGCCCGCAGCACCGTCACCGTGCTCTGCTCGGGCCGGTAGCCGGCCTCCACGTGCAGCGGCGGCCACGGCGTGTCCTCGCGCTCGGCCAGGCAGAGGGTGTAGCGGGCCGGCTGCCCCAGGCCCGCGAAGGAGACCGCGCCGGGCCAGCCGCCGCCCAGGTTGTTCATGACCAGACGCACCGTCCGTCCGATGGCCGCGTTGGCCGGCCAGCCGGGGCCGAGCGCGCCCCAACCCGCGTTGACGCCGACGCGCGCGGCGATCGGCCCGCTCACGATCAGCAGCGGCGCCACGTTCTCGTCGGTGGTCTGCACGCCGCGCAGGTTGAACGCGGGGTCGAGCAGGGCCTGCACCGCGGCCAGCACCACCGGGAAGTGCGCCGGCTCGCAGCCGGCCATCACCGCGTTGACCGCGACCTTCTCCACGCTCGCCAGCCCGCCGAGCGGCTCGACCTCGCCCAGGACGACGTGCCGCTCGAGCGGACCGCCGCCGAGCATCTCGTCCACCCGCCCGAGCGTCGGCGGCACGATGGGAAGCCCGTCGGTCCAGCCGCGCGCCCGGTAGAGACGGTTGACCTCGGCGCCCGGATCGGCGTCCCGGATCAGCTCGACGCGCTGGCGGGGGAACTCTCCGGCCAGCGGAGTGCGCGCGAGCAGCCCCTTCTCATCGGCGCGCAGCCGCAGCGTGTCGTCGATCCACTCGCCCGAGGCCCGCTGACCCGCCGGCAACAGCACCCAGAGCGACTCCACGCTAGCGGGCTCGCGCCTCCCGGAGGAGGCGCGCCCAGTCGGCGGGCAGGCGCACCGGCTTCGTGGTGGGATAGCCCAGGATCCCGTTGTGGGCGAAGGCGTAGGCGTTGGTCCGCAGCGGGTCGCCGCTCACCGCCACCATGAAATCCTCCGCGCGACACACGATCGGCACGAGCCGCTCCGGATCGTCGGACTCGGCAAAGACCGGCGGGATCTGCCCCGACTTCACTAGGCCGGTGAGCGACGGGCGACCGGGCACGAAGTTGGTCCACTCGCCGACGTACTTCTCGAACTTGGCGGCGGGGATGCGGGCCAGCTCGAAGAGCCGCCGCTTGAGCGCGGCCTTGTCGAGCCCACCCTTGGCCAGCGTCTCGGCCAGGATCGGGCTCAGGATCAGCAGCGGCCGCTGGCTCCCCACGCCCATGCCTACCGTGAAGAGCAGCTCCCAGCCGACCTTGCCGACGAGGGCGTCGGCCAGATAGGGCAGCATCTGATCGGGAGCGTTGCCGAAGACCGAGGCGATGACGCCCCCGCCGGTGTAGCGCGAGATCGTGACCGCGCTGCCCCCCGGCACGCTCTCGTCCTCCGCGATGGTGGTCCAGCCGATGCGTCGCAGCGCGTCCTCGTTCTCGGCGAGCACCACGCGCCAGGTGTTGCCGAAGGTGCCCTTGTCGGTGCGGTGGTGCAGGAAGCCGGCGACGTTGCGCAGGTAGAGACGCCAGAACCGCCCGATGCTCGTGTTGGCCTGGACGCCGTCGCGCATCGCGCCCTGTTCGTAGTTGAAGCCCAGCTCCTTGATCAGGGGCCCGTTCAGGATGATCAGCGTCTCGGCGCCCGGGGTGTTGCCGCTGTGCTCTACGCCGTAGCGCGGGTCGGCCATCGCCTCCACCAGGGCCACCAGGATCGGCATGTACTCGGGCCGGCAACCGGCCATCACCCCGTTGACCGCCACGTTCCAGACGGTGGCGCGACGCTTGTCGGGCAGCAGCACGCCCAGCTCGGTCTCGCCCGGCCGGTCGGTGAAGCGCAGGAACTCGGCCACGCGTGCGGGCGTGGGCGGCACGATCGGCAGCCCGTCGCTCCAGTCGTTCTCGTAGAAGAAGCGGTTGACCTCGTCGAAGCTGCCCTCGAAGACGACGTCGACGGCGGCGGGCTCGACGACCGCGCCGCCCGCCCGCGCGGGCGCCACCGTCAGGTTGCGGATCACCGCGTCAACCGTCACCGCGACCACGTTGCGCCGCAGCTCCTCGGCGGTCTGCACGTCGACGTGGCCGGGCACTAGCGCGGTGGGCAGACCCGGAAGCCCGAGCCCGGTGGAGGTGGTGGCGGCCTGCCCGAGAAAGCCCTCGCACACGAGCGACGCGGTCGGCACCCCGGCTCGCTCGGCGACGGCGCTGGCCCGCAGCACGGCGGGCGTGCAGCTCCCTCAGCAGGCCATCCCCGAGATGACCGCGTCCACCTCGTGGCGCTTCAGCATCTCGGGCAGCTCGGCGAGCACGCGCTGCTCGTGGCGGCCGTGGGTGGAGCCGAAGGTGTCGTAGCGGACGAAGCGCACGCCAGGGAACCGGCGCGCGAGCTCTTCCTCCAGGATCGGAAAGATCTCGTCGCCCCGGAAGAGGTCGTCCCAGAGCTGCCCGACGACCTTGCCGGCGAGCGTCGAGAGGCGCGGCGCCACGTCGGCGGCCCGCACCGTCCGCGCCCCTCGCGGCCAGACCACCCGATACACCGCCCCTTCGGTCTCGCTCATACGCTCGCTCTCCCAGGATGAGACGTCGCCAACGGATCGTCAGGATAGCATTGACCGCCTCGTCGGTCCTGTGTTAGACGAAGGCTGCGTCGCGTCCGCTACCGAGCCGTGCACACGCCTCATCCTCAACGCTCACCGGGAGGGAGACACATGGGACAGCTCACGGCCACGCTCGGCCGGATCACCGTCGGAGTGGCGCTGCTCGCGGCGGTCGCGGTCACCGCGGTGCGCGCCCAGGACCCCGCCGAGATCCGGATCGGCGTCTTCGCGCCCCTGTCCGGCATCAGCGCCGACGTGGGGGCCCAGATCAGGGCCGGAGCCGAGGTGGCGCTGGAGCGCGTCCAGGCCCAGGGCCTGACCCTGGCCGGCAAGCCCCACCGCGTCCGCGTGATCTGGTACGACGACGAGGGCAAGGGCGACGTGGGGCTCAACGTGGTGACCCGGGCGCTCACGGTGGACAAGATCCACGTCGGCACCGGCTTTCTCAGCAGCGACGTGTTCATCCGGGTGATGGACGAGTTCCAGAAGACCTCCACCCCGATCATCACCTGCTGCTCCGCCTCGTTGAAGATCGGGGAGAAGATCAGCCAGGGCAAGATGGGCTTCGCGTTCCAGCTGAGCCCGACCGCCAACGACATCGCCCGCTCGGTGGCGGCCGCGGTGGCCGAGACGGTGAAACCGAAGAAGATCGCCCTGCTCAACGAGAACACCGACGCCGGCCGTGACTTCTCGCGCATCACCCGCGAGTGGTTCGGCGCCAACACCCAGGGCGTGGAGGTGGTGGCCGACGAGTTCGTGGACCGCGGCGTCACCGATCTCACCCCGCAGTTCGTCAAGCTGAAGCGCTCGGGGGCGCAGGCCATCATCGGCGAGATCTACGGCTCGAGCGGGCCGGTGCTCTTCAACCAGTGGTTCGAGCTGAAGGTCCCCGCGGTCCTGGCGCACATGGGGGCCACCGTCGCGGCCCAGAACTTCATCGACCAGCACGCGAAGGTGATGGACGGGGCCATCGTGAACAATCGGTGGTGGCCGGCCAAATACTCGGAGGTGTCCGAGCCGATGGTGGCCGCGTACCAGAAGAAGACCGGCATCGAGCCCACCAACTTCGCGGTCCAGTCCCACGACGCCACCCTGGTGGCGCTCGAGGCGATCCGCGCGGCGGGCAGCCTCGACCCCGAGAAGATCCGGACCGCGCTCGAGGGCGGACCCTTCCACACCGCGTGGGGCATCCGACGCTTCACCGCCATCGGCGAAGGGCACCGCATGCCCATCCAGACCGTGGTGGTCCAGATCCAGGCGGGCAAGAAGGTCCCGATCTATCCCGCGTCGGTGGCGGCCACCGCGGGTGGCAAGTTCGTTCCCCTGCCCCCGTACGCATGGGAAAAGAAGTAGCGCGGCCGCCGAAGCTGCGGCTGCACGAGCTGACCCGGAGCTTCGGCGGCCTCCGGGCCGTCGCGGGCTGCTCCTTCGAGGTGGAGACCGGCACGGTGGTCGGCCTGATCGGGCCGAACGGCTCGGGCAAGAGCACGCTGTTCAACCTGATCACCAATCTCCTGCGGCCGGACAGCGGCGCGGTCTTCCACGAGGGCGAGCGCATCGACGGGCTGCCCACGCACCGCATCGCGCGTCGGGGCATCGCGCGCACCTTCCAGGCGGTGAAGGTCTTCCGCGAGCTGCCGGTGCGCGAGAACCTCGCCATCGCCGCGATGGGGCGCGGGCTCACCGGGCGAGAGCCGGCCGGCCGGCGCTGGCTCGAGCGGCTCGGGCTCGCCGCGCACGTCGACACGCTGGCCGGCCGGCTCTCGATCGGCCAGCAGCGCCTGCTCGAGCTGGCCATGAACCTGGTGGTGGAGCCGGATCTCCTGCTGCTCGACGAGCCGCTGGCCGGCGTGCATCCGGTGATCCGCCGTCAGATCGGCGAGACGGTGCGGGCCCTGCGCGCCGAGGGTCGCACCTTCTTCATCGTCGAGCACGACATGCCGTTCGTGATGGGGCTCTGCGACAAGGTCGTGGTGATGGACCACGGCGAGAAGATCGCCGAGGGGCCGCCCGACGCGGTGCGCGCGGATCCGCGGGTGCTGGCGGCCCTGCTCGGCCGCGCGCGCCCGGCCGGCGCCGCCTGATGCTGCTCTCGGTCGAGGACGTCCGCGCGGGCTACGGCCCGATCGAGATCCTGCAGGGCGTCTCGCTCGCGCTCGCGGCCGGCCAGATCGCCGGCGTCATCGGCCCAAACGGCGCCGGCAAGTCCACCCTGCTCAAGACGATCTTCGGGTACCTCCGCCCCACCGCCGGCCGCGTGCGGCTCGACGGCCGCGCGATCGACGGGCTCCGTCCCGATCAGACCATGCGGACCGGCCTGGCCTACGTCGCCCAGGACGGCGGGCTCTTCCCGGACATGACCGTGCACGACAATCTCGTGGTGGGCGGCCACACGCTGCCCGGGCGCCGCGCGGTGCGCGCGGCCGCCGACGAGGTGCTCGCCCGCTTCCCGCTCTTCGGCGATCGCCGGCGCCAGCTCGCGGGCAGCCTCTCCGGCGGCGAGCAGCGGCTCCTGGCCCTGGCGCGCGCGCTGATGACGCGCCCGCGCGTGCTGCTGCTCGACGAGCCCTCCGCCGCGCTGGCCCCGCGCTACATCGACCGGGTGTACGAGACGGTGGCCGAGCTCCACCGGGGCGGCCTCACCCTCCTGATCGTCGAGCAGAACGTCGAGGCGATCCTCGCGGTCGCCCACCTGGTCTTCGTGCTCGATCTCGGCCGCAACGCCTTCGACGGCACCCCGGCGGACCTGCGCGGCTCCGACCGCATCCGCCGGCTCTACCTCGGCGAGGACGCGGCCTGACCATGCTGGACACGCTGCTCGAGTTCGCGATCCAGGGCGTCGTGCTCGGCGGCCTCTACGCGCTCTTCGCGGTCGGCCTGAGCCTCATCTTCGGCGTGCTCGACGTGATCAACGTGGCCCACGGCGAGTTCTTCGCGGTGGGCGGCTACCTGGCGGTCGGCGCGATCGTGCTCCTGCGCCTGCCGCCCGGCGTGGGGATCGTGGGCGCGGCGCTCGGCGCGTTCCTGCTGGGCGTGGCCGTCTATCCGGTGCTGATCGCCCCGCTCAAGCGCAGGCTCGGCCGGCGGCCGGCGGGCCCGCTCTACCTCGTGCTGACGCTCGGGCTCTCGACGTTTCTCCAGTCGAGCCTGCTCGCCACCGCGGGCGGCGACTATCTGCAAGTGCCGCCCTACGTGCGTGGGATCCTGGACCTGGGCGTCACCGCGGTGTCCTATCAGCGGCTGCTCGTCCTGGGCGTCGCGATGGCCCTGCTGCTCGGGCTCTTCGTCTTCCTTCGCCTGCACCGGCTCGGGCTCGCGGTGCGCGCGGTGGCCCAGAACCCCGACGCCGCGCAGGCCATGGGCATCAACCTGCCGCGCATCTTCGCCCTCACCCTGGGGCTGGGCGCGGCGCTCGCCGGCGTGGGCGGCGCGCTGATGGCTCCGCTCTTCAACGTCTACCCCGCGGTGGGCTTCCCGCTCACGATCAAGGCCTTCGCGATCACGATCCTGGGCGGCATGGGCAACCTGGCCGGCGCGCTGCTCGCGAGCTTCGTGATCAGCCTCGCCGAGGCCTTCTCGGTGATGCTGATCCCGTCCCAGTGGCAGAACCTGATCGCGTTCGTGGTGATGATCGTCGTGCTGCTGATCCGGCCCCAGGGGTTACTCGGCCGGGCGCTCTCGCGATGAGCGCACGACGTCTCGGGCTGCTCGCGCTGGGCGCGATCGCCGCGACCCTGCCCGCGCTGCTTCCCCATCCGTTCGTGCTCACGCTGGCCACCCAGGCGGTGGTGTGGGCGCTGCTGGCCGCGAGCTGGGATCTGCTGAGCGGCTACACCGGCCAGGTCTCGTTCGGCCACGCCGGCTTCTTCGCGCTCGGCGCCTACACCGCGGCGACCGCCACCGAGCACGTCGATCTCTCGCCGTGGCTCGGGCTGCTCGCGGGCGCGCTGGTCGCCGGCCTCGTCGGGCTGCTGGCGGGCTTCCCGGCGCTCCGGCTGCGGGGCCACTACCTGGCCCTCGTGACGCTCGGGCTCGCCGAGATCGTCCGGCTCGTCGCGCAGAACTGGCTCGCGCTCACCGGGGGCCCCTTCGGCATCCACGACTTCCGGAGCTTTCCCGGCCTGCCCGCGGCTCCCATTGCCCAGCGCCAGGCGATCTACCTGATCACGCTCGCCGTGGCCGCGGTGGCGGTGGCGGCGATGCTCTGGCTCTGCGAGCGGACGCGGGCGGGCCAGGCCTTCCGGGCGATTCGCGAGGACGAGATCCTGGCCGCGCATCTCGGCATCAACACCACCGGGTGGAAGCTGCTGGCCTTCGCGGTGAGCTCGGCGGGCGCCGGCCTGGCCGGCGCGCTCTACGCCTACTACATCAACCTGGTGAGCCCGGTCATCGCCTCCGCGGCCACCACCTCGCTCGTGATCGGCATGGCGGTCTTCGGCGGGCTCGGCACGCTCTGGGGGCCCGTGCTGGGGGCGATCCTCCTCTTCGGGCTCAGCGAGGGGCTACGCTTCGTGGGCGTGGTCTACAATCTGATCGCGATCGGCCTCGTGATCATGGTCTTCGTCATCTTCCTGCCCCGGGGCCTGGCGGGACTGAGGAGCTCGGGATGAGCTATCGACTCGGCGTGGACGTGGGCGGCACCTTCACCGACCTGGTGCTGGTGGGGCCCGACGGCAAGAGCCTCACCCGAAAGGTCCTCTCCTCTACCGGCAACTACGCCGAGGCGATCGTCGAGGGCACGCGCGCGCTCCTGGCCGCGGCCGGGCGCGGGCCGGAGGAGGTCGCCGAGGTGATCCACGGGACGACGGTGGCGACGAACGCCATCCTGGAGCGCCGGGGCGCCCGGACCGGACTGCTCACCACCGCCGGCTTCCGGGACCTGCTCGAGATCGGGCGGCTGCGGCTGGCCCGGCTCTACGATCTGCGGTTCGAGCGCCCCGCGCCGCTCGTGCCGCGGCGCTGGCGGCGCGAGGTCGTCGAGCGCCTGAACCACCAGGGCGAGGAGCTGGTCTCCCTCGACCCGGAGAGCGTGACGCGCGCGATCGACTTCCTCGTGAGCGAGGGCGTCGAGTCCATCGCGGTGTGCCTGCTCCACGCCTACGCCAATCCGGCCCACGAGGAGGCGGTGGGGCGCCTCGTGCGCGCGCGCGCCGCGGGCCTGGCGCTGACGCTCTCGTGCGAGATCCTGCCCGAGATGCGCGAGTTCGAGCGCACCAGCACCGCGGTCACCAACGCCTACGTGATGCCGGTGATGAGCCGCTACCTCGAGAGCCTCGAGCGCGACCTGACCGGGCTCGGTCTCCGGGCCCCCGTGCTCGTCATGCAGTCCAACGGCGGGGTGATGACCGCCGGCGCGGGGCGGCAGCGCCCGGTGCACGTCATCGAGTCGGGACCCGCGGCCGGCGTCATCGCCACCGCGACCCTGGCCCGGCAGATCGGCCAGCCGAACGCCATCAGCATCGACATGGGCGGCACCACCGCCAAGGCCTCGGTGATCGAGGGCTACGAGATCAAGCGCACCGGCGAGTTCGAGATCGGGGGCGTCATCTCGCAGGGCAGCCGGCTCAACCGCGGCACCGGCTTTCTCCTGCGCGTGCCCGCCATCGACATCGCCGAGGTCGGCGCGGGCGGCGGGAGCATCGTCGTGGTGGACGGCGCGGGCCAGCTCCACGTGGGCCCGCGCAGCGCCGGGGCCAATCCCGGCCCCGCGTGCTACGCCCAGGGCGGCCGCGAGGCCACCCTCACCGACGCCAACGTGGTGCTGGGCTATCTCCACCCCGAGCAGCTCCCGAGCGGGCTCCGGCTCGACGCCGAGCGCGCGCGCGTCGCGGTCGCCGAGCAGGTGGCCACCCCGCTCGGCCTGCCACTGCTGGAGGCGGCGCACGGCGTCTACCTGCTCGGCTGCGCGCGGATGGCGCGGGCGGTGCGCGCGGTCACCATCGAGCGCGGGCGCGACCCGCGGGAGTTCGTGCTGGTGGCCTTCGGCGGCAACGGCCCGCTGTTCGCCACCGAGATGGCGCGCTCGCTCGAGATCGGCACCGTCCTCGTCCCGCCCGCGCCCGGCGTGTTCAGCGCGCTCGGGCTGCTCGAGGCGGAGGTCGAGCACCATCTGGTGCGCACCTTCCTCCGTCCGCTCAACGGCGCCTCGGCCAAGGAGATCACCGCGGCGCTCGACGCGCTCGAGGCCGAGGCCGGCGCGCTCTTCCACACCGAGGGCTACCGGCAGCCGGTCGAGGTCCGCCGCTTCGTGGATCTGAAGTACCAGGGCCAGTCCTTCGAGCTGACGGTGCCGCTGCCCGAGGGCTGGACCGGCGAGGCCTCGGTGCCGGAGCTGGTGACGGCCTTCGCGGCCGAGCACGAGCGCACCTACGGGCACAAGGCCGAGGGCGATCCGATCCAGCTCGTGAACCTGCGGCTCACCGCGCGGGTACTCCAGCCGGCGGCGCGCCCGCGCCCCCGGCTCGCCGAAACCGGCGCGGCCGGAGGCGGCACGCGCGAGGCGTACTTCGGACGCGAGCACGGGGTCCTGCCCACGCCGGTGCTGGCCCGCCACCAGGTCGGCGCGGCGGCCCGCCGCGGCCCGCTGCTGATCGAGGAGTACGACGCGACCACGCTGGTGCCGCCGGGCTGCTCGGCGCGCCTCGACGCGCACGGCAACATCCTGATCACCACGGGAGTCGCGGCATGAGCACGCGGACCGCCGACGATCCGATCCTCCTCGAGCTGATCAAGAACGCGCTCGACGCCATCGTGGACGAGATGGCCATCTCGCTCGTGCGCACCGCCTACTCCAACAACCTCAAGAACGCGATGGACATGTCCTGCGCGCTCTGCGACGCGGAGGGGAGGCTCATCGCGCAGGGGCTGACGCTGCCGCTCCACCTGGGCTCGATCCCCGACGCGATGCTCCACGTGCGGCGAAAGTTCGCGGGCCGCATCCGGCCCGGCGACGTCTTCATCCTCAACGACCCATTCGAGGGCGGCACGCACCTGCCGGACTTCTACATCTTCAAGCCCATCTTCCTCGAGGACGGCGACGCCCTTCCGGTCGGCTGGTCGGCTTCCATCGGCCACCAGCTGGACGTCGGCGGCAAGACCCCGGGCGGCAACGGCTGCGACGCCACCGAGATCTTCCAGGAGGGCCTGCGCATCCCGCCGATGAAGCTCTACACGGCAGGCGAGCCGGTGGAGGCCGTCTTCGACTTCATCGATCGTAACGTGCGCGTGCCCCGTCAGGTGCTGGGCGACGTGCGCTCGCAGGTGGCGGCCTGCCGCACCGGCGAGCGCGGCTACCTGCAGCTGATCGAGCGCTACGGCCGCGAGCTCCTCGCCTCCTGCACCACGATCCTGCTGGACCAGGCCGAGCGGCTGGCCCGCCAGGCCATCACCGCTATGCCAGACGGGGTCTACCGCTTCACCGATCACATGGACGACGACGGCATCGATCCGGATCCGATCCCGATCGTGGTGACGATCACGGTGGCGGGCGATCGGCTCATCGCGGACTTCACCGGCTCGGCGCCGCAGGTGAAGGGTGCCATCAACTCGCCGCTGCCCTTCACCAAGTCCGCGGTCTACGCCTGCGTCCGGCACCTGATCGGCGGCGAGCCCCCGAACAACGAGGGCTACTTCCGGCCGATCGAGGTCATCGCCCCGCCCGGCACCGTCGTCAATCCGGTATCGCCCGCGTCGGTGGCCGCGCGCGGGCTCACCGGCTTCCGCATGGCCAACGCGGTCTTCGGCGCGCTGGCCCAGATCGCTCCGGACCGCGTCTTCGCCTGCGAGGTCGGCGGCGATACCGGGGTCAGCGTGGGCGGCTACGACGCCCAGCGGCGGCCGTTCGTCTTTCTCGAGTTCGTCTTCGGATCCTGGGGCGGCCGGCCCGGCCAGGACGGGGTCGACGCGTGCAGCAGCGCGGTCGTCAACTTCTCGAACAATCCCATCGAGGTGATCGAGTCCGAGTACCCGATCGTGATCCCGCGCTACGGGTACCTGCCCGATTCGGGCGGCCCGGGGGCATTCCGGGGCGGGCTCGCGCTCGTGCGCGAGTACCGCTTTGAGAATCCCGAGGGCACGCTACAGCTCCGCACCGACCGGCGGAAGTTCCTCCCCTACGGCCTGGCCGGCGGCCGGGACGGCACGCCGTCACAGAACATCCTGAACCCGGAGACGGACGCTCAGCAGGAGCTCCCGGGCAAGTGCACGCTGATCGTGCGCCGGGGGGACGTGTATCGCCACGTCCTCGCCGGCGCGGGGGGCTGGGGCGATCCGTTCACCCGCGATCCGGCCCGGGTGCTGCACGACGTGCGCGAGGAGAAGATCACCCCCGAGTACGCCCGGCGCGAATACGGCGTCGCCATCGACACCGCGACATGGACGGTGCAGGAGGACGAGACCGCGCGGCTGCGGGCGTCTCGGCCCCGGGCCGCGCCCGCGAGCCCGGCTACCTGAATCGCTCGGCGGAGGTGCCCCGGTAGAGAATCTCGCCCTGCCGCTTCATGATCGCGGCGTGCCGGGCCAGCGCCGCTTCGTCCAGGTCCGCGGCGGGAGCGACCTCGAGATCGAAGTGGTGGTAGTCGTCCACGCCTCGGACAAGGGTGGCGCTGTCCCGTGCTCCCACTACCTGCCGCACGCGGGTGGGGATGTAGCGGATCGCGTAGCCGATGCGCCGGTCCGCGGAGCGGTTGGGCGGCGAGCCGTGGAACATGCGCACGTGATGGAGCGACATCTCGCCGGGGTGCATCACGACGTCCACCGCGCGCGACTCGTCCACCTCCACCATGATCTCCTGGCCCCGCGAGAGCAGATTGTCCGGCGCGAAGGTGTCACGGTGGGCCACCTGCTGCGTGTGGGTCCCCGGCACCATGCGCATGGCGCCGCTCTCGATCGAGCTCTCCGAGAAAGCCACCCAGGCCGTCACCACGTCCGGCTCGCTGAGCCCCCAGTAGGTCGAGTCCTGGTGCCAGGAGACGAAGGCCGGATCGCGCGCTTCCTTGATGAAGAAGCTCGAGCCCCAGCAAAGGAGATCGGGGCCCAGTAGGTCCTCCACCGCGTCGAGGATGCGCGGATGACGGATCAGCTCGTCGAGCCAAGTGAAGAGCAGGTGGCACTTCTGCCGAAGCTGGCCGCCGAGCGCACCGCCGTTGGCACGCTCCGCCGCTTCCAGCCGGGCCCGGTAGCGGCCCGCTTCCTCGGGCGAGAGCACGCGAACCGGGAAGTAAAATCCATCGCGGCGATACTGCTCGACGGCGGCCGGTGAGAGCGCTTTCATGGGCACAAGCTGTAGGCGCACCCGCCGGGGTTGTCAAGCGCCCCCGCGAGGGCGGGGCCCGCCTTGACAACCCCAGGGGCGCCTTTCATAGTCACGTGACCGATGAGAGCGTCCGTCGCCGTCCTGCTGCTGGCCGTCTCCCTCGCCGGCCGCGCCACGCTGAGCGCGGTGGAGAGCGTCGAATAGCCGCTCGCCGAGGGCAAGGTGCGGTTGAATCCCCCGACCCGCTAGGCGTCTCGTCGCGCTTGACTACGACCGAGCGTATCCCCGGCTTCTGCGCACTGTGTCGCTCGCGCTGCGGCTGCATCTCGGTGGTGGAGCAGGGACGGCTCGTGGCGGTGGAGCCGGACCCCGTGCATCCGACCGGCCAGCACCTCTGCGTGAAGGGCCGCGCCGCGCCGGAGCTCGTGTACGCGCCCGACCGGCTGCTCCACCCGATGCGACGCACGCGACCCCGGAGCGATCCCGATCCGGGCTGGGAGCGGATCGGCTGGAACGAGGCGCTCGACTGGACCGCGGAGCGCATGCGCGCGGTCGCGGACCGCCACGGGCCCGAGGCGGTGGCCTTCGGGGTGACGACGCCTGCGGGCACCGCGATCTCCGACGGCTTCCCGTGGATCAACCGGCTGATCCGCGCCTTCGGCAGCCCCAACATGGTCTGGGGCGAGGAGCTGTGCGCCTGGCATCGCGACTACGCGACCGCGTACACCTTCGGCACCGACATCGGCACCCCCGACTTCGATCGCACCGGCTGCCTCCTCCTGTGGGGCCACAACCCGTCCGCCACCTATCTCGCCCAGGCCACCGCGGTGGCGGAGGCGAGGGCGCGCGGGGTGGCGCTGGTGGTGATCGATCCGCGGCGCGCCGGGCCGGCCGCCCAGGCCGATCAGTGGCTACGGGTGCGCCCGGGCACCGACGGCGCGCTCGCGCTGGGATTGGCGGGCGTGATGATCGCGGAGGGCTGGTACGATCGCGACTTCGTCCGCGACTGGTCGAACGGCGCGCTGCTGGTGCGCGAGGATACCGGCCAGCTCCTCACCGCCGCGGATCTCTCGCCCGACGGTAATCCCGCGCACCACGTGGCGTGGGATCGCGGGGCCGCGCGGCCGCTCGCCTACGATCCGGCCGCGGGGCGCTTCGTCGATCGCGTGGTCGAGCCGATGCTCGCCGGCGGCGTGACCTGCGTCGCCCGCTCCGGGCCCGTCGAGTGTCGGACCGCGTTCGAGCGGTACGCCGCGCTCTGCCGCGAGTATCCGCCGGCGCGCGTGGACGCCATCACCGGCGTGCCCGCGGCCCAGATCGTCGAGACCGCCCGTCTGCTCTGGGCCCGGCGGCCGGTGTCGTACTTCCACTGGACCGGGCTCGAGCAGCACACCAACGCGAGCCAGACCGTGCGCGCGGTCTCGCTGCTCTACGCGCTCACCGGCTGCTTCGACGCGCCGGGCGGCAACGTGCGGCCGGCCCGCCCGCCGATCAACGATCTGGGCCCGCTCGCGCTGCTCTCGGACAAGCAGCGCGCGAAGGCGATCGGCCTCGCCGAGCGGCCGCTCGGGCCCGCACGCCTCGGCTGGGTGACCGCGGGCGACCTCTACCGCGCGATCCTCCACGGGACTCCGTACGCGGTGCGCGGCATGGTCGGCTTCGGCGCGAACCTCCTCCTCTCGCAGCCGGGGGTGGGGGTGGCGCGGGCCGCGCTCTCGCGCCTGGACTTCCTGGTCTACGCCGATCTGTTCCTCACCCCGACCGCCGCGCTCGCCGACGTGGTGCTGCCGGTCTCCTCCGCGTGGGAGCGCGAGGGACTGCGCGTGGGCTTCGGCCCGACCCAGCACGGCGAGGCGTTCGTGCAGCTCCGCCGCCGCGTGGTCGAGCCGCAAGGCGAGGCACGCTCGGACACCTGGATCGTCTGCGAGCTGGCGCGACGTCTGGGTCTGGGCAAGACGTTCTTCGACGGCGACGAGGACGCGGGCCACCGCGTCGCGCTCGAGCCCACCGGCGTCACGCTCGAGCAGCTGCGGGAGAACCCGGGCGGGGTGCGCGTGCCGACCGCGCCCGCCTTCAAGCGCTACACCGCGCCGGGCCCGGAGGGCCGGCCGGCGGGGTTCGCCACGCCGAGCCGCCGCGTGGAGATCTTCTCCGCGCAGCTTCTCGAGCACGGGCAGAATCCGTTGCCCGACTACGTCGAGCCGGCGGCCAGCCCGGTCAGCCGGCCCGACCTGGCCGCCCGCTTCCCGCTGCGGCTCACCACCGCGAAGGTCGTGCAGTTCTGCCACAGCCAGCACCGGAACCTGCCCCGCCTGCGCCGGCACAGCCCGGACCCGCTCGTCGAGATCCATCCGGACGCAGCGGCGACACGGGCCATCGAGGCCGAGAGCTGGGTGCTGGTCGAGACGCCGCACGCGACGATGCGAGCGCGGGCGCGATTCAACAATAGCCTCGAGCCCGACGTGGTCTGCGCCCAGTTCGGCTGGTGGCAGGCCTGCGAGCCGCTCGACCTGCCGGGCTACGACGTGGATGGCCCGGCCGGCGCCAACTACAACAGCCTCATCGACCCGGACGCCACCGATCCGATCAGCGGGACGGTGGCGCTGCGCTCGTACCTGTGCGAGGTACGCCGAGGAGAGCCATGAGCACCGAGCAAGCCATCGACGCGTTCTGGGACTGTGCGCGGCAGCGGAAGGCCCCCGGTCCCGAGTGGATGAAGCGGCTGAGCCGCGAGGAAGCCTATCGCGTGCAGCTCGGGGTCCTCGCGCGGTACGTGGGCGCGGGCGAGCGTCAGGCTGGCTGGAAGGTGGGCCTCACCTCCAAGGCGATGCAGGCGCAGCAGGGCGTACACGAGCCGGTGCTGGGCTTCCTGCTCGTGAGCGGCGAGCGGCCCAGCGGCACCCGGTTCCAGTACGCCGACCTGATCCGCCCCGGCTTCGAGAACGAGCTGTGCCTCACGGTGGGCGCCACTCTCCGCGGCCCCGGCGTCACCACCGAGCAGGCCGCGGCGGCGCTGTCCGCGATGGCGCCCGCGTTCGAGATCATCGAGCGCCGCGGCGACTTCGCGGCCGATCTGAACGTGAGCCTCGCCGACAACGCGCAGCAGCGCGCCTACGTGACCGGCCCTCCCGTCGCGGTGCCCGCCGGCTTCGACCTGGCGAAGGTCTCGGTGGAGGTCCTCGTCAACGGAGCCGCCGCCGAGCGCGCCCTCGGCAGCGAGGTACTCGGCACGCCGGCGGCCTCGGTGGCCTGGCTCGCCAACAAGCTCGCCGAGTTCGGCCTGGCGCTCGAGGCCGGCATGCGGGTGATGTCGGGCTCGTTCACCCGGCAATACCTGCTCGACCCCGGCGCCCGGATCGAGGCGCGCTTCACCCCGGTCGGGACGGTTCGCGCCGAGTTCGTCTAGCCCGGCCGCCGGAGCGCGTCACGGCACCAGCACGACCTTGCCGTGGTGGCCCGCCTCCATCACCGCCTCGTGGCTCTTCGCGGCCTGCGCGAGCGGAAGCTCCTGGGCGATCACCGGGCGTAGGGAGCCGTTGCGGAGACCCTCCACCAGCGCGGCGTGGATGCCCGCGAGCTGCGCGGGGGTGGCGTGGTTGAGCGCCATGCCGAGGATGGCCGCGTCCCGGTTCATGGCCAGGCGCGCGTTGATCTCGACCATGCCGCGGTTGCCGATGACCACGATGCGCCCGCGCATCGCGATGGCGCCCAGATCCTTCTGGAGATTCACGTTCGCCAGCATCTCCATGATGATGTCGGGGCCGCGCCCGCCGGTGAGCTTCACCGTCTCGTCCAGATAGCCGGCCGCGGTGTGATCGAGGACGTGGTGCGCGCCCTGCTCGGCCACCATGCGCCGGCCGCGCTCGGTGCCCGCGGTGCCGATGACGGTGAGGCCGCGCGCCCGCGCGAGCTGCACCGCGCCGATGCCCACGCCACCGCTGGCCCCGTGGACCAGCACGGTCTCGCCCGCCTCACCGTGGGCGCGATTGAAGAGCGCGTGATACGCGGTGGCGTAGGGCACGTTGATGGCCGCGCCCTGCGCGTAGCTGGCCCCGGCGGGCAGCGGGTGGACCTGGCCCTGCTCGCAGAGCGACAGCTCGGCGTAGGCGCCGCTCACCGTGCCGCCCACGTAGACGCGATCACCCGGCTTCGCCACGGTGACGCCCACGCCCACCGCCTCGATCACGCCGGCCGCGTCGGAGCCCGGCGTGTAGGGCAGCTTGGGCCCGCGGTTGTCGGTGTTCGACCGCAGGTAGGTGTCCACCGGGTTGATGCCGACGGCGTGGTTGCGCACCAGCACCTGGCCCGGACCGGGCTGAGGCGTGGGCACCTCTTCGACCTTCAGCACCGCGGGGCCGCCGTATTCGGAAACGCGAATCGCTTTCACGGGGATGACTCCTTTGGGGACATGCGCGCCCGCTCAGGCGGCGGGCGGGTCGGGGGTGCCCATCCAGAACGGCGACGTCTTGCCGATCTGCTCGAGATAGGCGCGTCGCTCGGCGCCGCGGCGCGGGTACCAGGTCGAGAGATAGTCGCCGTCCAGCATGTGCCGGCGGCTCTCGGTGCCGAAGAAGCCGACCAGGTCGGGCAGCGTGATGAAGCCCTCCTCCGATCTCGGCTGGAAGTCCTTCCAGCGCCGCGCATGCTCTTCCGACCGGAAGAGATTCATGCCGGTTCAGAGGTAGTGCGGTCGTCCGCGCGACGGCCCGAAGCCGAACGCGAGGTGGCCGACGACGCCGGGCGGGTCCGCCCACGTGATGCGTCCGTCGCGCATCTCCACCGTCACCGGATCGCCGCAGTCCAGGCACGGCGCGTCCACCCGCACCGTGTCGCCGGGGAAGAGCCAGGTCGCGGAGGTGGCCTCGAAGCCGCACTGGGCAAACCAGCGCTGCTCGCCGCGCACCGTGATCCGGTACTGGGTCGGCAGGTTGTTCAGCGGAGGGAACGACGCGATGTAGTCGGTCTCGGGATGGAGCCACCCGATCGGGTAGGCCTGCATCACGTCGCGGAGCAGGCCGCGCCCCTCTTCGGTGGTCAGGCCGAGGGCGCGCGCCAACTCCGCGTAGTGGGGGGCGCGGCCAGAGTCGACGAGCGCCCGCATGATGCGCTGGAAGGCTCGATCGATGAGCACGAGGTCGGGCATGGGACCCTTTCCCCTCACCCTGCCCTCTTCCCGCGGGGGAGAGGGGGATCAGGCAGCACGGCGACGGCGGAGATCTCGATCAGGGCGCCCGCGCGCAGGAGGCCGGCCACGATCACGCCGGTGGCGGTCGGGAAGCGGTCCCCGAAGAACTCCCGGCGCACCGCGGCGGTGCGGGCGTAGTTCTCCGTGGTCGTGACGTAGTCGGTGG
>DATMMH010000501.1:0-7105 GCA_035569855.1 Candidatus Dormiibacterota bacterium
CGAAGAGTCCCGTCGCCGAGGTGACGGTGTGGGTCTCCTCGTCTCGGTTGATCCACCGGACGGTCGTGCCCGGAGCGACGGTGAGTGCCTGCGGGACGTACTTGGAGTCCTGGATGTCCACCGAGGCGGGCGGCAAGGCCCTGCCGGCGGCGCCCACGCCCAGGACCAGACTCAGTGCGACGCCGGTGGCGACAAGGGCGGGAAACAGGGGCCGGCTGGGCGGTGTGCGGGTCGGGCCCCAGGCCCTGGCCGGAAGCCTCCGGATCTCGTCCATCCCCCGTGCAAACGCCCGAGCGGGCGAAACGTTCCATCGGAGCCAAAGAAATCCGGGATCGGCCGGTTGACGGCGGGCCGGCGCCGCCGTGAGTTGACAGGCCGGGACCGTTCGTCGACGATAACCGCCGAACATGGAGCGCGACGCGGACGTCGTCGTCGTGGGTGCTGGCATCGTCGGCTGCGCCACCGCCTACTTCCTCGCCCGCCGTGGTGTGCGCGTCGTCGTCGTGGAGCGAGGGGCCGTGCCCGGCGAGCAGTCCCGGAAGAACTGGGGGTTCGTCCGCCAGCAGGGTCGCGATCCGATCGAGCTGCCGCTCGTGATGGAGGCGAATCGCCTCTGGCGGGGCCTCGAGCGCGAGCTGGGGGCCGACATCGAGTGGGTCCAGGGCGGTAACCTCGCGCTCGCGGCCGACGAGCAGCGGCTCGCGCGCTTCGAGGAGTGGCTGCCGGTCGCCCGCGAGTTCGGGCTCGACACGCATCTTCTCCGCGCCCGTGACCTCGAGGCCGTGATACCCGGCCTGGCCGGCGGCTGGGTCGGCGGCATGCACACGCCTGCCGATGGCCACGCCGATCCCGAGAAGACCACCGACGCGTTCGCCCGGGCCGCCGTGTCCCACGGCGCGAGCCTCCATCTCGAATGCGCGGTGCAGGGCATCACCACGCGGGCGGGGGCCGTCGGCGGCGTCGTCACGGAGCACGGCGAGATCCGCACGCCGACGGTGGTGTGCGCGGCCGGCGCATGGTCCGCGCGACTGGCGCGTAGCCTCGGCCTCGACCTCCCGCAGCGCTGGGTGCGCGGCACTGTCGCGCGGACCACGCCCGCGCCCGCCGTGAGCCCCTGCGCCGTCTGGGGACCCGGCGTGGCGTTCCGCCAGCGCCGCGACGGGAGCTTCACCATCGCCGCCGGCGGCTCCCTCGACCACGACGTCACGCTGGACTCGCTCCGGCAGCTGCGCTTCTTCTTGCCGAACTACTGGAAGAACAGGGCGCTGTTTCGGTTCCACGTGGGCCGCCCGTTGCTGGCCAGCCTGGCCGCCACCCTGCCCGGCTCCGCGGCGCGCCGCCGACCTCTGGTCTGGGACCGTGATCTCGTGCCCCCGCCGAATCCCGCGAAGGTCCGACGCAGCCTCGCCGAGCTCCAGCGCGTACTGCCGTCGCTTCCCCCGCTCGGCATCGAGCGGAGGTGGGCCGGCTACATCGACACTTCGCCCGATCTCGTCCCGATACTCGGCCAAGTCCCGTCCCTCGGCGGCTTCCTGCTCGCCACCGGCTTCAGCGGCCACGGCTTCGCGATGGGGCCCATCGCCGGCCGGCTCGTGTCCGAGCTGATCGTCGAGGGCAAGCCTTCCCTCGACATTGCCGCGTTCCGCTTCTCGCGCTTCGCCGAGGGCGCCATCGGCAAGCCACGCAACGTCCTGTGACGCTCGACCGCCCCTTGTCTGCACCGGCGGCGGCGCTGTACAATTCCGCCACGTCGCCCGCGCGGCCGACACTTCGGGACTCCTGGAGGCTGCTCATGACCCACGGTCGATCCTGGCTGATCCTCGTTCTCGCCCTGCTGACGCTCGAGGCGATCCCCTCGGCGCAGGCCACCGCGCAGACGCGGTTCGTCTTCGCGAACGAGAGCCCCTACGACACGCTGGACCCGCACGCGGCCTTCGACGTCGGACGCGTCGCGGTGCGCTTGAACCTCTACGACGGGCTCTACCGGTGGGTCGACAATCCACCGAAGCTCGAGCCCTGGCTGGCCGAGAGTCATACCATCTCCCCGGACGGCCTCATCTACACCTTCAAGCTGCGCCACGGGGCCAAGTTTCACGACGGGGCCGAGGTCACCGCGGAGGACGTGCGCTACAGCGCCGAGCGCATCCTCGCCCTGAAGAAGGGCGCGGCCGCCCTGCTCGGCACCATGATCGCCCCCGGCGCCACGAAGGCCGTCGACCGCTACACGGTCCAGTTCACGCTCACCAAGCCCTCGGCCATCTTCCTGGCCGTGGTGCCCGAGGTGCACGTGGTCAACGCGGCCCTCCTCAAGACGCACGAGAAGGACGGTGACTGGGGCGAGGCGTGGCTCATCAACAACGAGGCCGGCTCCGGCTCCTACACGCTGACCCGCTACGACCCGGCGATCGGATTCATCGCCAAGCGCTTTCCCGGACACTTCATGCCGTGGGGCCCGAAGTTCATCGACGAGATCGACTTCCGGTTCGTGAAGGAAGACAACACCCGCGTGCTGGGGATGATCAAGGGCGACTACCAGGGCACCGGCGGCTATCTGCCGAACGACCAGGTGAAGCGTCTGCGCGAGGCGCCGAACGTCAAGCTCGTCGAGCAGGAGTCGATGCGGATCATGATGTTCCAGATCAACAACCAGCGGGCGCCGCTCACCGACGTGCACGTGCGCCGCGCCATCAGCTACGCCTTCGACTACGACGGCTTCAACAAGGAGATCCTCGGCGGCACCGTGGAGCGTAACCCGGTGCCCATCCCGAACAACATGTGGGGTGTACCGCGCGACGTGAAAGGCTACAGCTACAACCTCGACCGAGCCAAGCAGGAGCTGGCGCTCGCCAAGGCCAAGGTCGATCGGCCGCTCACCGTGGGCTATCTCCAGGGCTTCAGCCAGACCGAGCAGGCGGCCACCGTCATGGCCAACGGCCTGCGCAAGCTCGGGCTCGACACCAAGCTCACGAGCGAGGTGTGGCCCGCGATGGTCGAGCGGATGAAGAAGCCGGAGACGTCGCCGGATCTCGTCGTCTACTGGATCAGCACCTACTACGCCGATCCCAACAACTGGATCGGCGAGATGTTCCACTCCGGCCAGTGGGGCACGTTCAAGGCCTCGAGCTTCTACAAGAATCCGAAGGTCGACGAGCTGCTCGAGGCGGCGCTGAAGACCACCGACCGCCCGGCGCGCGAGAAGGCCTATCAGGAGGCCGCCCGGATCGTGGTGAACGAGGCCGCCGGGGTCTGGATCTACAACACCAAGTACTTCGGGCCCTGGGCCAAGAACATCGAGGGTATTCGCTTCAGCCCCATCGGCAACGGGCAGGAGATCCGCTGGCTGCATTACGCGAAGTAGCCGTCACCTGGAGGCGTGGGCGCGCTGAGCCATGAGGCTCCTCGCGCTCGCGCTGCATCGGCTGCTCTGGTTCGCGCCCACCCTGTTCGGGCTGCTCGCGGTCACCTTCGTCATCTCGCGGGTGATTCCCGCCGACCCGGTGGCCCTGGTGGCGGGCGAGACGGCCACGCCGGCGCAGGTCGCGGCGCTCCGGCGCGACCTGGGCTACGACCGTCCCCTGCCGGTCCAGTTCGTCGTCTACCTCGCGCGGCTGGGGCGCGGGGACATGGGCACCAGCCTCTTCACGCGGCGCCCGATCGTGGAGGACCTTGCCCATCGGCTCCCGGCCACCATCGAGCTGACCATGGTGGCCATGATCGCCTCCATCCTCGTCGGCGTCCCGCTCGGCGTCGTCTCCGCGCTCTGGCGCAACTCCCTGCTCGACCACACGCTCCGGGTGGTCACCGTGTCCGGTCTCGCCATCGCCAGCTTCTGGCTGGGCATCATGCTGCAGCTCCTGTTCGCGATGCGGCTCGGGTGGTCGCCGCTCAACGGCCGCCTGCCGGGCTTCCCCCCGAAAGACCTCACCGGCTTCTACCTGCTCGACGCGGCGCTCACGTGGGACTGGTCAACCTTCGGCGTCGCCCTGCAGCACTTGGCCTTGCCCGCGGTAACGCTCGCGTTCCCGGCGCTGGCCACGCTGGTGCGCTTCACGCGGGCCGGCGTTCTGGACGCCATGCAGTCGAACTTCGTCCTCTACGAGCGTGCGATGGGACTGCCGCGCCCGCTCATCGTCTGGAAGTACATCCTCCGTTCTGCGCTCACCTCGACGGTGACGCAGATCGGCCTGCTCTTCGGCATCCTGCTCGCGGGGGCGGTGGTGACGGAGGCGGTGTTCGACTGGCCGGGCATCGGCACCTACGCGGTCAACTCCATCCTGCGCTCGGACTACAACGCGGTGATGGGCTTCACGGTCTGGGCCGGGGTGATCTTCATCGTCGTGAACCTGCTCGTCGACGTCGCCCACACCCTCGTCGATCCACGAGAGCGCGCGGCGTGACCCAGAATATGAATGCCGCATGGTTCGTGGTGACGAGGCTGGCGCGGGATCGGTCGGCGCTGATCGGGTTGGTGCTCATCGCGCTGCTGGTGCTGTCCGCGGTACTCGCGCCGGTCCTGGCGACACACCCCGACGACGTATTCGAGCTGCACCCGTCCGAGCGGCTCAAGGAGCCGAGCGGCGCGCACTGGCTCGGCACCGACCGGATGGGCGCGGACGTCTACAGCCGGCTCCTCTTCGGGGCGCGGATCACCATCCTCATCGGCATCATCGCGGTCGGCGCCTCGCTCGCGATCGGGGTCCCGATCGGCCTCGTCGCCGGCTACTACCACGGCTGGGTGAGCGATCTGCTCATGCGGGTCTCCGACATCTTCCTCGCGGTGCCGCAGGTGGTGCTCGCCATCGCCATCGCCCAGACGCTGGGCCCGTCGCTCCCCAACGTCATCCTCGCGCTCTCGGTCACGTACTGGCCCTGGTTCGCCCGGGTCGTCTACGCAGAGACGCGCGCGCTGCAGAAGGAGGTCTTCGTCGAGAGCACGGCCGCCCTCGGCGCCTCGCCGTGGCGGCTCACCGTGCTGCACGTGCTGCCGAACATCGCCTCGCCCATCATCGTGCGGGCGTCGATCGGCATGGGGTTCACGATCCTGACCGCCGCCGCGCTCGGCTTCCTCGGGCTCGGGCCCCCGCCGCCCACCCCGGAATGGGGACGGACGATCGCGGAATCCCGCGAATTCCTGCCGGATGCATGGTGGTACGCGGCGGCGCCCGGCCTGGCCATCTTCCTCACCGTCATGGGCTTCAACCTGCTCGGCGATGGCCTGCGCGACGTGCTCGATCCGCGGCTGCGCCGGAGCGGCCCGGCCCGCGATGGCTGAGCTGCTCGCCGTCCGCGGGTTGCGCGTGGACTTCGCCACCGACCGGGGACCGGCGCAGGTGCTCGACGGGATCAACCTGGACATCGCGACCGGCGAGGTGGTGGGGCTCGTCGGCGAAAGCGGCTGCGGCAAGACCACGCTCGCCCGCGCGATCCTCGGCATCCTCCCCGAGGGGGCCGCCCGGATCCGCGCCGGCGAGGTGCGCTTCGCGGGGACGGATCTCCTGGGCGAAAACCCGGCGACCGTGAACGACCGCATCCGCGGGCGGGCGATCACGTTCATCCCGCAGGACCCGTTCACCTCGTTCAGCCCGCTGTTCCCCGTCGGCACCCAGATCATGGACCTGATGAAGTGGAAGTCCCCCCGGGCGCGCGACGGTGACCGGCCGTCGTCCCTCTTCGGGCGCTATCCGCGGGGGCGTTATCGCGCCGACCGCGAGGCGGTGCTGGAGATCCTGCGCGCCGTGCAGATGCCGGAGCCGGCCCGCGCCCTGCGCCGGCTTCCCCACGAGTTCTCCGGCGGCCAGCGCCAGCGCCTCATGATCGCGATGGCCCTGCTCCCGCAGCCGGATCTGATCATCGCCGACGAGCCGACCACCGCGCTGGACGTGACGATCCAGGCCCAGATCCTGCGGCTCCTGCGCGCGCTGGTGAAGGAGCGCGGGGTGTCGGTGCTCTTCACCACCCACGATCTCGGGACCGCGCACGAGATCTGCGACCGCGTGGTGGTCATGTACGCCGGCCAGGAGATGGAGGCGGCGCCGACCGACACCTTCTTCGGACGCCCCGCGCATCCCTACACACGGCGACTGCTCGCCAGCGTGCTGGGCCCCGACGGCGCGATCCGCGACATTCCAGGGGAGGTGCCGAGCCTGGTGACGCCACCGTCGGGCTGTCGCTTCCATCCGCGCTGCGACTACGCGACCGCGGAGTGCCGGGACCAGCGTCCGGCGCTACGGGCGCTCGCCAGCGGTCACGACGTTCGCTGCCACCATCCCGTCGACGCGCCCGCCGGAGCAGACGCGTGAGCGTGCCCGCGCCGCCGCTGCTGGAGGTCGTCGACCTCGCGCGCCACTTCCCCCTGCGCAACGCCTTTGGCCGGCGCGTCGGCTGGCTGCGGGCCGTCGACGGAGTGTCGCTCGAGGTCCGGCCGGGTGAGACGCTCGGCCTCGTCGGGGAGAGCGGCTGCGGCAAGTCCACGCTCGGCAAGACGGTGATGGGCATCCACACGCCGACCGCGGGCGACATTCGCTTCGCCGGCCGCGAGATCGGACGGCTGTCCCGACGCGAGCGGCGCGCCGTCGCCAAGGATCTCCAGTACGTCTACCAGGACCCGGGCGCCTCGCTCGACCCCCGCTGGAAGATCGGGCCCTCGCTGCACGAGCCGCTCAGGATCCACACCACGCTGTCCCGGGCCGAGCGGGATCGCGACGTCCGGGCGATCCTGGCCGCGGTCGGGCTCCCGGACGCCCACCTCGACCTCTACCCGCACGAGCTCAGCGGCGGCCAGCAGCGCCGCGTGGGGCTCGCGCGCATTCTCACCCTGCGACCTCGCCTGGTGATCCTGGACGAGCCGACCTCGGGGCTCGACGTCTCGGTCCAGGCCAGCGTGCTGAAGCTCTTCCGGAGCCTTCAAGAAGCGTTCGCGCTCACCTACGTGTTCATCTCGCACGATCTCTCGGTGGTGCGCGCGATCCTGGCCGCGGTCGGCCTCCCGGACGCCCACCTCGAGCTCTACCCGCACGAGCTCTCCGGCGGCCAGCAGCGCCGGGTGGGGCTCGCGCGCATCCTCACCCTGCGGCCGCGCCTGGTGATCCTGGACGAGCCGACCTCC
>DATMMH010000502.1:0-3579 GCA_035569855.1 Candidatus Dormiibacterota bacterium
CAGCAGCATCGCGATCATGATGGTGGAGGCCGCGCGCGAGGTGCCCGGGAACACCGCGGCGAGCAGCTGCGCCAGGCCCACCGCGACCGCGACCGCCCAGGTGACCTCGGTCCGGCCCGCGCGGCCCCGCAGCCCCCACTCCACCAGCAGGATCACCACGCCGCCGATCAGGGTCGCCCACGCGATCGGAGCGACCTCCTTCGGCAGCATGAAGCCCAGGCGCTTGATGGCGAGCCCGCCCGCGCCGGTGATCGCGAAGGCGAGCAGGAGCTTGGCCAGGTAACCGCCCGCCTCCGGCTCGCGGATGCGGGCGAGCAGGTCGCGAAGGCGGCCGCCGAAGACCGCGAGCACCGCGAGGGCCGCGCCGGACTGGATCGTGATGTTGAAGAGGTCCGACTGACCCGGTAGCAGGTGCGCGTTCTCCACCAGGAGCAGGTGCCCGGTGGAGGAGATCGGCAGGAACTCGGTGATCCCCTCGATCACCCCCAGCAGGAAGACGCCCAGCCACTCGGGCATCGGCGGGTCAGCCCACGATCTCTTCGCCGCCGTCCACGCCGATCACGTTGCCGGTGATCCAGTGCGTGTCGGGATGGCTCAGCACGACGATGGCCTTGGCCACGTCCTCGGTGGTGGTCAGCCGGCGGTGAGGATTGCGCCGCGCCGCCTGCTGGGAGAACTCCTCGTAGTTCGGGATCTTCTGCGCCGCGGGCGTGGCGGTGACTCCGGCCCGGATCGAGTTGGCGGTGATGCCGTGCGGGGCGAGCTCGGCCGCGAGCTGGCGAATGTCGGATTCCAGCGCGGCCTTGGCCGCCGACACCGGACCGTAGTAGGGGAGCACGCGCGCGCCGCCCGACGAGGTCATCGCGTAGATGCGGCCCCCGCGGCCCATGAGGCCGCGGCCCACCACCTCCTGCGTCCAGTAGACGAGGCTGTGGGCCATCACGTCGAGCGTCATGTCCATCTGGGCCTTGGTCACCGCCTCCTTCATCGGGTCGGTGACGAAGAGCTTGAGCGTCCCGAAGGCGAGCGAGTGCAGCAGCACCCGCACCTGGCCCATCTGGTTGCGCTCGCGCAGCACCCGCTCCATCTCGGCCGCGACCTCGGCCCGCTTCTCCTCGTCGGCCGCGTTGACGTTGAAGAAGCGCGCCTGCCGCCCCAGTGCCCCGATCTCACCCGCGAGCCGCTCCACGTTGGGCAGCGTGGACTTGCGATCGAGGTGGACGCCGAAGATGTCGAGTCCGGCGCGCGCGAGCGCCAGGCTCGTGGCCGCGCCGAAGCCGGAGGACGCGCCCAGGATGAGGGCCCAGCCGCGCAACGTGATCGGAGAGGCGTCGGTGGTCATTGGCGCTCGTCGAGCGGGGCCATTCTATCAGAACTCCGTGCTACCATGTGCACCGCCTATGGCGAAAACCGCCGGTATCATCTTGATCGGCAACGAGATCCTCTCGGGCAAGGTCACCGACGTCAACGCCGCCTACCTCTGCCGCGAGCTGCGCGGGCTCGGGGTGGAGGTGCGCCGGATCACCGTGATCCCGGACGAAGTCGATCTCATCGCCACCGAGGTGCGCGCCTTCAGCCGCGAGTACGACGTGGTGTTCACCTCGGGCGGCGTCGGCCCCACCCACGACGACGTGACCATCGAAGGCGTGGCGAAGGCCCTCGGGGTACCGGTGGTGCGGGAGCCGCGGCTGGTCCAGGTGCTGGAGGGCTATTTCAAGGGCCGGCTCAACGAGGCGCGGCTCAAGATGGCGGAGGTCCCCGAGGGGGCCGAGCTCACCGCGGACGGCGAGCTCGTTTTCCCGGCGGTGGTGGTGCGGAACATCTACATCCTGCCCGGTGTGCCCGAGATCTTCCGCCAGAAGTTCGACACCCTCAAGGAGCGCTTCCGCGAGACGCCGTTTCATCTCTGCTCGGTCTACGTGTCCATGGGCGAGGGGACGCTGGCCGATCACCTCAACGCGCTGCTCGCCGGCCACCCGGACCTGATGCTGGGCTCCTATCCGGAGTTCTCCAATCCCGAGTACAAGGTGAAGGTCACGCTCGAGTCGAAGAACCGCGGCTACCTCGACGAGGCGGTCACCGATCTCCTCGAGCGCCTCCCCCGCGAGACGGTGGTGCGGGTCGAGCGGTGAGCCGCGGGCGAGACGGGCGGGTCTGCTGACCGCACCGCTGGCCGTCGCCCTCGTCACGGCGGCCCTCTTCCTGGCGCGCCTCGGCGCTGCCCCCTTCCTCGATCCGCCCGAGGGCATCCACGCCGAGATCGCGCGGGAGATGCTCCAGGGCGGCGATTGGATCACGCCGCATCTCGACGGCGTGCCGTACTTCGACAAGCCGCCGCTCCTCTACTGGCTGATCGGCGGGGCCATGGCCTGGCTCGGTCCCACCGAGACCGCGGCCCGGCTCGTCTCCGCGCTCTCCGCGGTGGCGGTCGCGGTGCTCACCGCGCTCATCGGCACCCGGCTCGGCGCGGCGCGGGTGGGGCTGATGGCCGGGCTCATGGTCGCGGGCAACCTGGAAGTCTTCCTCTTCGGGCGCATGGTCAAGCCCGACCTCCTCTTCGTGGCCTGCCTTCTCCTGGCCCTCTACGGCTTCATCGAGGCCTATCTCGGGAGCGGGCGCTGGGCCCTCGGGCTCTTCTACGGAGGCCTCGGCCTCGCGGCGCTGGCCAAGGACTTCCTCGGCGCCCTCGGCCCGCTCGCCATCGTCGCCTTCTTTCTCTGGCTCACCCGCGAGAGCGGCACGTGGCGGCAGTGGGTCCCCGCGCGGGGTCTAGTCCTGCTGCTGGCCCTCGGATTGCCCTGGTACCTGCTGGTAGAGGCGCACCATCGCGGCTTTCTCTGGTACACGGTGGTGGACAACCACCTGCTCAACGTGGCCCGCCAGCGCGTCTTCCCCGACGAGGACGTCCCGCTCTCCGCGCTCGAATTCCTCGGGGTCACCGCGATCGGCTTCTTCCCGTGGGTGCTGGCGCTGCCGCTCGCGGTCTGGCGCGCGCTCTCCCGGCCGTGGTCCACCGCGCCCGCGCGCCTCTGGGTGCTGCTCGCCCTGTGGGTGGTCGGCATCGTCGGCGTCTTCACGCTGTCGCCCTTCAAGCTGCCGCACTACGGGCTTCCCGCGTTCCCGGCGATGGCGCTGCTCTGTGCTCACGTGTGGGACGAGGCCATCGAGCGGGCGCCGGGCGCTCCGCGCTCCTGGCGGCTGCTGGTCCCCGCGCTGGTCGCGTTCCTCGCCCTGGCCCTCGCGTGTCTCCTGATATGGCGCGGCTGGCTCGGACTCTCCCCGGGGGCGTTCGCGGTCGCCGACGTCTCGGCCCGCAACATGACCGCGCACGGGCAGGTCGTGACCACCGACTTCCTCGGCCAGTTCCGGCCGCTCTTCGGCCACATGACCGCGATCTTCGCGCTGGTCACGCTCGCCCTCGCGGCGGCGGCGTGGCGACGGCTGCCGCTGCTCGGGATGGGAGCGCTGCTGGCCGGCCTGATCGCGTTCCTGCCGGTGAGCGTGGAGGGGCTCACCCTTTTCGCCCGGAGCCGCTCGGTGCGGGTGATGACCGACGCGATCACGCTGCGCGCGGGGCCG
>DATMMH010000503.1:0-13894 GCA_035569855.1 Candidatus Dormiibacterota bacterium
GCGAGCATGCGGTAGCGGAGCGGGTCGATGGACGCCGCCGCCGCGAGCGTCTGGTTGTCGCGCACCGCGTGGAAGGCGCGGCCCAGGCGGAACGTGGTGAGGCCATGGTAGAGGAGTCCCACCAGGGCCACCGTGGCGAGCCCCATCCAGTAGAACGCAGGCAGCGTGGCGACCCGGAGGGCTCCCCACTGCGGCTTCGGGATGCCGGTCACGCAGAGCGGCCCGTGCGTGAAGTCGACCCAGTTGGTGGCCACGATCTGGGTCACGATCGCGAAGCCGAGCGTACCCATTGCGAAGCTGTGCTCGGTCAGGCGGAACATGGGCACGCCCAGGACGAGCGCGACCAGGCCCGCCAGCACGATGCCGGCGGCGAGCGCGATCGTGAACGGCCAGCGCGCCTCCGTGGCGAGGAGGGCGGCGGTGTAGGCCCCGATCCCGAAGAAGGCTGGATGGGCCAGCGAGAGGCTGCCCACGTGGCCCACCACCAGGTCGTAGCTGAGCGCGAGCGCGCCGTAGAGCGTGGTGAAGATCAGCACGTGCAGGATGTAGCGCTGCTGGCCCGGCAGCGCGGCCGCCACCAGCCACGGCACCACGATCAGGAATGCCGCGAGCACGGTCCATCGCATGGCGCGCACGGTCAGATCCCGATGCGCCGGCCGAAGAGGCCCTGTGGTCGCACGAGCAGCACCAGCACCATGACCACGAACGCGATGGCGTCCTTGTAGGCGTACGAGACATAGCCGGCGGCGAGCGACTCGGCCAGGCCGATCAGGAAGGCGGCCGCGATCGCGCCCTTGACGAAGCCGAAACCACCCACGATCACCGCCGCGAAGGCCTTGAGCGTGAGCAGGGACCCCACGTCCGGGAAGATGTTGAACAGCGGCGACACCAGCGCGGCGGCCGCCCCCGCGAGCGCGGCGGAGATCCCGAAGGTCGCGAGCGCGACCCGCTGCACGTCCACCCCCACCACCGCGCACGCCTCGCGGTTCTGCGACATCGCCCGCATGGCCTTCCCGAGCTTGGCGCGGGTCACGAACCACTCGAGCCCGGCGAAGATCACCACCGCCGCGGCCAGCACCACCAGCCGCTGCCACGCCATGCGCACCCCGCCCACCTCGACGATGGCCGAGGAGAGCCGGGTGGGCACCTCCTTGGGCTGGGTGCCGAAGACCAGGATGGCCAGGTTGGTGAGGGTGATCGAGGTGGCGAGGGTGGCGATGAGCTGCACGTGCCAGGTGCGGGACAGGATGGTCCGGATCACGGAGCGCTCGTAGACGAGCCCGAACACCCCCATCGCGGCGGTCGCCACGAGGGCCGCCGCCGGGTACGGCAGCCCCAGCTCGCCGTACGCGTACCAGAAGGCGTAGCCGCCCAGCATGTAGAACTCGCCGTGCGCGAAATTGATCAGGCGCACGACCCCGAACATGAGGGCCAGCCCGGTCGCCACCATGGCGTAGAGCGAGCCCAGGGTGAGGCCGTGCACGAGCTGCTCGACGAGATCGCCCACGCCGCGACGACTACGGCTGGATCGGAATCTTCTCCAGGACCTTCAGCTGGCCGCCGCTGATCTCCACCAGCAGCATGTTGATGAACGCCTGGTGGGTGTCGTCGAACCGGATCCGCCCGACCGGCGTGTTCGGGACGTCGATCTCCTCGAGCGCGTCGCGGATGGCCTTGCGGTCGGCCCGCCCGGTCTTCTTGATCGCCTGCTCGATGGCCGGCGCGACCGCGTAGCGGAACGCGATGGCCGCGAGGCTGCCGTGGATGCGCACCGGCACCTTCCACCGCTCGAGCCACTGCTTCTCCCACGCCGGATCGAGGGCCGGGGTCCAGTAGGTCGCCTCCACGAGGCCGTCGGCGATCGAGGGGCTGTCCTTCACCTGGTAGAGGAACTCCACGGTGGCCATGCTGCCCCGCGCGTAGAGCTTCTGGGTGAGCCCGACCTCGCGGAACTGGCGCATGAACACGCTGCCCTCGCTGGCCAGCATGATCAGTAGCACCGCCTCCGGGCCGGCCCGCTTCACCCGGGTGAGCACCGGCCGGTAGTCGGCCTGGCCCCGGTCGAAGAACTCGGTGCTCACGAGCTTGATGCCGTTCTTCTTGAACGCCACGTCGTAGGCCGCGGCCGCCCCGCGCCCGAAGTCGTCGTTCTGGGCGAAGATCGACACCGTCTTGGTGGACTGGGCCATGTACCGGGCGAACTGGCTGGCCAGCATCACGTCGTCCGGGTTCACCCGGAACGCCCACTCGTTGCCGTTCTTGCCGATCAGCTCGCGGATCCTCGGGTGGCTACAGGCCTCGATCACCATCGGCACCTGTAGCTCTTTCACCACCGGCAGGGCGCCCAGGCAGGCGCCGCTGTGGGTCTGGCCGATGATCACGTCCACGCGGTCGACGTCCACCAGCTTGCGCACTGCGCTCACCGCCTCGCCGGGGGTTCCCGCGTTGTCGCCGAAGTAGAGCTCGATCTTGCGGCCCATGATGCCGCCCCGGGCGTTGTACTCGTCGGCCAGCATCTGGGCCGCCCACTTCACGCCCTCGCCGGTGATCGCCGACGGGCCGGTCATGGCCGAGGAGAAGCCCACCCGGATGGGCGGCGGAGACTGGGCCGACGCCCCCGGCGGATCCCCGCCGAGACCCAGGGCCAGGCCCACTACGATTCCGATCGCGGTCCGCCACGTCGCTGTCATCGCGCTCTCCTCGCTCGGCGCTCAGCCGAGGATCTGCAGTTCCTGGCTCGACTGCGTGAGCCGGCGCGCGCCGGCGGGGGTGATCTCGATCGCGTCCTCGACCTGCACGCCGCCCCAGCCGTGCTCGTAGTAGGGGGTCTCCACGCAGAAGACCATCCCGGGCTCGAGCGGGGTCTGGGTCGCCGCGTTGATGGTGGGCGGATCGTAGGGCTCGAGCCCGATGCCGTGGCCCACGTGATACCGCTCGTAGTGCGGCATCCCGTGCTCGCGGGTCACCCGCATCGCGGTCTCGAAGATCTGGCTGACCGGCACGCCCGGCTTCATGGCCGCGATGGCCGCCTTCTCTCCGTCACGCGCCGCGTTGTAGTAGCGGAGCTGCTTGTCGCTCGGGGTCCCGACCACCGCGGTGCGCGAGATGTCCGAGCGATAGCCCCGGTAGACGCAGCCCAGGTCGAAGCGGATCAGCTCGCCCGCCTTGAGCGCGGCGTCGGAGGCGTAGACGTCGGCGAGCGCGGCCCGGTCCCCCATCGTGATCACGGTGAAGAAGGTCTGGGCGCCCTTGCGTACCACCTCCTGCTCGAACACCATCGCGGCCTCGCGCTCGGTGACTCCCGGCTTGAGCATGCCGAGGACCGCGGCGATCCCGTCCTCGGCGATCAGGGCCGCCCGCTCGAGCCGCCGCACCTCCTCCGGGCTCTTGACCATGCGCGCGGCGCGAAACGGCGCGTAGGCGGGCACGATCGTGGTCCCCGCGAGCTGCTCACCGAGCCGCTGCCAGGTGGCCGGGAACACGCCCGCCTCGTCGAGGCCGATCCGCTTTCCTAGCGCGCCGAAGCCGCCCAGCACTTCGCGCAGCGCCTCGCCCGGCCCCGCCATCGCCCGGCTGGTGATCTCCCGCACCCGACTGCCCACCGCTCCGGGCGGGTCCGCGTAGTTGAAGAAGAACTTGCCGTAGCAGGCGAGCCGGTCCACCACGATGCCGTCGGCCGACACCCCGGTGGCGTCGATGAAGGGGATCACGAGACCGACACCCTGGCGGGTGAACACCCCGTAAAGCTCGAGCCCTCGAAAGAGGGCGTGGGCGACCGAGCGGAACCCGGTCACGTACTGGAGATTCTCGGGCGTGCTCGCCACCAGGGCGTCGAGCCCCTCGGCGTCCAGCACCTTCGTGAGCCGCGCGGCCACGTGCTGATCCATGACGACCTCCTTCATCACCTGGGTCGATCACCTTCGGCTAGCGAAAATTGGGGAGGACTTCCCGACCGAACAGCTCGATCGCGTCGTGCATCTCGGCGACCGAATTCGCCACGAACAGCATCCCGGAGAGCGTGGTCACCCCTACCCGCGCGTAGGTCCGGATGCGCTCGGAGATCTCGTCCGGTGCGCCGACGAGGTTGCGCTGGTCGAAGCCCCCGGTCTGCTCGCGCAGCGTGGACTTCTTGAGCGATTCGAGATGCTTGAAGAGCTGCGAGCCCCGGAAGCGCCGGACCGCCTCGTCGTGGGTGCGCCCGATCGAGACCGCGAACTGCGGCGCGATGTCGATCGCCGACCCGTCCCTCCCGGCCGCGGCCGCGGCCCGATGGACGTCGGCCACGCCCCGCTCGATCTCTTCCGGCGACAGCACCGCGGGCATCCAGCCCTGCGCGTACTGCCCGGCGCGGCGCCGCACCTCCGGATGGTTGCCCCCGGCATAGATCGGCATGGGGTTTTGCACGGGCTTCGGGAAGCACTCGACCGCCTCGAAGTGCACCGCGCTCCCCCGGAACGTGGCTCGCCGCTCGGTGAAGAGCAGCCGCAGGGCCTGCATGCCCTCGTCCACGATGGTGCCGCGCCGCGTTCCGCGCGCGTCCGGGAACAGGGCCTCGTATTCCTCCCGGTACGCGCCGGTGCCCACCCCGAGGATGAGCCGCCCGCCCGAGAGCTGGTCGAGCGTGGCCACCTGCTTGGCCAGCACCGGCATGTTGCGCATCGGCAGCACGATGATGCCGGTGGCGAACCGGAGCCGGGTGGTGCGCGCGGCGCAGTAGCTGAAGGTGATCAGCGGCTCGAAGAAGTTCGGCGGATCCGGGAACTCCTGCTGCACATAGCGCTGGGTCGTCATGTGGTCGTTGCCCCACACCGAATCGAACCCGAGCCGCTCGCAGAGGAGCGCGGTGGGCAGGATGTCGGACGGCCTCGCGAAGGGAACCGGATACATCATCCCCTCGATGCACGTCGGGATGTGGACGCCGAATCTCACCGCCCACCTCCGCGCGCGGGCCCGCGTACGTCCCCCCCGAGGGCTTTCCCCCCGAGTGCTTCCCCAATGACCGCGAGCTGCTCGATCGGATCCGCGTCCCCGGCCGGCAAGACGATCGGCGTGTCGAGACCGGCCTCGAGCCAAGCCGCGAGGCGAGCCCGCGCCTGGTCGGGCGTGCCGGCCAGCGCGAAGGCGTCCACGTGCGCTTCGGTGACGAGACTCGCCCCCGAGTCCCCGGCTGCGCGGGCCGCGCGAATCGCCGCGGTCTCGGCCTCCGTCACCCCCGCGTCCGCCAGGATCATCTGCCCGTGGAGATGGGCCAGGTAGCGCGCGAGCAGCGGCCGCACCGACCCGCGCGCGGCCACCGCGTCGCGCCCGATGGACACCGGCACGTAGGCCAGCACCGGGAACGGCGCCGGGTGGCCCGCGTCGCGCCGGGCGGTGGCGGTGGTGGCGCGCACCCGGCGCACGTGGCCGGGCGACGACATGACCGAGCACAGCACGCCGTCCGCGACCGCGCCGGCCAGGGCCAGCGCGCGCGGCCCCTTCACGCCCAGCACGATGGGCAGCTCGGGCTGCACTGGCTTGTGCTCGAGCGCGACCCCGCGCAGCGAGAAGGCGCGGCCCTCGTGATCGACGCGCTCGCCCGCCCAGAGCCGCCGCACCACGTCGATGCACTCGCGCAGGGTCTCGAGCGGCTGCGGTGTCGGGATCGCCATCTGCCCTTCGATCCAGTGCCGCACCCCGGTGCCGAGGCCCAGCACCACACGCCCCGGCGCGATGCCGGCCAGCGTGGCGGTCTCCATCGCGAGCAGAGCGGGGTGGCGCGTGTAGGGGTTGACCACGCCCAAGCCGAGGCCGATCCGCGTGGTCACCGCCGCCGCGGCGCCGGCCATCGCGAAGGCGCCGGTCTGAAAATAGTCCTCGATGAACCACAAGCTATCGATCCCGGCCCGTTCGGCGGCCCTGGCGCGCTCGACCACGTGCGCGGCCGCGCTCCCGCCGGCGAGGGCCGCGCCGAGACTACGGCCGCAGCCGAACGCCATAGCTCTCCTCGAGCACCGCGAGCGTGGACGCGAAGTCGGGCCCGGCGCTCGGCACCGCGGGCAGCCACGCCCGGCTCGCCCCGTAGTCCTTGAGGCCGCCGGAGGTGAGCACCACCACGATCGACTGGTCGGGATCGAGCTTCCGGGCCCGCGCGAGATGCATCACCGCGGTCAGGCCCACCACCGCCGACGGCTCGGCGTAGAATCCTTCCTCGCGGGCCAGCGCGCGCTGCGCCTCGAAGATGCCCTCGTCGGTGATCGGCACGCCCTGGCCACCCGACTCCCGGAGCGCGGTGAGACCCTGGTAGGTTCCGTAGGGCGAGGCGATCGAGAAGGCCACCGATGAGCCGCCCGCCACCTTCTCCGGCACCTCGAGCTCGCGGTCCAGGGCGTTGGCGAGCGGGCCGAACGGCTCGGCCGCGAGCATGCGTGGGCGCGTCTTGACCAGCCCGAGGTCCCGCAGCTCGGCCCAGCCCTTCCAGATGCCGTAGAGCCCGTCGCTGTAGCAGCTCGGCACCGCGACCACGTCGGGCGCGGTCCAGCCCAGATCTTCCGCGATCTCGAAGGCGATGGTCTTGTAGCCCTCGACGCCGAACGGGTTGGAGCCGATGGGCGGCACCACCCAGCCGCTGGTCGGATACCAGCCCGCGCGCTCGATGCCTTCACGCATCAGCGCCCACCGCTGCTCGGAAGTCGCGCAGGCCACCACCGCCGCGCCGTAGGCCTGCATCAGCGTCTTCATGGTGTCGGGCACCGAGGCCACCGTGAAGATCACGCACGGCAGCCCGGCCCGCGCCGCGTAGGCCGCGGTCGACGCGCCGTGGTTGCCGGTGGACGAGATCGTGATCACGCGCGCGCCGGTCGCCGCCGCGTGGGTCACCGCGAGCGAGCAGAGACGGTCCTTGTACGACCACGTCGGGTTCTGGCTCTCGTCCTTCGCGTACAGGCGCGGGAGCCCGATCCGCCGCCCGAGCCGCTCGAGGTGTACCAGCGGGGTGGCGCCTTCCCCGAGCGAGATCGGCTCTGCGTCCGGCAGAGGCAGCAGCCGGCGGAAGCGCCAGAGGCTGCGCGGAGTGGCGGGAAAGCTCTCCGCCCTCACCGGGCCGTGCGCGGCGGCGGGAAGCTTGACGGAGAGGTTGACGTTGACCGATTCGCGGGCACACCGCGGACATCCGGTGAAGAGCCGCTGATCGTCGTAGACCGCGTGACACCGAAGGCACTGAAGCTCGGTCACTACCGGGGCGGACGCCATCGGCCGCGAGGTTAGCAAGGGGGTCCAGGGGTGTCAATCGAGGACGGCTACATTGGCGAGCCGGCTACATTGGCGAACCGGTCGCGATGGTGCTTTCGGGACGGTTATGGTATTGAGATCGGCACCGATGCAACGGAGCACGGATCGCATCCTGACCACCCACACCGGCAGTCTGCCGCGGCCCGACGACCTGATCCGCACGATGTTCGCGAAGGAGGAGGGCGTCCCCGTCGATCCGGCGGCCCTCGCCGCCCACATCCGCTCCGCGGTCGCAGAGGTCGTGCGCCGGCAGGCCCACGCCGGCCTCGACGTGATCAACGACGGGGAGTTCAGCAAGCCGAGCTACGCGACCTACGTCAAGGACCGGCTCACCGGCTTCGGCGGGGCGAGCCATCCGCTGCAGTATCGCGACCTGGTCGACTTCCCCGGGATGGCCCGGCGGGTCTTCGGCGACCCGGGGCGCGCGCGACGCAAAACGCCCGCCTGCACCGGCCCGATCGCGGTGCGCGACGCGACGGCGGCCCCCACCGACGTGGCGAATCTGCAGGCGGCCCTGGCCCACGTCACCGCGCGTGAGCCGTTCATGACCGCGGCCTCGCCGGGCGTCATCTCCCTCTTCTTCCGGAACGACCACTACCCGAGCCAGGAGGCCTATCTCTTCGCCATCGCCGAGGCGATGCGGCCGGAATACGAGGCGGTGGCGGCCGCCGGCTTCGTGCTGCAGGTGGACTGCCCCGACCTCGGCATGGGCCGGCACATCCAGTACGCCGACCTGAGCATCGAGGAGTTCCGCGCGAAGGCCCGCCTGCACCTGGCCGCCCTCGACCACGCGCTCGCCAACGTGCCGCCCGAGCGCAGCCGGCTGCATCTCTGCTGGGGCAACTACGAGGGTCCGCACCACTACGACGTCCCGCTCGCCGACGTCGTCGATCTCGCGCTCGCCGCCCGCCCGGGCGCGGTCTCCTTCGAGGGCGCCAACCCGCGTCACGCCCACGAGTGGCGCGTGTTCGAGCGGATCACGGTACCGGAGGGCAAGCTCATCATCCCCGGCGTGATCGATTCCACGACCAACTTCATCGAGCACCCCGCGCTGGTCGCGGAGCGCATCGGCCGCTACGCCGGGCTGGTCGGCCGCGAGCGGGTCATCGCCGGCACCGACTGCGGCTTCGGGACCTGGGTCGGCCAGGCCGCGGTGGATCCGGACATCGTCTGGGCCAAGCTCGCCAGCCTCGCGGAAGGCGCGCGGCTGGCCTCGCGGGAGCTCTGGTAGCGCGCGCTCAGCCGGCGAGCGACTCGATCGCGCGCGCCTCGTCGGCGGAGAGGGCGAGCCCGCGGCTCGCCAGATCCTGCTGCATGTGCTCCGCGCTGGACGTGCCGGTCAGCGGCAGCATCCCCACCGCCAGAGCGAACCGGAAGACGACCTGGGCCGGCGTGGCTTTCACCCGGGCCGCGATCCCGGCGACCACCGGGTGGCGCAGCGCCTCCGGATTGGCGGTGAGCAGCGAGAAGCCCTGGTAGACGATGCCCCGCTGTGTGCAGAAGGCCCGCACCTCGCGGTCCCAGCCGCGGCTCGCGAAGCAGCGGTTCTGCACGAACGCGGGGGCCTCGGCGCCCGAGGCGATCAGCTGGTGCAGGTGCCGGAGCGAGACGTTGCTCACGCCCAGGAGCCGCGTGCGGCCGGCCTCGCGCTCGCGCCCCATCGCCTCCCAGACCTCCGCGTCGTGGTCGGTCCAGCCGTGGCCCGATGCGGGC
Organism: Candidatus Dormiibacterota bacterium; assembly: GCA_035569855.1. GTDB lineage: Bacteria > Methylomirabilota > Methylomirabilia > Rokubacteriales > CSP1-6 > CAMLFJ01. The sequence continues at coordinate 8,980 of DATMMH010000503.1, forward strand.
CCGTGCAGCACGTAGCTGTCCACGTGATCGGTCCCGAGGTGCTCGAGCGAGCTCGCCATCGACTGGGCCACCTGCGTGGAGAGATCGGCGGCCGGATCGTAGGGCAACCGGTGATCCTGCCCCGGCTCGTAGGTGTACTTGGTTTGTAGAAACAGGTCGGCGCGCGTGACCACGCCGGCGCGGTAGGCGGCGGCGAGCCCCTCGCCCACCGCCGCTTCCGCGTAGTGCCGGCGCTGGTTCGCGGTGTCGATCCCGCGGAAGCCCGCGCGCAGGGCCAGCTCCACGAGGCCGGCGGTACGGTCCTCCTTCCAGGCGGTCCCGTAGAGGAAGTCGGCTGCGGCGGCGTGAGGGTGGGCCGGCATCGCGCCATCTTGCCACGGGCAGCACGGCCCCCGTCAAGCCCGCGCCTTGCCAACGCGCACGACCCGGAGCAGAATCGGCCGGACATCGCGCCACCACAGGAGGACCGACATGGCCGACCGAGGCATCGACGTCGTTCGGGAGCACCTGGCGAAGCTTCCCCCGTCTGATTCGCTCACGATCGCCGAACGCCGCGCCCAGTACGAGCGCGCAGAGAAGGTCTTCCCGACGCCGCCCGAGATCAAGGTCGAGCGCGTGAGCGCGCCCGCGGCGCCGGCGGAGTGGCTGCGGCCGCCCTCGGCCGCGCCGGGGCGCGTCGTGCTCTACCTGCACGGCGGCGGCTACGTGATCGGCTCCCCGCGCTCGCACCGCCATCTGGCCGCGGCCATCGCCGGCGCCGCGGCAGCCAGCGCGCTCCTCCTCGACTACCGGCTGGCGCCCGAGCATCCCTACCCCGCCGCGGTGGACGACGCGGTGGCCGCCTACCGCTGGCTGCTCGATCAGGGCATCGCTCCGGGGCACGTCGTGGTCGCGGGCGACTCGGCCGGCGGAGGCCTCACGGTCGCGACGCTACTCGCCCTTCGTGAGGCGCGCGTGCCGCTGCCCGCCGGAGGTGTGTGCATCTCGCCGTGGGTGGATCTCTCCTGCGGCGGCGAGAGCTACCGCACCAAGGCCGCGGTCGATCCAATCGTCCAGCGCGCCGGCGTCGATCAGATGGCCCGCGCCTATCTCGGCGACACGCCGCCCCGCACCCCGCTCGCCTCGCCGCTCTTCGCCGATCTCGGCGGCCTGCCGCCGCTGCTGATCCACGTGGGCAGCGACGAGGTGCTACTCGACGACGCGGTGCAGCTCGCCGACCGGGCGCGCGCCGCCGGCGTGGACGCCACGCTCGAGGTGTGGGACCGCATGATCCACGTCTGGCACTGGTTCCTGCCGATGCTCGACGAGGCCCAGAGCGCGATCGACGGGATCGGCCGCTTCGTCCGCGCCCGCGCGTCCTAGAGCACTCCCGGCGGCGAGGGGCGGCTCACCCCTGCAGCCAGCGGTGATAGCCGGGAGCCCAGGTGTCGAGGATCACGTGGGGATACTCCCGGTTCTCGCGGCAGGACGCTTCCGAGCGGCCGAACGATCCGCAGTACCGCTCCACGTTGTGGAAGTACCGCGCGGGGTCGCAGTCGCGACTCCGTGCGCACGCGGCCCGCTCGGCCCCGGTGACCGCGCCGCCGCCGTTGTAGGCGGAGAGCGTGAAGCCCCACCGCTCGCGCGGGGTCGCCACCTTCGACACACCGCTCCAGAGATGGAAGTCGTACTCCACCATCGCGGTGAGCGCCCACTTCGGATCGAGCGGGCAGCCGCTCACCACCGGACAGGTGGCGCGCACCTGGGCCGGGATCCACTGGTTGACCTCCGCGGCGGTCGCGGGCCTGAACTGCGCGCAGCCGACCGACCCGCCGGAGGAGACCGCGGAGCAGTCGAAGCGGCTCTCCTGATGCACCTGCCCGAACCCGATGGCCGGGTCCTCGGCCATCGCGAAGTGGTACTGCCAGGCCTGCATCAGATAGACGCGATACCGGACCGCCCCGGGCGGAATCGCAAAGTCGGCCGGGGCCGCCGGCGCCGGGCCGGTCACGCCGGGCAACCCGCCCAGGCCCGGCACGGGACCGATCAGGGCCGTCACCTCGGCGCAGGCGGTGACGAGGAAGAGGAGGGCGACCGCGCCGAGGAGTCGCCGACCGGCTCGGCCGGTGAGCGCGGAGCGCATCAGAACGACGACGCCACCGCCAGGATGAACGCCGCGATGATCACCCCCCGCTTGATCGAGAGCCCCGCGTAGAGCCACACGGAGAGACGTCGTTCCTCGAGCGCTCGCGTGGTATCCATCGCGGCGTGCAGCATGCTCGCGTGGTCCTCGTAGGGGAAGGCCTGCTGCACGTAGATCAGGCCGAGGATCCCGCCGAGACAGGCGCCGACCGGCTTGTTCGCGACCACGGTCCCGGGCCACGTGGGATAGAGGATGCCGAAGCTCCGGAGCGCCACCACCGCTCCGACCACCGCGATCATCCAGCGGACTCGCCAGACCTCCCTACCGAGATGCTTCATCGGGGCCTCCTCTCGAGTGCGGGGCATTCTAGCAGAGGATCTGGCATAGTATCGGACCTGGGAGGCACGCCCATGCCAGAGTCGCGACAGACCCGGACCGCGTACTTCAACGGCCGCTACGTCCCCGAGACCCAGGTGATGATCCCCTACCGGGATCGCAGCTTCAACCGGGGGGACGGCTGCTTCGACATGACGCGCACCTTCGACGGGCGCATCTTCCGGCTGGAGGAGCACGTCGAGCGCCTCTATCGGTCGCTCCGCTATCTCGGCATCGACGTCGGCCTCGAGCCCAAGGAGATGACCGCGATCACCGAGGAGGTCGTCGAGCGGAACGAGCCGCTGCGCGCCGCCGCGGGCGACTGGTGGGTGGCCCAGCGGGTGAGCCGCGGCGTGGACGCCATCGGCGACGAGGGCTGGGCCCACACCGGGCCCCAGGTCATCGTGGACTGCACGCCCCTGCCGCTCCGGAAGCGCGCCGCGCAGTTCCGCGACGGCATCGACGTGGTGGTGTCGTCGATCCGGCGGACTCCGCCCTCGATCCTGAGCCCGCGGGCCAAGACCCACAACTACCTGAACCTCATCCTCGCCGACCGCGAGGTCAAGGCGGCGAGCCCCGAGGCGTGGTCGGTGCTGCTCGACGAACACGGCAACCTCTGCGAGGGGATCGGCAGCAACATCTTCGTGGTGCGCGGCGAGCGCGTCTACACTCCGCGCGAGCAGTACGTGCTGCCCGGAGTGAGCCGGCGGACCGCGATGGAGCTGGCCGCCCGCCTCGGCATCCCGTGCGAGGAGCGCGACCTCGACGTCTACGACGCGGTCACCGCCGACGAGGTGTTCCTGACCTCGACCAGCCTCTGCCTCTGCGGGGTGCGCTCGGTCAACGGTCACCCGGTCGGGAGCGGCGCGACGCCCGGCCCCATCACCCGGCGGCTCACCCAGGCCTACGTCGCCCTGGTCGGCACCGACTTCGTCGCCCAGTACCTCTCCCGCCTGGGCTAGGGCCGCCGGGCCGGCTCAGTACTCCGAGAGCAGGCGGTCCACCATCGCCTTGGCGGACGCCCAGTCGTAGGAGCGGAACATCCGGCGGTTCACCACCGGCTGAGCCGCCGAGTAGAACATCTCGTACTGGAGCTGCCGACCGCCGTACTCGGTGCCGATGAAGTCCCAGATCAGCTTGATGAGCTTCACCCGCTCGCGCGCCCCCGCCGCCGCCGACTGGTAGTATCGCTCGACATCCGCGCGGGTCTCCTCCGAGAGGAAGGCCTCTTCCGACGAGGGCAGGTGCTGGAAGGCGCCTCCGGCCAGCTCGCGGATCGTTCGGTAGAGGTCCACGATCAGGCGGCGCTGCAGGCTCATGCCCGCGTAGATGTACTGCGGGTGCGGGCGCGCGTAGCCCTCGCTCACGAGTGGAAACTGCTCGGCCGCCTTCACCAGCGCGTCGAAGGCCGCGCAGAAGGTGGCGACGTCGCCGCCGAGGGTGGCCTGGGTATTCGCGTCGCCTTCCCCGCGCCCGACCTCGACGAGCTTCATCGCGAGGCCGGCGAGCAGCTCGAGCTTGACGCCGAAGCGCACCAGCGACTGGAAGTTCGCGGTCACGTGCGCGGGCGACTCGTGGAACTGGGCGCTCACGCGCTCCACGCTCCGGTAGACGAAGACCTGCTCCCACGGCACGAGCACGTCGTCGAAGACTACCGTCGTGTCCACCTCGTCGAAGCGCGCGGAGAGCGGGTAGTCGTAGACGCTGGTGGCGAGCGTCGCGTAGGGACGCCGCGGCAGGAGCCGGAGCCCGGACGCGTTCACCGGCACCACGAGCGAGATCGCGTAGTCCACGTCGCCCGGGGCGAGCGGGGTGATGTAGCTCACGTAGAGCCAGTCGGCCATGGTCACCGAGGTGGCGATCGAGTGCGCGCCGCGGATCACGATACCCGCGTCGGTCTCCTTCACCACCCCGGGATGGAGGAACGGCTCCGGGTGCTGGTGGGCCGGCGTGGAGCGGTCGATCTGCGGCGGCACGATGGCGTAGGCCAGGTACAGGTCCTCCGCGCACGCCTTCGCGTGGAAGCGCACCACGTTGTCGCCGAACTGCCGCCCGCCCCGGTCGAAGAGCTGGCGCCAGCCCGCGAAGGCGGTGAGCACCGAGGCCACGTGGTCGGGCGTACGGCCCATGAGCCCGTACGAGCCCTCGGCCCAGAACCGGTGCACCGCGCGCCGGCGGCCGAGATCCTCCGCCGAGCGCGGGATCAGCCACATCGCCCCGATCCTGCCGCCGCCCGCCGGATCCACGCAGGTGGTCACGTCGGGCGCCGCGCGGGCCGCGTCGTACCGCTCCGCGATGCGCCGGACGGATTGAGCGAACGCGGCGTGCGCCGTCACGTCGTCGACACGCCGGCCGTCGAGGAAGATGGCGCGCCCATCGCGGAGGCTCGCGAGATAGTCGGCGCCGCGGCGCATGCGG
>DATMMH010000504.1:0-7260 GCA_035569855.1 Candidatus Dormiibacterota bacterium
GATCGTTTTCACGATAGCATGGGGGTGGCCTCATCTCGATGAGGCTCGGGGCCGAGACAGGACGAACGAACCCCCGGTTCGGTTGACCCGCGAGGGCACGTCGGGAACATTTTTCCCCCGGTGGGGTCAACCGAAGGGCCCGTCGGCTCGTCGCCCTAAATGGAGGCGGCACGTCCTCCGTCAGAGGGGTAGCCGTCGGATAGAGGAGGATGCCGAGCATGACCATACGTCGTATCGGATTGATCGGACTGGCCATGTCCCTGTTCGTGGGGCTGCTCGCCGCAGCGCCGAGCCCCAGCCTGGCCTGGCGTACCGGAGTCTTCGTAGGTCCGGGCGTGGTAGTCGGGCCCCCCGTCGTGATCGCTCCGCCGGTGTACGTGACCCCGGCCCCGGTGATCGTCGAGACGGCCCCGTCGGTCTACCAGGAGCAGCCCCAGCCGCAGACCGCCCAGCAGTACTGGTACTACTGCCTGGATCCGCAGGGCTACTACCCCTACGTTCAGCAGTGCCCGCGGGCCTGGCAGCCGGTGAGCCCAACGCCGGGATCTGGCCGCTGAGGTGGGAGCCATCGTATGAGAACCGTCGCGTTCCTACTGGTCGTCGTGCTGGTCGCCGGGTGTGCCACCGTGCCTCCCGGCCCGAGCGTCTCGGTGCTTCCCGGACGGGGAAAGAGCTTCGACGAATTCCAGGTCGATGATGCCGCGTGCCGGCAATGGGCCAAGCAGCAGGCGGGCACGACGCCGGGCACCTCGGCCGCGCAGAGCACGGTCGGCGGGGCCGCGATCGGCACGCTGGTGGGCGCCGGCCTCGGCGCCGCTCTCGGCGCCGCGGCGGGCCGGCCCGCCACCGGCGCGGCGGTGGGCGCCGGCGTCGGGCTGCTCGGCGGTACCGCGGTGGGCGCCAGCGCGGGCCAGGCCTCCGGCCAGAGCGTCCAGCGCCGGTACGACAACGCCTATACGCAGTGCATGTACGCCAAGGGTAATCAGGTTCCGGGCCGGCCGCAGCCCATGACGCCGGTCGTGAGCCCGGCGCCGCCTCCGCCACCGCCCCCCGCCCCGGCCCTCGCGCCGCCGCCTCCGCCGCCGCCCCCCCCGGCCGCCTTGTCGACTCCGCCGCCCCCTGCGCCCGCGATCGCGCCGGGGCCGCCGCCACCGCCTCCGGGGCCGCCGCCACCGCCTCCGTCGGCCACGCAGTAAGCGTCAGAAGTCAGCGCCAAGAGAGGAGCCGCGTGATACCGATGATTGATGACTGAGTCGTCCCAGGAGTCCCCAGGCCAGGAGCCCTTGCCCGGTGGGGTCGCCCCGCGCCCCCGCAAGCGCGGATCCCGTCTCTCCTCCCTCATCTGGGCCGGCGTGGTCATCCTGATCCTCGTCGGCATCGCGTGGTTCGTCCATTCCCGGACGCCGCCGGACAAACGGGCGACGCGCTCCACCTCGGTCTCGGTCGTGACCGCGCCCGTGCAACAGGGCGATCTCCCCGTCACGCTCAACGCCCTCGGCACCGTCGCCCCGCTCGCGACCGTGACCGTCAAGACACAGATCAGTGGCCGCTTGATGTCGATCGGGTTCCAGGAAGGGCAGATCGTCAAGGCGGGCGACTTCCTGGCGCTGATCGATCCGCGGCCCTACGAGATAGCGCTCGAGCAAGCCCAGGGCCAGCTCGTGCGCGACACCGCGCTGCTGCACGACGCCCAGATCGACCTCGCGCGCTACCGGACCCTGATGGCGCAAGACTCGATCCCGCAGCAGCAGCTCGACACCCAGGAGTATCTCGTCCGGCAGTACGAGGGCACGGTGCGATCGGACGAGGCCATGGTCAAGAACGCGCGGCTGAACGTCGAGTACTGCCACATCGTGTCCCCGGTGTCGGGCCGCGTGGGACTGCGGCAGGTGGATCAGGGCAACTACGTGCAGCCCAGCGATCCGAGCGGGGTCGTGGTCATCACCCAGCTCCAGCCGATCTCGGTGATCTTCACGCTGCCAGAGGACAACGTGCCCACCGTCATGAAGCGGCTCGCCACCGGCGCCTCGCTGCCGGTGACCGCCTATGACCGCGCGCTCACCACCAAGCTCGGGGTGGGCACGCTCTTGACGGTGGACAACCAGATCGACACCACCACCGGAACCGTGAAGCTCCGCGCGCAGTTCGACAACCGGGACAACGGCCTCTTCCCGAACCAGTTCGTCACCGCCCTGCTCCTCGTGGACACGCTCAAGGGCGCGACCCTGGTGCCGACCGCCGCGGTGCAGCGCGGCGCTCCCGGCACGTTCGTCTACGTGGTGAACAGCGAGCGGCTCGTCGGCCTTCGCCCGGTGAAGCTCGGGCCGACCGACGGCGACCGGGTGGCGGTGCTGTCGGGCGCGAACCCCGGCGAGCAGGTGGTCATCGACGGGGCCGACAAGCTGCGCGACGGCGCCAAGGTCACGCTCGCGAGCGAGCAGGGTGCGACCGGCACCGGGGCGGCCGCCTCGCCCGACGGCCAGCGTCGCTCCCGCAACAAGAAGCAATGAAGAAGAGATGAACCCGTCGCGCATCTTCATCGAGCGCCCGGTGGCCACCGCGCTGCTGATGGTCGCCGTGCTCATGGTGGGGATCGTCGCCTACCAGTTCCTGCCGCTCGCCGCCCTGCCGGAGGTCGACTACCCGACCATCCAGGTCCAGACGCTCTATCCGGGCGCGAGCCCGGAAGTGATGACCTCCGCGGTGACCGCGCCGCTCGAGCGGCAGTTCGGCCAGATGCCGAGCCTCAAGCAGATGTCCTCCACCAGCTCGGCGGGGGCCTCCGTGATCACGCTTCAGTTCGCGCTCACCCTGACCCTCGACGTGGCGGAGCAGGAGGTGCAGGCCGCCATCAACGCGGCGGGCAACCTCCTGCCCTCGGACCTGCCCGCTCCGCCGATCTACGCCAAGATCAACCCCGCCGACGTGCCGGTGCTGACGCTCGCGCTCACCTCCAAGTCGCTCTCCCTGCCGCAGATCGAGGACTTCGCGGAGACGCGTCTGGCCCAGAAGATCTCGCAGCTTCCCGGGGTGGGGCTGGTCCGGGTGCTGGGCGGGCAGCGCCCCGCGGTGCGCGTGCAGGCCAACCTCCGCGCGCTGGCCGCCTACGGGCTCAACATCGACGACCTGCGCACGACGATCAACAACGCCAACGTCAACCTGCCCAAGGGGAACTTCGACGGCCCGTTCCGGGCCTACGCGGTCAACGCCAACGACCAGCTCCAGAGCGCGGACTCCTACCGCGCCATCGTGGTGGCCTACCGCAACGGGGCGCCGGTGCGCCTCTCCGACGTGGCCTCGGTGCTGGACGGCGCCGAGAACCCCAAGCTCGCGGCCTGGATGAACGAGACCCCCGCGGTGGTGGTCAACATCCAGCGGCAGCCCGGGGCCAACGTCATCGAGGTGGTCAACCGGGTGCAGGCGCTCCTGCCCCAGCTCAAGAGCTCGCTGCCGGCCTCGGTCGAGGTCACGGTGCTCACCGACCGCACCAACACCATCCGGGCCTCGGTGCGGGACGTGAACTTCGAGCTGGTCCTGGCGGTGGTGCTGGTCGTCCTCGTGATCTTCCTCTTCCTGGGCAGCCTGCGGGCCACCATCATCCCGAGCCTGGCCGTCCCGCTCTCGCTGGTGGGGACGTTCGGGGTGATGTACCTGGCCGGCTTCAGCCTCAACAACCTCTCCCTGATGGCGCTCACCATCGCGACCGGCTTCGTGGTGGACGATGCCATCGTGATGATCGAGAACATCACCCGTTACATCGAGCAGGGCGAGGCGCCGCTGGCCGCCGCGCTCAAGGGCTCCGCCCAGATCGGCTTCACCATCGTCTCGCTGACGATCTCCCTGATCGCGGTGCTGATCCCGCTCCTCTTCATGGGCGACGTGGTCGGGCGGCTCTTCCACGAGTTCGCGATCACGCTCGCGGTGACGATCTTGATCTCGGCGGGGGTGTCGTTGTCGCTCGCGCCGATGATGTGCGCCAAGATCCTCCGCCACGAGCGGGCCGAGGACCAAGGCCGGATCGCCCGCTACACGACCCGGACCTTCGACCGGCTCATCCGGCACTACGACCGGGGCCTCGAGTGGATCTTCGACCATCAGCCCCTCACCCTCCTCGTCGCGGCGGCCACCCTCGTCCTCACCATCTTCCTCTACGTCTACGTGCCCAAGGGCTTCTTCCCGGTGCAGGATACCGGGCTCATCCAGGGCATCTCGGAGGCTTCGCAGTCGGTGTCCTTCGCGCGGATGGCCGAGCTGCAGCAGGCGCTCGCCTCGCGCATCCTGAAGGACCCCGACGTGGTGAGCCTCTCCTCGTTCATCGGGGTGGACGGGACCAACACCACGCTCAACACCGGGCGTTTCCTGATCAACCTCAAGCCCCGCGAGGAGCGGACGGACAGCGCGAGCGACATCATCCGGCGTCTCCGGCACGACGTCGCCGACCTGGGCGGGATCTCGCTGTTCATGCAGCCGGTGCAGGACCTCACGATCGATACCACGGTGAGCCGCACCCAGTATCAGTACGTGCTCGTCGACGCCAACCCCGACGAGTTCGCGATCTGGATCCCCCGGCTGATCGACCGCATGAATCAGCTGCCGCACGTGGAGGACGTGGTGAGCGACCTCCAGAATCAGGGCCTCTCGGTCTACGTGGAGGTGGATCGCGCCACCGCGGGCCGGTTCGGCATCACCCCGGCCACGGTGGACAACGCCCTCTACGACTCCTTCGGTCAGCGCATCGTCTCGACGGTCTTCACCCAGTCGAACCAGTACCGGGTCATTCTCGAGGCGGATCCCTCGTTCCAGCAGTCGCTGCTCTCGCTCGACTCGATCTATCTCCCGTCCTCGGTCGCGGCGGGCGGGCAGGTCCGGCTCTCCGCCATCGCGACGATGCGCGAGGAGTCGGCGCCGCTCGCGGTCAACCACCTGGGGCAGTTCCCGGCGGCCACCGTTTCGTTCAACTTGGCCGCGGGTTCCTCCCTGGGCGCCGCGGTGGACGCGATCACCCAGGCCGGTCGGGAGATCGGGCTGCCCACGAGCATGGCGGGCAGCTTCCAGGGCGCGGCGCTCGCCTTCCAGGCGTCGCTCTCGAACGAGCTGTTCCTGATCCTGGCCGCGCTCGCCACCGTCTACATCATCCTGGGCGTGCTCTACGAGAGCTACATCCACCCGATCACGATCCTCTCCACGCTGCCCTCCGCGGGGGTGGGCGCGCTGCTCGCCCTGCTGGTCGCGCGCGAGGATCTCGGCATCATCGGCATCATCGGGATCATCCTGCTGATCGGCATCGTGAAGAAGAACGCGATCATGATGATCGACTTTGCGCTGGATGCCGAGCGCAACGAGGGCAAGTCGCCGCGCGAGGCGATCCACCAGGCGTGCCTGCTGCGCCTGCGGCCGATCCTCATGACCACGATGGCCGCGCTGCTGAGCGCCCTGCCCTTGATGCTCGGCACCGGCACCGGCGCCGAGCTGCGGCGGCCCCTCGGCATCACGATCGTGGGCGGGCTCATCGCGAGCCAGATCCTCACCCTGTTCACCACGCCGGTCATCTACCTGGCCTTCGACCGGCTCGGACGGTGGGTGCGCGGGGACGCGCCCACCCCGTGAACCTCTCGGCGCTCTTCGTCCGACGACCGATCGCGACCACGCTGCTGACCATGGGCGTGGCGCTGGCCGGGATCCTGGCGCTTCTCCGGCTGCCGGTGTCCCCACTGCCCCAGGTGGACTTCCCGACCATCTCGGTGCAGGCCTCGCAGCCCGGGGCGAGCCCGGCGGTGATGGCCACGAGCGTGGCCACCCCGCTCGAGCGCTACCTGGGCACGATCGCCAACGTGACCGAGATGACGTCGTCGAGCTCGCTGGGCTCGACCCGCATCACGCTGCAGTTCGGCCTCGACCGCGACATCAACGGGGCGGCCCGCGACGTCCAGGCCGCCATCAACGCGGCCCACGCCGACCTGCCCTCGAGCCTCCGGTCCAATCCCACCTACCGCAAGGTCAATCCGGCCGACGCGCCGATCATGATCCTCGCGCTGACCTCCACCACGCTCAGCCAGGGCCAGCTCTACGACGCGGCCGCCTCCATCCTTCAGCAGAAGCTCTCCCAGGTCTCCGGGGTCGGTCAGGTGGACCTGGGCGGCAGCTCGCTGCCCGCGGTGCGGGTCGAGCTCGAGCCGCGCGCGCTCTTCCGCTACGGCATCGGCCTCGAGGACGTGCGCGCGGCCATCGCGGCCGCCAACGCCAACAGCCCCAAGGGGTCGATCGAGGCCGGTAACCGCCACTACCAGCTCTACACCAACGACCAGGCGCGGAAGGCCGACCAGTACCGCGGCCTGGTCATCGCCTACCGCAACGGGGCCGCGGTGCGCCTCGCCGACGTGGGCGAGGTGGTGGACTCGGTGGAGGACCTGCGCAACCAGGGTCTGGCCAACGGGAAGCCCTCGGTGCTGGTGATCATCTCCCGCGAGCCGGGCGCCAACATCATCGACACCGTCGACCGGGTGAAGGAGCTGCTGCCCCAGCTCCAGGCCTCGATCCCCGCGGGGGCCGAGCTCACGGTGGCCTCCGACCGCACCACCACGATCCGCGCCTCGCTGCGCGACGTCGAATACACCCTGGTGATGGCGATCGCGCTGGTGATCCTGGTGGTGTTCCTGTTCCTCCGGAGCCCGCGCGCCACCCTGATCCCGGGGGTGGCGGTGCCGATCTCGCTCCTCGGCACCCTGGGCGTCATGTACCTCCTCGGCTACAGCATCAACAACCTCTCGCTGATGGCGCTGACCATCGCCACCGGCTTCGTCGTGGACGATGCGATCGTAATGATCGAGAACGTCGTCCGCTACATCGAGCAGGGCATGCGCCCGCTGGAGGCGGCCTATCGCGGCGCGGCGCAGATCGGCTTCACCATCGTCTCGCTGACCGTCTCGCTGATCGCCGTGTTCATCCCGCTGTTGTTCATGACCGGCGTCGTGGGCCGGCTGTTCAAGGAGTTCGCCGTCACGCTGTCGGTCGCCGTGGTGGTGTCGGCGGTGATTTCGCTGACCCTGACGCCGATGATGTGCGGCCGCATCCTGCGCCCGGCGCGCGAGGAGCATCCGGGCCGCATCGCGCGCATCAGTGAGGCCGGCTTCAACGCGATGCTCGCCGGATACCGGCGCAGCCTGCCCTGGACGTTCGGCCACCACCGCCTCGTGCTGGTGGTCGCCGCCGCTACGCTGGCCGGCACGATCGGTCTTTACATCGTGGTGCCCAAAGGGTTCT
>DATMMH010000505.1:0-2854 GCA_035569855.1 Candidatus Dormiibacterota bacterium
CACCTACGGCCCGTACAGCCAGTACAAGAGCTGCGACATGATCGCGCAGGCCACCGGAGGCGCCATGGCGCTGACCGGCTTCCCGGGCTCGCCGCCGCTCAAGCCGGGCCCGACCATCGGTGACTCCGGCACCGGCGTGCACGCGGCGTTCGGCGTGATGGCCGCGCTGTGGCAGCGGCAGGCGACCGGCCGGGGTCAGCACGTCGAGGTCTCGATGCAGGACGCGGTGGTGAACCTCTGCCGTATCGCCATGCGCCTAGCCTACGCGGGCGGCGACTTTGAGCTCCGCCGCGGCAACGAGATCCCCAATACGGCGCCCTCGGGCATCTACCGGTGCAAACCCGGCGGCCCCGACGACTACGCCTATATCTACCCCCAGCCGGTGCGCCGCCACATGTGGGACGCGCTGCTGCGCTCCATCGGCCGCGAGGACCTGCTCGGGAACCCCGAGTGGTCCGACCCCAAGTGGCGCAGCGCGCACAAGGAAGAGTTCAACGCGCTGGTCGAGACGTGGACGATGACGCGCACGAAACACGAGGTCATGGCCGAGTTGGGCGCGGCCGGCGTGCCCGCCGGCGCCTGTCTCACACCGACCGAGATCCTGGCCGACCCGCACCTCAAGGCCCGAGGCATGGTGACAACGGTCCAGCACCCGGGCTGGGGCGAGTTCACCATGCCGGGCAACCCGGTGCAGCTCTCGACGTCACCGACCGAGGTCCGGCCGGCCCCGCTCCTCGGCCAGCACAACGCGGACGTCTACAAAGAGTGGCTGGCGCTCGGCGTGGACGACCTCGCCCGGCTCAAGAACGACGGCGTGATCTGAGCCGCCCCGTCCCCCTCATGAACGAACCGGTCACGAGCGAGAAGGTCGCGGGCTGGGGCGCTACTCCAACGATGTAAACGTGCCGCGCGAGGGGCTCGTCGTTGAGCCCGATGCACAGGACGCTTTGCGCGGCGGCGGTCCTGGGGGCTACCAGCAGGAGCCCGCCGCCACCACGGTCAGGGTGCGTGTTTATGCGGCGAAGCGGTAGAGGCGCGCAACGTTCGACCGGGTAATCTGCCGCTGCTCCTCGGGGGGCACGCCATCCAGGATGCGCTCCAGGATGATCCGGGAACGCGGGAAGGTCGACTCGGTGTGCGGATAGTCGGAGCCCCAGAGCAGCAGGTCGACGCCGATAAGGGCGCGGTCGCGAATGCCCATCGCATCCTCCTGGAAGCTCAGGAACACGTTGCGGCGGAAGAAGTCGCTCGGCCGCGCGGCAGTCTGGTAGCGATGCCAGTGGGCGCGCCGCGCCCGCTGCGTGTAGGTGTAGTCGAGCCGCTCGAGAAAGTAGGGTACCCAGGCGAGCTCGTGCTCGGCCGAGCCTACGCGCAGGCGCGGGTAGCGCTCGAACACCCCTTCCAGGACGAGGTGACCCAGCGCCACGCGCACCCAGTAGTCGGCAGTGGCGAGGAGCGCCGCCCGTGACGTGCGATTGCTCTCAGCCACCACGTGGGGCGCGGGTCGGTTGGTATCGATATGGAGACTGATTGGCGCGTCGAGGTCCTGCGCCGCCGCCCAGAAGGGCTCGTACATCGGATGGTCGTAGCTGTGCTCCTCGGGCGGGGCGACCGTGATCATGCAGCCGGCCAGCCCCAGCGTGCGCACCCGCTCGAGCTCGCGGACGGCGCCGTCGACGTCCTCGACGTTGATGAGGGCGATCCCGCGGAGCCGATCGGGCGCCGTCCGGCAGAAGTCGACGAGCCAATCGTTGTACGCACGGAAGCACCCCGACAGCAGCGCGAGATCGGGCACGCGATAGAGCTGGAGGCCGGCGGTCGGATAGATCACCGAGCCCCAGACCCCGTCCTCCTCGTTCTCTCGCAGGAACTCGGCGGGCTGATAGGCGCCGGGCCGAACCTCGGAGAAGCGCGCGGCTGGACGCAGCTCCTCGGGGCGCTCGAAACGTTGCCCGACCTGGGCGCCACCCTGGAAGGAGTTCCCACGCGTCCCGTCGATCATCCACCAGTCGCCGTCGGGCTCGCTGACCACGCGCGGCCCCCGGTCGCGGACGCCACGGTCCATGCGATCCGTCCAGAGATCGGGCGGCTCGACGATGTGGGAATCCGACGAGATCAGCGCCCAGTCGAGCATGTGCGCGTCCACTCCCCCTCAGTTTCGCAGCACGTACTTGTCCATCCGCTCGCGCGCGCCCAGGGCCAGGTAAATGTCGCCATGGTCGTCCACCCAGCTCCCGCGGGCCGACAATGAATCCCACCGCGCCACCACGTGGCCGCGCTGGTCCATCAGGCTGATCCGGGGCGACAGCCCGCTCACGCCGCCCTCGCTGAGGCAGAAGAGACCGTCATGGTCCATGGAGAAATCCGGCGGCGCTGCGCCCACGATCGCCATCGCGCGTGCCCCCGACGGGATACTGCGGTGGCGGCGCGGTCACTGTCAAGGACGGCATGATCGCGGTACTGAGTCCGTCGCGGCCGAGAACGCGAAGGCGCTCCCGCAGCCGCTCTCGAGCATACAACCCCGTGCGGTACGCCCGACAGGCGCGCCACCAGATCCCGCACGACCTGGCGAGATCCGGCTCATCGGCCCGCGTGTGAGCCAGCCAGGAAGCGGCTGCCGGCTGAACGACGTGACGGGGCGCAGGCTGCGTACCGGAAGGGGCTCGAGGTGGCAGCCCGGACCCGCGGCCCACACCAGGAAAGAGATCCAGGTCTTTCTTCGACCTCTGGATTCAGGTGGGAGCTGGGGAGGCGGAGCGCGCGCGCCCGCAGCTTCAGCCGCAGCCGACTCGCGGCGCGCCAGGAGCGCGGCGGGGCACGAGGGTGCAGGCGAACGTCGCGGGCTGCTGGCGGT
>DATMMH010000506.1:0-3717 GCA_035569855.1 Candidatus Dormiibacterota bacterium
TTGGTGTTGACCACGCGATGGATGCCCTCCGCCGCCGGCACCACGCCGAGGCCGAGACGACGCGCGACGGCTTCCACCGCGGCGTGGGCCGCCTTCGGATCGAGCCGGGCGCGGCCACCCAGGAATCCCGCGGGATCCAGCAGCCCGAGGACGAGATTGGCGTCGGTAACGGTGGCCGCGATGCCCCCACGCCCGTAGCACGCGGGCCCGGGCACGGCGCCCGCACTCTCCGGTCCCACGTGGAGGATGCCGCCCGCGTCCACCCGCGCGATCGAGCCGCCGCCCGCGCCGAGGGTGTGGATGTCGATGCTGGGCAGCGCGACTCGGCTCGCGCCCACCGCCTTGTCCCCGGTGAGGTGGGGCTCGCCGCCTTCGAGCAGCGCGATATCCGTGCTGGTGCCACCCATGTCGAACGTGATCAGGTGGCCCTCGCCGAGCAGCCGCGCGGCGTGCCGGCCGCCCGCGATGCCGCCCGCGGGGCCGGAGAGCACCGCGCCCGCGGCCAGTCGCACCGAGTCCGCGATGGTGGCGACGCCCCCGTGCGACTGCATGATCAGCACGTCGCCCCGGTAGCCCGCCTCCTGGAGGCGCGAGCCGAGGCTGCCCAGATAACGCCCGAGCACGGGTCCCACGTACGCGTTGACCACCGTCGTGCAGAATCGCTCGTACTCCTTGATCTGGGCGAGCACGTCCGAGGAGAGCGAGACGTAGGCGTCGGGCAGGAGCCGCGCGATCAACCTGCGCGTCTCCCGCTCGTGGCCCGGATCGCGATACGAGTGCAGATAGCAGACCGCCACCGCGCTCACTCCCGCAGCGCCGAGCCGTCGGATGGCCGCCGCCGCGGAGGTCTTCGACAGCTCGATCTCCACGGTGCCGTCGAAGCGCATCCGTTCGGTCACGTCGAGCCGCCGGGCCCGCGGCACCAGCGGCACCGGCGGCGGCATCCGCAAATTGTAGCGATCGTCCTTGAGACCCTCGCGCATCTCGATGACGTCGCGATGGCCCGCGGTGGTGAGCATGCCGACCGTCGCGCCCTTCCGCTCGAGCAGCGCGTTGGTGGCCACGGTGGTGCCGTGCACGATCAGGCCGGTCTCGGCGAGCAGAGCGGCCAGGTCGCACCCGAGCTCGGCGGCGAGCAGACCGAGGCCGTCCATCACCCCGATTGACGGATCGGCGGGCGTGGAAACCGACTTCGCGAGAGTCACGCGGCCCGCGTCGTCCACGCTCACCAGATCGGTGAAGGTGCCGCCCACGTCGATGCCGACCCGGAGCATCTCAGGCCCTCCGGCGGCGCGGACGGCCGGAGACGAAGCCGTTGGCGCGGTCGGCGGCGCGCGACGCGGACGAGCGCCGGGTCGGCGGGCCGTATCCGCCACCTCCCATCGATTCCACCAGGAACACCGCGCCGGGCGGGATCGGCACCCCGACCTCCTTGGTCTTGAGCACTCGCGTCTTACCCCGCGCGAGCAGGCGGTAGCGGTGGGGCAACCCGTCCTCGCCGCCGAGCACCCCGTAGGCCGAGTGGCGGACGCCATCGCCGGCGGTGTTGCCGTGCGCGGGCTCGGTCGTCTCCATCCGCAGCTCGAGCACGGAGCCCACTCCGCCGCGGAAGCGCCCGTCGCCCGCCGAGTTCGGTCGGAACTCGT
Organism: Candidatus Dormiibacterota bacterium; assembly: GCA_035569855.1. Lineage (GTDB taxonomy): Bacteria > Methylomirabilota > Methylomirabilia > Rokubacteriales > CSP1-6 > CAMLFJ01. The sequence goes on from DATMMH010000506.1 coordinate 1,647, forward strand.
GGCGCTTGAAGAAGAGCGGGAAGCGCGTCTCCGCGACCTCCACCGAGCCGAACTTGATCCCGCCCGCGGCCTGACCCTCCCCCGCAGTCTCCCAGCCGTCGCCCGCCGAGCAGGCCCCTCCGCCGCCGCGGGCGTGGAAGAGGTGCCAGATGAACTTGCGCTTGTTCCGCGGATTCGTGCCCGAGATCGCGATGCGGAACCGCCGCGACCAGCCCGCGAGCACGCGATCCGGGCAGCTCTTGGCGAGAGCCTTGATGATCGCCTCCGCGATCTCCTGCGCGCAGTGGTTGGTGGAGAGCGTGACCGGCGCGGGCGGGAACGGCCACACCACCGTGCCCTGCTTGGCCTTCACGGTCACCGGGCGAAACGTGCCCTCGTTCTTCGGGGTGCGCGGATCGATCAGGTAGGCCAGGGCCATGTGCACCGCCGACATCGTATTGGGGAATGACGAGTTCACGAAACCGATCACCTGACGGTGCGAGTCGCTCAGGTCCACCGTGAGCGAGTCCCCCTTCTTGGTGACGGTGGCGCGGACGTGAATGTCGCGGATGCCGTGGCCGTCGTCGTCCAGGACGGACTCGCCTTTGAAGACCCCGTCTTTCCAGCTGCCGATACACTCCCGGGCCTGGCGCTCGGCCCCGTCGAGGATTTCCCCGATGGTCTCGAGCACGGTGTCGAGCCCGTACTCCTCCACCAGCTTGAGGAGGCGCCGCTCCCCGATGCGGGCCGAGCCGATCATGGCCCGCAGGTCGCCCTGGAAGTCGCGAGGGTGGCGCACGTTGGTCGCCACCATCTGCAGCACGTCGTCGCGCAGCAGGCCCCGGTCGTAGAGCTTGAGCGGGGTGATGCGGATGCCTTCCTGCCAGATCTCGGTGGCGCCGGGGTTGTAGGCCCCGTGGGTGGCGCCGCCGATGTCGTGCTGGTGGGCCCGGTTGATGGACCAGAACACCGGCCGATCGCCCACGAAGACGGGCAGCAGCACGGTGAGGTCGGGGAGATGATTGTTGCCGTGGTAGGGGTCGTTGAGAAGGAAGAGATCGCCGGGCGCGATGCGACCCTCGAAGAAAGCGGCCACCGACGACACCGCCCAGGGCAGGGCCCCCACGTGGATCGGCACGTGCTCGGCCTGCGCGGCGAGCCGACCTTGGCCGTCGAACACCGCGGTGGAGAAGTCGCGGCTCGAGTTCAGGATCTGCGAATAGGCGGTGCGCAGCATGGCCTCGCCCATCTCCTGCACGATGGACTCGAGGCGGTGCTGGACGACCGAGACGGTGATGCGGTCGGGCTTCATGGTGGGCTCCTCCGGTCGTGATGACCGCCAAACTATACATTGGTTTAGCGCCCGCGGTATACTCGCCGCCGCCTGGAAGCCCTCGCCGCCGAGGGCCACGTCGCTCCCCCGCTACCAAAGGAGGTAGGACCCATGACCCATACCCGCCGGGAGTTCTTGAAGACGGCCGCCGGGGCCGCCGCTGCCTCCGGGACGCTGGGCTTCCCCATGGTCTCGCGCGCGCAGCAGAAGAAGCTGACGGTCTGGTGGAATCGCGGCTATTACAAGGAAGAAGACGAGGCGATGCTCAAGATCGCCGACGAGTTCCGCAAGGCCAAGAACGTCGATCTCGACATCTCGTTCACGATCCAGGAGGACCTGCTCAAGAAGATCCACAGCGCGCTCACCGCGCGTCGCGGCCCGGACGTGGCCTTCTGCTTCTACAACGACTGGGAGGTCATCCCCAAGTACGCGTGGGAGGGCAAGCTCGTCGACACCTCCGACGTGATCAACGAGCTCAAGTCCCGCTACATCGAGAAGTTCCTGCCGGTGGCCCACGTGTACGACAACGTGGCCAAGAAGCGCGCCTACTACGGGGTGCCGATCGAAGCCCAGACGATGCACATCCACTACTGGCGCGACCTGCTTCGGGAGGCGGGCCTGCCCGACGACCCCGAGAAGATCCCGATGAAGTGGGACGACTACTGGAACTACTGGAAGAAGGCGCAGGAGGCCCTCCGCAAGAAGGATCCGGCCAAGTACGGCAAGGTCTACGGGCTCGGGGTGACCGAGTCGTCGAGC
>DATMMH010000507.1:0-4296 GCA_035569855.1 Candidatus Dormiibacterota bacterium
CGCGATCGTGATCCCCCGCTCCCGCTCCTCCGGCGCATTGTCGATCGTCCCAAAATCCCGCACCGCCACCGCGTTGAACTTCGTGTGCAGCACCTTCGTGATCGCACTCGTCAACGTCGTCTTGCCGTGATCGATGTGCCCTATCGTCCCAATGTTCACGTGCGGCTTCGTCCGATCAAACTTCTGCTTGGCCATCCGGGGGACCTCCCTCGTCGCTACCGGTCGGTGATGATGGAGCCCATGTCCGGGATTGAACCGGAGACCTCGTCCTTACCAAGGACGCGCTCTGCCGACTGAGCTACATGGGCCTCATGGGCCTGAATGCCGAGCCTCATCCGTTGCGCCGTCGAATAGGACCAGGTGGAGCGGGAAACGGGATTCGAACCCGCGACCCCCAGCTTGGAAGGCTGGCGCTCTACCGCTGAGCTATTCCCGCCCGTTCTCCCGACGCGCTCGCTAGCAGTCAAAATGCTTGGCAGAAAAGTGGTCGCACGCAAGTGGTGGGGAGAGGAGGATTTGAACCTCCGAAGGCGTTCGCCAGCAGATTTACAGTCTGCCCCCTTTGGCCACTTGGGTATCTCCCCGCCTGCTCCCCAGACCTGAACCCCTTGAGATTCCTGCTGATTGTACTGGCGCTGGCGGGAGGATTTGAACCCCCGACCCACTGCTTACAAGGCAGTTGCTCTACCCCTGAGCTACGCCAGCAGTCGCAAACCCTCACTTTAGGTTCGCACCCCCATCAAGTCAAGGGTTTTCTGTCAAGATCTTTCTCCGCGACCCCTCTGGCGGAGCACTTCGTAGCATAGGACGGCGGCCGCCGCCGACACGTTCAGCGAACCGAGCCGGCCGCGCATCGGCAGGCTCACCAGGAAGTCGCAGCTCCTGGCCACCAGGGGCCGCAGCCCCTCCCCTTCGCCCCCGAGGACGAGACAGAGGGGGCCGGTCAGATCCATCTCCCACGGGAGCTTCCCGCCCGACGGGGCAGCCCCCATGATCCAGACTCCCTCTTTCTTGAGAACCTCGAGCGCATTGACCAGATTGGTCTCCCGGGCTACGGGAATCAGCTCCGCGGCCCCCATGGCCGACCTGGCGGCCGCCCCGGTGAGGCCCGCGGCATGGTGCTTGGGCACGATCAGCCCATGGACACCGGTGGCTTCGGCCGAGCGCAGGACCGCTCCGAGGTTTCGTGGGTCCTGGACCTGGTCCAGGGCCAGGAAAAAGGGCGCCTCCCCACGGCTGGGCGGGATCCCGAGCAGATCGCCGAGGGAGACGTAGCTGACGCTCGCTACCCGCGCCACCACCCCCTGGTGATGCGGATCCCCGGCGATCGCCGTGAGCTGGTCACGAGTGCGGTAGGAGATCTTCACCCCCTGCCGCTTGGCCAGGCTCAGCAGCTCGAGCAGCGCGGGGCCCCGGCCCTCGCCCAGGATCGCGATCTCCTCGATCCGCCGGCTCCCCGCCCGGAGCAGCTCCAGCACTGGATTGCGACCGTACAGGGGCCGCGCCTCGTCCTCGGAGTCGGCGCGGTCCGGGCCCATGCGTGGGGAGCCCATCCGGGATTCGTCCTCTCGGCTCAAGAGTGTAGCTTCCAGATCGTGCCGTCCCGCGTGTCCTCCAGGATGACCCCCATCCGGGAGATCTCGTCCCGCAGGCGGTCGGCCTCGCGGAAGTCGCGCTGTCGGCGCGCCTCCTGCCGCAGATAGACGAGCGAGTCGATCTTTGCCTTCATCTGCGGATCGAGGGTGGTTTCCCGCCGGGCCCCACCCTCGAGCAGGCCAAGCACCTGGGCCAGCATCACGAGCTCGCCGACTCCCATCAGGAAGGCGCCCGCTCCGATACTGCCCTGGGCGAGCTGATCCTTCGCCCCGTGCAGGAACCGGGCGAGGTCGAAGAGCACCCCGAGCGCCTGCGGGGTGTTGAAATCATCGTCCATCGCGGCCTCGAAGCGCGCCCGCTGGGTCGCCACCTCGTCGAACAGGCCGCCGTCCGGCCCCGGCGCCGGGGTCCCGCGCGAGGCGATGCGCTCGGCCTCGTCCTTCAGGGAGCGCAGCCGGCTCAACGCGCGCCCTGCCTCGGTGATGCGCTCCTCGGCGAACTCGAGCGGATTGCGATAGTGCGTCCCCAGCAGGTAGAGCCGGAGGGCCTCCGGCTCGAACCGCCGCACCAGGTCCTTGATGGTCAGGGTATTGCCGAGAGACTTCGACATCTTCTCGGCCCCTAGGTTGACGAAGCCGTTGTGCAGCCAGTAGCGGACGAACGGCTTCCCGGTGGCCGCCTCGGACTGCGCGATCTCGTTCTCGTGGTGCGGGAAGATCAGGTCCTCGCCCCCGCCGTGGACGTCGAGCATCTCGCCCAGGTACTGCATCGCCATCGCGGAGCACTCGATGTGCCAGCCCGGCCGTCCCTGTCCCCACGGGCTCTTCCACGACGGCTCACCGGGCTTCGTCGCCTTCCAGAGAGCGAAGTCGAGCGGATCGCGCTTGCGCTCGTCCACCTCCACGCGAGCGCCGGCCCGGAGGTCCTCCAGATTCTTGCCGGAGAGCTTGCCGTAGGGGGCGAAGCGCCGCACCTCGAAGTAGACGTCGCCGTCCACCGGGTAGGCGACGCCCGCCCGGATCAACCGCTCGATCAGGGCGATCATCTGCGGGATGTGCTCGGTGGCCTTGGGCTCGACGTCGCCGGGCGGCACCCCGAGCGAGGCCATGTCGGCTCGATACTCGGCGATGTATCGCTCGGAGATCTCCTGCGCGGGGACGCCCTCACGGTTGGCCCGCTGGATGATCTTGTCGTCGATGTCGGTAAAGTTCTTCACAAACTTCACCGCGTGCCCGCGATGCTTGAGATGACGCCGGATCACGTCGAAGACGATCGCGCTCCGGCCGTGGCCGATGTGGCAGAGGTCGTACACGGTGACCCCGCAGACGTAGATGCCGACCTCGCCGCCGTGCGCCGGCTTGAGGTCCTCCTTGCTGCGGCTGAGCGTATTGAAGGCCCGGAGCGCCATCACGCCGTCTCCACGCTGACCACCGCCATCGACGCGATGCCTTCGCCGCGTCCCAGGAGCCCCAGGTGCTCGGGGCTCTTGGCCTTGACACTGACCTGCTCGACGCCCAGGTCCATGGTCAGCGCGAGCTGCTTGACCATGTCCGGCAGGAACGACGCCAGGCGCGGCGCCTGGCAGATCACCGTGACGTCCACGTTGACCACACGTGCTCCCTTGCTGGCGATGAGATCCATGACCGACCGCAGCAGTCCGAGGCTCGACGTTCCTTTGTAGCGCGGATCGGTGTCCGGGAACAGCCGTCCCAGGTCGCCCAGGGCGAGGGAGCCGAGCAGGGCCTCGCATACCGCGTGGGTGAGCACGTCGGCGTCGGAATGCCCACCCAGGCCGCGCTCGGCCGGCACCGTCACGCCGCCCAGCACCAGCGGTCGGCCATCGACCAGTGGATGCAGGTCGAAGCCCAGCCCGGACCGGAACACGGTCATACCCGGCGGCGGGGGAACGCCCAGGCCCGAGCCGTCTTGAGATCTTCCGGTGTCGTGATCTTGAGGTTCTGGGGCAGCCCCGGGACCATCGCCACCGCGGTGCCGAGGCGCTCGACGAGTACCGCGTCGTCGGTGCCCGCGAAGGCATCCCGCCGCGCCTTGTCGTGGGCCTCCCACAACAGCGCGCGACGGAAGGCCTGCGGGGTCTGCGTGAGCCAGAGGCCCTGCCGCTCGATCGTGGTCTCCACCGCGCCGCCTCGCACCCGCTTCACCGTCTCCCGCACCGGCATCCCGCAGGTGGCCGCGCCCCCGGCGGCCGCCTTCAGCACGGCGTCCACCAGCGCGCCGGTGATGAACGGCCGCACCGCATCGTGCACCACGACCCACTCCGCGTCCTCCGGCACGCGCTGGAGCCCCCGCCACACCGACTCCTGGCGGTCGGCGCCTCCCGCGACCACGTCCAGGATCCGGGGGACGCGAAAGCGCGCGAGCATCCGGCGGGTGGCGACGATGTGTGCCTCGGGCACCGCCACCACGATGCCGTCGAGCCCCCGGGCACGAGCGAGGGCCCGGAGCGTCGCGACCAGGATGGGCACGCGGCCGCGCCCCAGGGCGAGATACTGTTTGGGCCGGCGGGAGCCCATGCGCGCACCGAGGCCCCCCGCCGGCACGATGGCGTAGGTCACCGCGACGCGCTCTCCTCTTCGCGCTGGCGGGCGAAGATCATGCGGCCGGCGGCGGTCTGGTAGATCGTCGTCACCGTCACGTCCACCGTCTGCCCGATGAGCCGCTTGCCCTGTTCCACGACCA
>DATMMH010000508.1:0-3472 GCA_035569855.1 Candidatus Dormiibacterota bacterium
TATCAGAAGGTCGGCGGCAAGTCCACGGAGTTCACCCTCGCCGACATCAACGTCACGATCACCCAGGCCGCCGCCGGTGAGGCCTTGCGCATCGCCGGCGGCGCACAGGGACAGCCGGGCAACGTGAAGCTGACCATCTCCGACGGCTCCGTCGCGCTCGGGCCTGGCCGGTCGATCAACGACGCGCAGGTCAAGGCCACGGTGGACGTGGAGGCCCGCGACGTGGCGGCGGTGGTCGCGGTGGCCGTCGCCTCTCCGGCGGTGTCCGGGCCGCTCAAGGGGCGCGTGCAGGTGTCGGGCCCGCTGTCGCGGCTCACCGCGACCGGCTCACTCAACTTCGATCGGCTCACCGCCACCGCGCAGGAGGCGCGCTGCCCCGAGCCGCGGAAGCGATCGCTGACCCTCGACGAGGTGCGGGTACCGCTCGTCGCCACGCCGGCCCAGCTCGACAGCCAGGCGGTGCAGGCCAAGGTGGCGAAGGGCACGGTCGCTTTCCGGCTCACCGTGGCGATGGGCCCGCCCCGCATCGCCACCTTCCGCGACATCACGGTGCGAGGCGTGCAGCTCGAGCCGGTGCTGGTCGACTACCTGTGCGAGCGCAACGCGGTGACGGGGCCACTCGACCTCACCGGTGAGATGAGCGCGCGGCCGCCCGAGACGGTGCCGACCTTGAACGGGACGGGGCGCCTGCACATCGGCGCCGGGCGCGTGGTCGGACCCGATCTCCTGAACGCGGTGAATCAGGCGCTCGCCCTGACCGAGCTGGCGGCCACGCTCGATCCGGGGCGGAAGGGGCGGTCGGCGCCGGGGTCTCCGCTCAACTTCAACTCGATCACCGCCACCTACACGATCACCAACGGCGTGCTGCGGACCGACGACCTGATCTACCAGTCCACCGACGTGCGAGTGACCGCGGCGGGAACCTACGGGCTGGCCGATGGCCGCACCGCGATGGACGTCACGGTCACCCAGGGCACGAACCGGGTCAAGGCGCGGATCACGGGAGGGCCAGGCGCGCTCTCGCTCGTCCCGACCGACGTGCGGTTGCAGGAGCCGAAGGACCTCAAAAAAGCGCTCGAGAAGCTGTTGCGCTGAACCGCGCGCCGCCGAGCTTGCCCGCCTCCACGAGCCCCACGAAGAAGGCGTAGAGCTGGTTGTACTCGTCGTAGCGGGCCTGCCCGAGCCGGGCCACCGTGTGCTCGCGCATGCTCCGGTACATGCGGAGTCGCTCGCGCAGGATGCCGATCCACTCGGACGAGAGCTCTTCCGCCTCGATCCCGGCGAACCCGGCGCGGGCCAGGAGCTCGCGGTAGCCGTCCACGCTCTGCAGGCTCACCGCCGCCATCCAGTCGCGCAGGCGAGTCCGCTCGTTCTCCTCGAGGCGTCGGCGCGCGATCCAGTCGCTGAAGGCGAGGCGAGCCCCGGGCCTCAGCACGCGCGCGCACTCGCGCAGGACCGCCGCCTTGTCGGGCACGTGGAGCAGCCCCTCCTGACTGACCGCGGCGTCGAAGGCGCCCGTCCGAAACGGCAACGCCTGCGCGTCTGCCCGGAGCAGGCGCACCAACGGGCTCAGGCGGACCAGCGCGGTGAGCCGGACGCCCGCGGCGCACCGTGAGTGGGTGAGATCCACGCCGGTGACCCGGGCGCCGAAGCGGTACGCCAGGACCCGGGCGGGCCCTCCCAGCCCCGCGCAGACGTCCAGCACCTCCATGCCGCCGCGGATGGTGGCGCGGCGCGCCAGGGCGTCCACCGCCTGGAGACCGCCGTAGTGGTCCTGATCCCACTCCCAGAGATCCTCGGGACGGAGCGCTCGTGGGTCCTTGCCGCGAGCCCGCGCCGATTCGAGGACCTGCGTCTCGTTGATGGGGTGACGGTCGTAGAAATCCACCACCGCGGGGCGAGGCTCGCGCACGGCAGCGAGTGTACCCGAGGTCGCGCCGAACCGAGGAGGTGGCCTGCCTTGAAGTCACTGAGGCCGTGTGGTAGAAGAAGTCGTTTCTATTCGCCATCTAAGGAGAACCGGAGACCATGACGGACGCCGCGGTCAACCCCCTGAAGGCCGGTCTCGAGGACGTCGTCGTTTCTCCGTCGGAGATCTGCTTCATCGACGGCCGGAAGGGCCGCCTCATCTACCGCGGCTACGACGTGGACGATCTGGTGGCGCACTCCACCTTCGAGGAGGTCACCTTCCTCCTGTGGCAAGGCCGGCTCCCGTCCCGCAAGGAGCTGGACGTCCACATGAAGGCGCTGGCCGCCACCGCGAACCGGAAGCTGCCTCCCAAGCTGATCTCGATGTTGAAGCTGCTCCCCAAGAAGACGACCCCGATGGAAGTGATCCGAACCGGCGTGTCGGCGCTGTCCGCCTTCGACCCGGACGCCGCCGATAACAGCCGCGAGGCGACGCTTCGAAAGGCCCTGCGGCTCACCGCCCAGCTTCCGACGCTAGTGGCGGCGTGGGAGCGGCTCCGACGCGGCAAGCCGCCGGTGGCTCCCAACCCCCGCCTGAACCTGGCCGCGAACTTCCTCTACATGATGAGCGGCAAGAAGCCGACCCCGCTAGCCGCCAAGACCTTCGACACCGCCCTCATCCTCCACGCCGATCACGAGTTCAACGCTTCGACCTTCGCCGCCCGCGTCACCGCCGCCACCCTGTCGGACCTGCACTCCTCGGTGGTCTCGGGCATCGGCGCGCTGAAGGGGCCGCTCCACGGCGGCGCCAACGAGCAGGTCATGCTCATGGTCGAGAAGATCAAGGATCCGGCCAAGGCCGAGGCCTGGATCCGTCAGGCGCTCGCCGACAAGGCGCGGATCATGGGCTTCGGGCACCGCGTCTATCGAGTGGAGGATCCGCGCGCCAAGCACCTCAAGCGGCTGGCGCTGGAGCTGGGGCAGCAGGTGGGCGACACGAGCAAGGTGCAGATCCTCGACACCATGGTTCGGGTGGTGGCGACGGACAAGCACATCTTCCCCAACGTGGATCTCTACTCGGGCGCGGCCTACGCCGCGATGGGCATCCCGACCGACCAGTTCACCCCGATCTTCGCGATGAGCCGGATCGCGGGCTGGGCCGCCCACGTGCTCGAGCAGCACGGCAACAACCGCCTGATCCGACCCCGCTCCGACTACACGGGGGCGATCGACCTCAAGTACGTCCCCCTCTCCGAGCGCTAGCCGGTTGCGCCCGGGATTGCGGGCGGCCCGCCGCTCGTGATGCGGGTGAGCGTGGTGCTGGTGGTGTACAACCAGCTCGCGCTCACTCAGGCCTGTCTCGCCAGCCTCGATCGGTCCACCACGCCATTCGAGCTCTGCGTGGTGGACAACGCCAGCTCCGACGGGACCGAGGCGTTCTTCCGCGACAGGCGGGGCTCCGTGCCGCTGCGCTACCAGCGCAACCCGGACAACGTCGGTCTCATCCGGGCGCTCAACCAGGGCGCTCGGCTCGCCACCGGGGACATCCTCTGCTTCCTCCACA
>DATMMH010000509.1:0-7432 GCA_035569855.1 Candidatus Dormiibacterota bacterium
TGGGCCGCCTCGTCCATCGTGACGACCCGGTAGCCCTCCATCGCGGCCTGGAGCGCGCAGATCGGGTCGATCTCGGTGATCCACACCTGGGCGGACAGCGCGCGCAGCGCCTGCGCCGAGCCCTTGCCCACGTCGCCGTAGCCGCAGACCACCGCGACCTTGCCGCCGAGCATGACGTCGGTGGCTCGTTTGATGCCGTCGATCAGGGAATGACGACACCCGTAGAGATTGTCGAACTTGGACTTGGTCACCGAGTCGTTGACGTTGATGGCGGGGAAGCGGAGCCGGCCCTCCTTCGCCATCTGGTAGAGGCGCTTCACCCCGGTGGTGGTCTCCTCGCTGACGCCCCGGATCTTGGCGACCCGGGTGGAGTACCACGTCGGGTCCTTCGCCAGCTTCGCCCGGATCGCGGCGAACAGCGCGGTCTCCTCCTCGCTGGTCGGCTTGGCGATGGCCGAGGGATCCTTCTCGGCGGCGGCCCCCAGGTGGAGCAGCAGGGTCGCGTCGCCCCCATCGTCGAGGATCATGTTGGAGTAGCCGCCCTGCGGCCACTCGAAGATGCGGTGGGTGTAGTCCCAGTACTCGTCGAGCGACTCGCCCTTGCGGGCGAACACCGCGGTGCCGGCGGCCGCGATGGCGGCGGCCGCGTGGTCCTGGGTCGAGAAGATGTTGCAGGAGGCCCAGCGCACGTCCGCGCCGAGCGCCTGCAGGGTCTCGATCAGGACCGCGGTCTGGATCGTCATGTGCAGCGACCCGGTGATGCGGGCGCCGCGCAGCGGCTTGGTGGCGGCGTACCCCTCCCGGATGGCCATGAGCCCGGGCATCTCGGTCTCGGCGATCTGGATCTCCTTGCGCCCCCAATCGGCGAGGCTCAGATCGGAGACGACGTGGTCTTGCGGCTGGGTCGATCTCGTGGTGGCGCTCATCTCGCGCCCTCCTTGTGGAATGGAGTTTGCGAGCGCCGTTACCCTCAGCCGGCCGGGGCCGACCGCTCCGAGCCTGGCGGGAAGGGCTCCCGTCGCAACGCTCCTCGGAGCTGAGTGACGTGATTCAGTATACATGATACAAGGCTGGCACAGGAGGACCACAATGCTCACCGCCGCGGATTTCGTTCGCGCCGAGCTCGCTCGGCTCCACAAGGGCCTCGACAAGTCGCTGGTCGACCTCACCCCGGAGCAGCTTCATCGGGTTCCGGCCGGCCATCCCAAGGCGAACACCATCGCGTGGGGGCTCTGGCACTACGCGCGCACCGAGGACAACATCGTGCGCTGGGTGATCCAGGGCCGCCGGCCCCCGATCTGGGTCGAGGGCGGCTACGGCGAGCGGCTCGGTCTGCCGCCGGCCGCGCAGGGCACCGGCATGTCCAGCGAGGAAGCCCAGGCGCTGCGGATCAAGGACGTCCCGCTCTTCCGCGAGTACACCCAGAAGGTGTGGGCCGGCACCGACGAGCTGTTCGCGGGCGCGACGCCCGAGCTGCTCGAGAAGACGGTGACCGTTAAGCCGCTCGGCGACATGTCGGTCATGCAGTGTCTCGGCCAGGTGGGGCTCACCCACGGCATGACCCATCTCGGCGAGATCGAGCTGGCCCGCACGCTCGTCGGCTGACCTCATGCGCTTCGGCTGGCTGACCCTGTCCCACTCCCCGTCGGCCGAGGCCGACGGGGACGCGATCGAAGAGCAGCTCACCCAGGCCTGCCTCGCCGAGACGGTCGGCTTCGACTCGGTGTGGCTCACCGAGCACAACTTCAACGGGGAGGCGGTCTACTCCGACCCGATCCCGTTCGCGAGCGCGCTGGCCGCGCGCACCTCGCGGGTGCGCATCGGCTTCGCGGTCATCCAGCTCGCGCTCCGTCACCCCATCCGCCTCGCGGTGCAGCTCGCGCTGCTCGACAACCTGAGCCACGGGCGCCTCGACGTGGGCGTGGGGCGCGGCAGCCTCTACAACGAGTACGAGTTCGTCGGCTACGGGCTACGCAGCGACGACAGCCGCGAGCGCAGCGCCGAGGCGCTCGAGATCCTGACCCGCGCGTGGACCGAGGAGCCGTTCGCCTACCAGGGGAAGTTCTTCCAGGTGAGTCTGCCCGCGCTGCGGCCGCGGGTGTACCAGCGTCCGCACCCGCCGATCTGGCGCAGCGTGGTCACGCCCGGGTCGTTCCGGGAGTGCGGCCGGCTCGGCGTGCCGATCCTCACCGCGCGCATCCCGGTCGCGTCGGTGGGCGATCGGCTCAAGGTCTACGAGGACGGGCTCATCGAAGGCGGGCACGCGGCCGAGGTGCGCGAGCGACTCCGTCGCGACGTCGCGGTGTGGCGGCACGTCTACGTGGCCCCGAGCCAGGCCCAGGCCGAGGACCAGCTCGCCGAGACGCTCGCGCACACCCGACGGCACATGCTCCACGCGCGCGCGGCGAACAACCCCGAGGACTACCGCGTGGATCCCGCCGTCCTCAACCCGTTCAACGACCCGCGGGTGGCCGAGGACGAGGCGGTGCGCTATTCCCTGGCCACCGGGGCCCTCTGTGGCACCCCCGCCCGCGTGGCCGAGCAGATGGCGGAGCTCCGCGACGCGGGCGTCCAGCACGTGCTCTGTCAGATGAGCTTCGGCTATCTCGCCCACGAGCACATCCTCGCCTCGATGCGTGCCTTCGGCGAGCAGGTGATGCCCGCGTTTCGGGCCGGCCGGCACGCCTCATAGGGCTCCGGGTCGGAGCCGGGTCTCGGCCCCGGCCCGGAGGTGCGAGGTCACTTCTTGGCCACGTTGTCGTTCTTGGCGATGGTCTTGGCCGTGAGATGGCCCTGGCTCGCCACGTAGCCAACCTTGACGTGGTCTCCGGCCTTGAGATCGGCGAGAGCGGCCGCCGCGCCGTTCTCGACCGTGAAGGTCATGTCCTTCGCGGTCTTGCTGCTGCCGCGCTTGACGGTGAGCGTCTTGGCGGCCTGATCGACCGAGACCACCTCACCCGCCAGCTGGCGGGTGTGTATCGTCTTGGTCGCGGTGCTGGGAGCGGTCGCCGGCGCGTCGGCGGCGAAGGCGGGAGCGACGAGAGCCAGGCCGACCGCCGCGGTCGCCAGCCACACTGATGTGCTCCGCATGGGTATCACCTCCTTCCGTTTCGCTGGTCGAAGGCACCGTACCAGGGCGAGATGAGCCACCGATGAGATCGGCATGAGAACGTGATGAGAATGCGGCCGCGGGCCCGTGGTGCGGCGGAGGTGGTACGATCCGGCATCATGACGCCGCCCCTGCGGCCCTGGCAGCGCCTGAGCGTCCGCCTCGCCGTCCTGTTCGCGTCGGTCACCCTGCTCGCGGCCGCCCTGGTCGGGCTGCTCGTCTACCAGTGGCAGCTCCAGGCGGTGGAGGAGGCGGTGGGCAGCCAGCTCCTCAACATCGTCCGGACCGCCTCGCTCCTGGTCGACCCGGCCGCCCACGCGCGGGCCCAGCGAGAGGGCGCGGTGGGCTCGGAGGCGTATCGGCGCGTGCAGAAGACGCTCGACACCATCCGGGAGGCGGACGTGCTCACCACGCCCGTCTATACCCTGGGCGCCTTCGACCCGGCCGCGCGCCGGGCGCGGCTGGTGGTGAGCAGCGATCCGGCGCGCAAGCCCGGCGAGTCCCTGGAGCTGGCGCCCGAGATGATCCAGCCGCTCTCGTGGACGTTCCAGGACGGCTTCGCGCGGGCGACGCCGATCTACCGGGACCGGGACGGCACGTGGATCACCGCGTTCTCCACCGTCTCGCTCGGCGCGGACGGCAAGCCGACCGCGGTCCTCGTGCTCAACTATCCGGTCGAGATCTTCCTGGACCGGCTGGTCGCGCTGCGCCGCGGGGTGCTCGAGGCGTCGCTGATCGGCGCCCTCGGCGCGCTCGTGCTCGGCCTGCTCTTCGCGCGCGGGGTGACCCGCCCGGTGACCGCGTTGACCGCGGCGGTGGCCCGCGTCGCGGGCGGGGACATCGCGCAGTCGGTGCCGGTGAAGTCCGCCGACGAGCTGGGTCGGCTGACCCGAGGTTTCAACGAGATGCTCGAGGGCCTACGCCAGCGCGACTTCATCCGCAATACCTTCGGTCGCTACGTCTCGCCGGAGGTGGTGAAGACGCTGCTCGAATCGCCCGAGGGGCTCAAGCTCGGCGGCGACAAGCGCGTCGTCACCGTGCTCATGTCCGACCTGCGCGGGTACACGCGCTTCGCCGAGCACGGCGATCCCGCGATGGTGATGGCGGTGCTCAACGACTACCTGGCCCGCATGACCGACGTCATCATCGCCCACGGGGGCACCGTGAACGAGTTCATCGGGGACGCGGTCTTCGCGATCTTCGGCGCCCCGCTGCCGCACGCCGATCACGCCGAGCGTGCCGCCGCGGCGGCGCTCGCGATGCAGCGGGCGATGGCCGAGATCAACGAGGCGCAGGTCGCGCGCGGGGTCCCGCGCTTCGAGATGGGCATCGGCATCAACACCGGTGAGGCGGTGGTCGGCAACATCGGCTCCGAGCAGCGGGCCAAGTACGGCGTGGTCGGCAGCGCGGTCAACGTGACCGCGCGCGTCGAGGGCGCCAGCGTGGGCGGGCAGGTGCTGGTCAGCGCCGCGACGTGGGCGTGCATCGAGGACGTCGCGGACGCGGAGCCGCCGATCGCGGTGCCGGTGAAGGGGCTGTCGGAGCCGCTGATGCTCTACGCCCTCCGCGCGCTGCGGGGGCGCTGGCCGGGCGCGCTGCCCGCCGAGGTCGCCGGCGAGGACGGCGCGGCGGCCGACGTCGATCTGCCCGGCGAGTGCTGGCTCATCGAGGGCAAGACCATCAGCGCGCAGAGCCTGCCGGTGCGGGTGGTGCGCGTCACGCGGCAGCGCTTCGAGCTGCGCTCGGCCCTGGCCCTGGCGCCGCTCGCCAACGTCCGGATGCGGGTGCGCTTCCCGGGCGCCCTCGTCGACTCGCGCGATCTCTATGCGAAGATCGTCCGGGTGGAGGCGCGCGACGGCGGACACCTCGCGGTCGCCCATCTGACCTCGGTGGACGAGAGCGATCGGAAGACGATCGACGCCCTCGTCGAACGCCGCGATGCTCCACCTGACCCCTGACAAGGAGACGAGATGCGAATCGCCAATGACGTCACCGAGCTGGTCGGCAACACACCCCTGGTGCGGATCCGGCGGCTGACCCGGGGCGCGGCCGGGCAGGTGGTGGCCAAGCTCGAGTTCTACAGTCCCGCGCACAGCGTGAAGGACCGGATCGGGGTGGCCATGATCGACGCGGCGGAGAAGGCCGGCCGGATCAAGCCCGACACGATCATCCTGGAGCCGACCAGCGGCAACACCGGCATCGGGCTGGCGTTCGTGTGCGCCGCGCGCGGCTACAAGCTCGCCCTGACCATGCCCGACAGCATGAGCAAGGAGCGGCGGATGCTGCTGCGCGCCTACGGCGCCGAGCTCATCCTGACCCCGGCCGCCGAGGGGATGACCGGCGCGATCAAGCGGGCCGAGGATCTGGCCGCGAGCGACCCGCGTTACTTCATTCCCCAGCAGTTCGAGAACCCCGCGAATCCCGAGATCCACCGGCGGACGACCGCGGAGGAGATCTGGCGCGATACCGATGGGCAGATCGACGTGCTGGTGGCGGGGATCGGGACCGGCGGGACGATCACCGGGGTGGGCGAGGTGCTGAAGGCGCGCAAGCCGGTGGTGCGCTGCGTGGCGGTCGAGCCCGACGCCTCGCCGGTGCTCTCGGGGGGCCAGAAGGGCCCGCATCCCATCCAGGGCATCGGGGCCGGCTTCGTGCCCGGCATCCTCAACACCAAGATCTACGACGAGATCGTCCCGGTGAAGAACGACGACGCCTTCGCCATGGCCCGCCGGTCGGCGCGCGAGGAAGGGTTGCTCGTCGGGATCTCCTCGGGGGCCGCGCTCTGGGCCGCCATCGAGGTCGCGCGCCGGCCCGAGAGCGCGGGCAAGCTGATCGTGGTGATCATCCCGTCGTTCGGCGAGCGGTACCTGAGCACGCCGCTCTTCGCGGATCTGGCGGACTAGACGTTGGTCGGGCGGTACTGGGGCGGGCGGCGCGCCTTGGTCGCCTGCTCGAAGGCGTAGGCGAGCTTCAGCAGCGTGGGCTCGCTCCAGGCGCGGCCCATGAACGTGATCCCGACCGGAAGGCCCATCGCGGAGCCGGCGGGCACGCTGATCAACGGATAGCCCGCGAGCGCCGCGCTCTTGGAGCTCGCGCCGCGGATGGCGTCGCCGTTGACCAGGTCGATGGTCCAGGCCGGCGTGGTGGTCGGGGCCACGAGCGCATCGAGCTGGTTCTGGGCCATCGCGGCGTCGAGCCCCTCCGGGCCGGCGAGGCGCCGGCACTTCTCGAGGGCCTCCAGGTACTCCGGCTCGGTCAGCGCGCCCTTGGCCTGCGCGCGCTCGAGCCATTCCTGGCCGAAGTAGGGCAGGTTCTCGGCCGCGTTCTGGCGATTGAACTCGACGATGTCCTCGAGCGTCCGCACTCGGCCGCCGGGGGCGAGGTCGGCCAGGTAGGCGTTCACGCCCGCCTTGAACTCGTAGAGGAACACGGTGATCTCCGAGGCGGTGAGGGCCGCGCGGTCGAAGTTGGGGATCTTCACCTGATCCACGATGACCGCGCCGCGCTCCTGCATCGCCGCGATGGCCTGGTTGGCGACCGCGTCGGCCTTCGGGCTGTAGCCGAAGTAGCCGTCGCGGGGCACGCCGATGCGCGCGCCGCGCAACCCGTCGGGGTCGAGGAAGCGGGTGTAGTCCGCCTGCGATCGGTCGGCGCTCGCGCTCGTGGCCGGATCGCGCGGATCCACTCCGACGAGCGCGCCCAGCACGGTGGCCGCGTCGGCGACGGTGCGCCCGAAGGGGCCCACCGTGTCCTGGGTCGCCGAGATCGGGATGACTCCCGCGCGGCTGGTGAGCCCCACCGTCGGCTTGATCCCCACCACCCCGTTGACGCCGGACGGGCAGACGATGGAGCCGTCGGTCTCGGTGCCGATGGCCACCGTCACCAGGCTGGCCGCGACCGCGATCGCCGAGCCGGAGCTGGAGCCGCACGG
Organism: Candidatus Dormiibacterota bacterium; assembly: GCA_035569855.1. Lineage (GTDB taxonomy): Bacteria > Methylomirabilota > Methylomirabilia > Rokubacteriales > CSP1-6 > CAMLFJ01. The sequence goes on from DATMMH010000509.1 coordinate 7,041, forward strand.
CGACCGATCGAGCGCATAGGGATTGCGCGACTGGCCGTTGCGCGCGCTCCAGCCACTCGAGCCGGGGGCGGACTTGAAGTAGGCCCACTCGCTCATCGACGCCTTGCCGAGGATCACCGCGCCCGCGTCGCGCAGGCGCCGGGCGATCGTGGAATCCTGCCGCGGCTTCGCGCCGACCAGGGCGAGCGCGCCCGCGGTCGTCTCCATCCTGTCCGCGGTGGCGATGTTGTCCTTGATGAGGACCGGGATGCCGTGGAGCGGACCCCGGACGCGCCCGGCCTTCCGCTCCCGATCGAGCGCGGCCGCGATGGCGAGCGCGTCGGGGTTGATCTCCTGCACGGCCCGGAGCGTTGGGCCGGTGCGGTCGAGCGCCTGGATCCGCGCGAGATAGA
>DATMMH010000510.1:0-11117 GCA_035569855.1 Candidatus Dormiibacterota bacterium
ACCGGCGTGGACACCTTGTGCTTCGCCGTGAGCTGGCAGGAGTCGAGGAGACGCAGGACCTCGTCGAAGTTGCGGCCCGTGCTCATCGGATAGGTGAGCATGGCCTTGACCTTTTTGTCCGGACCGATGACGAACACCGAGCGGACGGTGGCGTTGTCGGCGGGGGTGCGGCCCTGCGACGTCGTGCCCGCGCCCTCAGGCAGCATGTCGTACGCCTTGGCCACGTTCAGCTCGGGGTCGCCGATCATCGGGTAGGTGACGGCGTGGCCCTGCGTCTCCTCGATGTCCTTCGACCACTTCTGGTGGTCGGCGACCGGGTCCACGCTGAGGCCGATGATCTTGCAGTTCCGCTTGTCGAACTCGGGCTTGAGCCCCGCCATGTACCCGAGCTCGGTCGTGCAGACCGGCGTGAAGTCCTTCGGATGCGAGAACAGGATCGCCCACCCCGAGCCGATCCAGTCGTGAAAGTTGATCTTGCCCTGCGTGGTGTCCGCGCTGAAGTTGGGTGCTTCGCTGTTGATTCTCAGGGACATGATTTGCCTCCGTTTCGTTGGGACCGCTGTAAGAACCGTTTAGAGCGTCAAGACCGGGCGTGCCGGCGGTGCCACCATCAGGTCCGCGACGAGCTCCTTGCCCTTGGTCTCCGGGCCGAGCAGCAGGGCGAACACGAAGCTCACCGCGCCGACCACGGTACCCACCAGCATGGGGATGCCGAAGCCCAGGTGGTAATTGATGGCGAAGTAGGTGAGCGTCGGGGCCACCAACCCACCGAAGATCGCCCCCTGGTGATAGCAGAAGGCGCTGGCCGCCGCGCGGACCTCGGTGGGGAAGCGCTCGGAGAGGTAGCTGGGATTCTGGCCATAGAGGGCATCGCCGAACAGGCCTTGCAGCACGAAGCCTACCACGATCAAGCTGAGATTGTCGGTGAGCAGATAGAGGGGCGCCACGAACACGGTGATGATCCCCGGGATGATCATCGACCAGCGACGCCCGATGTGGTCGGCGGTCCAGCCCCAGAACCCGCTCGCCAGGAAGGCCAGGAAGTTGGCGATCGCGATCGGCACCGCCACTTGCGCCGGGCTGAAGTTGAGGTCCTTCTGGAGGTGCGTGGCGAAGAGCGACCAGATCGAGTAGTAGATGATGAAGGCGCTCGTCATCCACCAGCACGCGGACAGGGTGTTGCCGATCAGCCCGCGCCGGAAGATCTGGATCAGGGGCGCCCGGACCTCGCGCTTCTGCTCGCGCTGCAGGCGCTTGTTCTCGACCCAGACCGCCGGCTCCTTGACGAAGTAGCGCACGAAGACCACTGCCAACGCGGGCAGGATGCCGATCCACAGCATGCCGCGCCAGCCGAGGTACGAGTAGAACAGCCCGTAGACCGCGCTCGAGAGCAGGAAGCCCAGGCTCCACGACCCTTGCAGGATGCCGCTCATGATGCCTCGCGACCGCGCGGGCCAGGACTCCATCGCCAGGGCGGCCCCGGCGGGCCATTCCGCCCCCATGCCGATCCCGAGCAGAGCGCGGAACAGGAAGAGGAAGGCGAAGCTGGGGGAGAAGCCCGCGATGAAGTTGCAGAGCGAGTACCAGACGATCGAGAGCATCAGCGGCGTCTTGCGCCCCACCCGATCCGCCAGCCAGCCCGACGCGCACGCCCCCACCAGACGCATCCAGAGCGTGATGGTCAAGACCGCGGCCACCTCGGTCAGGGAAACCCCGAACTCCTTGGAGATCGGCACCATGATCAGCAGGAACACCGTGAAGTCGAACGCGTCGAGCGTCCAGCCCAGCCAGGCGGCCCACCATGCCATCCATTGGTCCTTGGTTGGCTCCTTCCACCAGGGGAGACTACTCGCGGGCCGAACGGTCGTCGCCATGGGTCATTCCTCCGTGCGTGTGTGGGACGGGATCGGGTGTCGCGGTTGCGGGGGGAGCGGAAGCTGCTCGAAATCCCGAGATGAGCCGAACCGCGGCATGTGGCCCTCCACGTCAGGGCGGCCTTGGGAACGGACCTGGGAACCGGGTACGGAACCGAGTGGGCGCGATACTAGTCCTCGGCCGTGGCGCACGTCAAGCGGTCGACGGGCGCTCGTGTGCGAAGATGGGAGGCGCCGCAGCCCATGCCCGCATTCAGCCTGATCGCGCTCCTTCTGGCCCGTCGCCGGCCGGCCCTCCTGCTCGTCGCGCTCCTGACCGGGCTCCTGGGGTGGTGCGCGCTCGCCCTCCGCATCGATCCCGGTGTCGAGTCCATGATCCCGTCGGGGCCGGGCGATCTCGACCGGCTCCGTGCCTTCCAGGCCCGGTTCGGCTCCGATGAGGTCGTCGTGCTCGCACTGCATTCCGAGCGGCTGTTCGCGCGAGAGTCGCTCGAGCGGCTGGATCAGCTCACCCGGCGCGTGGCCGCGTTGCCCCACGTGAGCCGCGTCCTCTCGCCCACCAACGTGCGAGACCTCGAGGGCGATGCGCTGGGTCCGGTGCCGGTCGTTCCCTACGCGCTGGTGCAGGCCGGCACGCTAGCGCCCGAGGCGCTGGGCGCGCGGCTCGGGTCGCATCCGATCTTTGGCGGGCTCCTGGTCGCCCGGGACGCGCGCACCGCCGCGATCCTAGTCGAGCTCGAGCCGGCGGCCGGTCCGGCGGACTCCCGCCGTGCCCTCGTGACGGACCTTCGCCGCCTGGCGAGCGGGGCCGGCCCCGGTCTCCAGGCGTTCATCGCCGGGATCCCGGTCGAAAAGGTCGACGTCGCGACCTACATCGCGCGAGATCAGATGATCTTCGTCCCCCTGATCTTTCTCATCCTGGCGGTATTGACGGCGGCGCTCTATCGTCACGTCGTCGGCATGCTCGTCCCGCTCGCGGTCGTCACCGCCGCCCTGGTCTGGACGCTCGGCCTCTTCGGACTGGCGGGCCGAACCCTGAATCCGGTGACCTCGCTCATGACCCCCGTCATCCTGGTGATGTCGCTCGAGGGAACCATCCAGCTCATCAACCAATACCTCGCGGCCCGCGCCCAGGGGCTGCCCCTGGCCCCCGCGCTGGCGCAGGCGCATCGCCGGATGCGACTGCCCTGCTTCAACGCAGCGTTGACCGCCGCGATCGGGTTCGTCTCGCTCTTGACGCTCCCCGTTCCGGCCATCCGGGACTTCGGCCTGTTCACCGCGATCGGCATCATGATCGGCTACGGCCTCACCATCGCGCTGACTCCGCTCCTGCTCGCCTCCTTGCCCGACGTCCCCCGTCGGGTCATCGAGGCGTTCGAGCCGGGACCGGTCGAGCGTGGGCTCGCCCGGATCGTGCGCTCGGTGTGCCGCCACCGATGGGCGACCGCGCTCGCGGTCTCGCTGGTGCTCGCCGGGTCTGCCGTAGGGCTCACGCGGCTACGGGTGGAGACGGACCTCATCGGATCGCTCCGTCATGCGAGCCCGCTCTCCGCCGCGACGCGGTTCATCGACGCCAACTTGAGCGGGGTGAACTCGGTCGAGATCCTCGTCTCCGGGGTCTCGGCACGCGATCCGAAGGCCTTCGGCCGGCTCGCACGCTTCGAGGACGCGGTGCGGGATCTTCCCCACGTCCACAAGGTCACCGGGCTGACCGATCTCCTCGCCCGGGTCAACCGTGCCGTGCATCGGGGCGACGACGGCTACGCGCGGCTCCCCGACGGGCCGGACGCCGCCGACGATCTCGCCGACTTCATGACCGCCCTCGACACGGAGGCGCCCGCTGAGCTCCATCGCTTCATCGCGGAGGGCGCGGACGGGCGCGCCACGCTCCGCATCATCGCCTGGGTTCCCGCGCTCGACAGCGCCAGCTCCCAGGCGCTCTTCTCCCAGATCCGGGACGTGGCCCGCCGCCTCGAGGTCCCCGACGTGACCCTGACCGGCAATTTCGTCGTCTTGTCGAACATGTCGACGACGCTCGTCCGGCATCAGGCGCAGGGGCTGGCGGGCGCCCTGGTTCTCATCCTGGCGGTGATGGCGCTGCAGTTCCGCTCCCTCCGCCTGGGTCTCGTCTGCGTCATCCCGAACGTGGCCCCGGTGCTGATGGTGTACGGGCTGATGGGCTGGAGTGGCGTGGCCCTCTCCGTGCCGACCGCGATGATCGCGTGCGTGACCATCGGCACGATCGTGGACAACTCGATCTACCTGCTGGCCCGGTTCCGGGAGGCGTTCGCCCGCCAGGCCGACTACGTGGAGGCGCTGACGGTCATGGTGCACGCATCGGGACGCGCGGTGGTGTTCTCGACGGTGACGCTCGCGGTGGGGTTCTGGGTCGGGGTGTTCAGCTCGTTCGTGCCGACCGTGCACTTCGCGGTCCTGACCGGCGCTGCGTTTCTCCTGGGCCTGATCAGCCAGTTCGTGCTCCTGCCGCTCGTGCTGACGATCTTCCAGCCGCTGGGCCGATCCGTCCGCCGCACGGTTGTCTCATCGGGCGCGCTGCTCGCGCTGGCCTCGATCACGCTCGGGCTGACGAGCGGCGGGGCCCTCGCCCAGGAGGTCTCGCGTGAGGTCGTCCTGAAGGACCAGTTCGGCAAGGCGGACGGACCGGGACGGCACCGCGGTCAGGCCATCCTGCTGGTCTACGGCAAGGTCGACGGCATGCGGCGCATGAAGACCTGGGAGGACCAGGTCCGCGACAAGGCGAGCGGCGCGCTGGTCGTGCTGCGCGGCCTCGATGCGCGCGACCTCCGCGCCCAGAAGACCGAGGCCGAGGTCAACGAGCGGCTGCAGCAGCGGGTGCCGTCGGACATCGCCATCCTGATCGACTGGAACGGAGACCTGGCCCGCGCCTACGGCCTGCCCGAGGCCAATGTCTCCGTGACCGTGATCGACGCGGCCGGGAAGGCCTGCCACACCGAGCCGGGGCCGGTCAAACCCGAGGCTCGAGACCGGATCCGCCAGCTCCTCGCGCGGGTTCGCGAGACCGGAGCCTGCCCGTGACCGCTCAGTAGGCCGCGGTCTGGGTCCTCACGAACTGCCGCCGCAGGTGCTCACCCGACGTGGTGACCGGGTATTTCAGGTCGCCGGGGGTGACCTCACCGCGGCTCGCGGCCACCGCCTCACCCTCCAGCGGGACATAGCCGCGGGTCACGTCGGGCCCGGCCTCACGACCCGCATCTTCTCGGCCAGGGGAAGGTCGAAGAAGGCGCGGGCGGTGTCGTCCACCCGCTCGACGAGGTCGGGCTCACGATGGGCACCTGCATGAGCGTCATGATGTGGGCACCTCTCTCGGCGCGATCGCGGCGGTGGGTAGGGCAGGGGGCCGGGCCCCGCCGAGATAGGCGTCGAGGAGCGCGCCATCGGTGAGCAGCTCCGCCGCCGGTCCCTCGGCGGCCACCCGCCCCCGCTCGAGCACGTAGCCGCGATCGGCGATGGCGAGGCTCAGCTCGGCGTTCTGGTCCACGAGCAGGAGCGTCCGCCCGGAGTCGCGCAGAGCGGCCAGCTCCTCGAAGACCTGCTCGACGAGCTGCGGGGCCAGGCCGAGCGAGGGCTCGTCGAGGAGCAGCACGCGCGGGCGCGCCATCAGGCCCCGGGCCAGCGCCAGCATCTGCTGCTCGCCTCCCGAGAGCAGCCCCGCGCGCCCGTCGGCCCGCTCGCGCAGGCGCGGGAAGCGCGCCAGCATCGCCTCGATGTCGGTCGCGATGTCGGCGTCGCGGCGGAGCAGCGCGCCCAGCCGCAGGTTGTCGCGCACGCTCAGGTCGGGGAAGACCAGGCGGCCCTCCGGAACCAGCACGAGGCCGGCGCGCACGCGACCCGGCGCGTCGAGCGCGGTCACGTCGGCGCCGAAGAGCTGGACCCGGCCGGCCTCGGCGCGGAGGAGCCCGGAGAGCGCCGCCATCAGGGTCGACTTGCCGGCTCCATTGGCGCCGAGCACCGAGACCATCTCGCCCGCGCGCACCGCGAGGTCTAGGCCGGGCAGGACGGGCGCGCCGCCGTGGCCCGCGACGAGGCCGGCCACGTTCAGCGCAGTCTCGCGGAAAACCGGCACCGCTCCGGACCGGGCGCGCCCTGCCGATCGCCGCTCGCCCAGGTAGGCGGCGCGCACCGCGGGGTCGGCCTGCACCGCCGCCGGGCTCCCCTCGGCGAGGACCAGGCCGGCGTCGAGCACCACCACGTGGGCGGAGACGTCCATCACCAGCTCCATGTCGTGCTCGACCAGGAGCACGGCGACCCCGCTTGCGGCGATGGCCCGCAGCAGCGTTCCCACGCGCCGCGTGTCCTCGGCGCTGAGTCCGGCGGCGGGCTCGTCGAGCAGCAGCGCGGCCGGCCGCGTGGCGAGGGCGCGCGCGATCTCGACCAGGCGCCGGTCCACGTGGGCGAGCGCGCCCGCGGTGGCGTCGAGGCTCCCGGCGTAGCCGACCCAGTCGAGCAGCGAGGCGGCGACCGCGAGGTCCGGTGAGTCGGCCGCTCGGCGCGGCACGACCGGCGAGCCGAGCCGGCCGCGCTGCAGCCCGACCAGCACGTTGTCCAGCACCGACATGCCGGCGAAGAGCTGGGAGGTCTGGTAGGTGCGTGCCACCCCGGCTCTCGCCACCCCGTGGGCGGGCAGGCCAGAGAGACCTCGCCCGCCCAGGTGTACGCGTCCGGCGTCGGGCCGGGTCACGCCGCTGATGAGATTGATGAGCGTGGTCTTGCCCGCCCCGTTGGGCCCGATGACGCTCGTGATGACGCCGCGTCGCGCCCTGAAGCCGACGCCGGCCACCGCGCGGACGCCGCCGAACGCGCGCGCCAGGCCTTCGGCGACCAGGTCGTCGGACGCGCCGGGCGGCCCTTGCCCGAGGAAGCCGGCGACGTCGATGCGGTCGGGGACCGTCGTCCGTGCCGCCCGGCCGAGGCGTGCGGCCACCGCGCCCACCACGCCACCCGGGGCGATCAGGAGCACCACGAAGAGCAGCGCGCCGAAGAGGAGCAGCCGGTATTCCGCGAGCGACGAGAGCGTCTCGGGCAGCAGCACCACGATGACCGCGCCGACGAGCGGCCCGATGACGGTGCCCTGGCCGCCGATCATCACCACGAGCACGAAGATGATGGAGGTGATGAGCGGGAACGTCTCCGGGCTCACGAACCCGGTGAGTGGGGCGAAGAGCCCTCCCGCCACGCCGGCGTAGGCGGCGGAGACGACGAACGCGGTCCCGCGAATGGCGACCGTGTGGAGACCGAGCCCGCCGGCCGCGGTCTCGGCGTCACGCACCGCGCGCATCGCGTAGCCCCAGCCGCTCCGGCTCATCAGCCAGAACAGCGCGACGCCGATCGCGGTGACCACCGCGATGGCGGCGGCCAGCGCGCGCGAGTCGAGCGGGACCCCGGCGATCGACACAGGCGGCATGCCCATGATCCCGTTGGCGCCCCCGGTGAGCCCGCGCCACTCGATCGCGCCGTGCTCGACCACGAACGCGAACGCCAGCGTGACCATGGCGAGGTACGGGCCTGACAGCCGCAGGGCGGGCAGCGCGAGCGCGCCCCCCACGACGGCGGCGAGCGCGCCCGCCGCGACCAGGGCGAGCCAGAAATTCACGCCCGCGTCCTTGGTGAGGATGGCGGTCGTGTATGCGCCGATGGCGAAGAAGCCGACGTGGCCGATCGAGGTCTGGCCGGTCAGCCCCATCAGCACGTTGAGGCCGGTGGCCACCAGCGCGGTCACCCCGACCAGGCCCAGGAGGTACGTCTGGTAGCCGTCGCCGGCCAGGCACAGCGCGACGGCACCCAGCAGGACGCCGGCGCCGATCAGGGGGCCGCGCACGTCAGACGCGCTGCGCGCCCGCGCGGCCGAGCAGGCCGTGCGGCATCAGGGCCAGCGCGGGGATGACGATGCCGAACGACAGGATGTTGGTGTAGGTCGAGCCGAGCAGGGTGGTGACCAGGGCCTCGGTGAGGCCGAACAGGATGCCGGCCACCACCACGCCCCACGCGCTGTCGAGCCCGCCCAGGATGGCGGCCGCGAAGGCCTTGATGCCGAAGACCCAGCCCATGCCGGCCGAGACCGTGACGAGCGGGGCGATGAGAACGCCGGCCACGCCCGCGAAGATCGTGGAGAGCACGTACGCCGCGCTCGTCGCGGTCTCCACCCGCACCCCGACCAGGCGCGCCGCCTGCGGGTTCTGGACCACCGCGAGCAGTGCCTTGCCGTAGACGGTGTAGCGCGTGACCAGGGCGAGCGCGGCCGCGATGCCGAGACCGACCGCGGGGATGAGCAGGTGGAGGGGATAGACGCCGGCGCCCAGCACCTGCACGGTGTAGCGGGTGAGGGGGGACGGCATGCCCCGCGGCTCCTTGCCGAACGTGAACAGCGCCACGTTGTCGAGGACGATGCCCACCGCAACCGTCGCCATCAGCCACGCGTCCGACCGGCGCGCCACGAACGGCCGGACGACGCAGCGCTCGATGGCCAGACCGTACGCGCCACAGAGGCCGAGGGTGACCGCCACCGCGACCGCGCCGGGCCAGCCATGGGTGACCGCGAGCCCGTACAGGAGCACCGCGCCCAGCATCATCGAGCTGCCCTGCGCGAAGTTGACGGTGCGCGACACCGCCCACGTGACGTGGAAGCCGAGCGCGAGGAGGCCGTACATGCTCCCGGTGGCCACGCCGGTGATGAGCGCGGACAGGATCAGCATCGGCCGTGGCCGCGGGAGGCCGCCGCTACTTGCCCTTCACCGGGACGATCTCACCCTTGTCGGTGTAGCGGACCATGACGTAGTCGTTCTCGTTGAGCGCGTCGTGGTTGTCCGCGGTGAACGCGGGATCGTAGGTCTTGATCAGTCCTTCGTAGCGGCCGACCTTGTACATCGCCTCCCGCACCTTCGGCCCGTCGGTGGCGCCGGCGGCCTGGATCGCGCGAGCCAGGATCTGCATGGCGTCGTAGGCGTTGGCGGTGCCCACCGGCGCGATGACGTCGGCCGGGCTCTTCACCTGCGGGTAGCGCTTCATCAGCAGCTCGAGCACGTGCTTGCCGCGCGGGTTCTGCTCGCCGAAGAAGCTGTAGGTCTGCACGAAGGCCACCTTGCTCGCGCCCGGTCCGCCGAGCTCGACGAAGCGCCCGCCCGAGATGCCCCAGTGGGAGATCACCGGAGCGGCCCAGCCCATGCGGTCGAGCGAGCGGACGACCTGGGCGGCCGGCGCGGCGTTTGCCACGAGGATGATGCTGTCCGCTCCCGCCTCCTTGAGCCGCGAGAGCTGCGGCACCATGTCGACGTCCTCGGTCTGGAACTTCTCGACACCCGCGATGGCGAGGCCCTGCGCCGCCGCCGCCTTGGTGAGCCCGTCGTTGTTGGACTCGCCCCACGGGTTGTTGATCAGCATGAGCCCGGGCTTCTTGGCCCCGTACGTCTTCGCCGCGTACTGGAGGAGCCCCTTGTCCACGATCACGTCCACCGCGGACACCCGGAAGACGTAGTTCGGGTTGGCCCCGTTGCGCGTGATGGCGGTGGCCGCCGCCCAGACGCCGATGAACGGCTTCTTCTCGGCGTTGGCGATCGGCACGATGGCGAGCGACACCGGCGAGTCGATCCCGCCGAAGAGCGCCGCCACCTGCTCCTTGAAGATCAGCTCGCGCGCCGCGGTCACGCCCTTGGAGGGGTTCGATTCGTCGTCGCGGCGGACCAGCTCGAGCATGCGCCCGCCCAGCACCCCGCCCTTGGCGTTGATCTCGTCGATGGCCACCGTGAGCCCGCGGGTGATGGCTTCACCCGAGGCGGCCGACTGGCCGGAGAGCGCGGCGACCAGACCGATCTTCACGGGGTCCGCGGCCTGGATCGATCCCGTCCCGAGGGCCAGGGCGACGAGGGTCATCGTGAGCATCGTGAGAGCCAGCCACGAGCGAGCCGTCGTCTTGCTGCGTAGGGCGCTGCGCATGTCCGTGCCTCCTTGAAATGGAGTTCGCCGGGCCGGGCGGTTGCACCGCGTATGCCACGGCGAGAGCTTTAGCGAATCGGTAGTTTAGATCAGTCGCTACCGCTCCTCACTGCCCAATTTCCGTGCAAGCTCCTTGTGGCTGGCCGCGAAAAGGGCACCGTGGGGGACGCCTTGACCGGTGCCCGGTCTTCAGCTTAAGGTCCGGGCACCCCATGGACCCCGTCCCCAGCGAGCTTGCCGCAGAGGTCGAAAAGCTGAGGGCGGAGACCGCCCGCCTGGAGGCAGCGCTGGCCGAGGCGGTCGGGCGGCAGGCCGCGACCAGCGAGCTGCTCAAGGTGATCGGCCGGTCGACGTTCGATCTCCAGCCGGTCTTCGACACGCTGGCCGCGAACGCGGTCCGGCTGTGCGAAGCCGAGCACGCCATGGTTTGCCGCTTCGATGGTCAGCATCTGCGGGTGGTAGCCACCCACAACATCTCGGCGGAGCTCAAGGCCTTCGTTGACCGAAATCCGTTCGCGCCCGGGCGAGGGAGCGGGGTGGCGCGGGCGGCGCTCGAGCGGCGCACGATCCACATTCACGATGTCCAGAGCGACCCCGAGTACACGTACGAGGGCCAGCACGTCGCGCCCTACCGGACCGTGCTCGTCATCCCGGTGCTCCGGGCCCAAGAGCTGCTCGGAGTCATCATCATCCACCGGCACGAGGTCCGACCGTTCACCGACGGCCAGGTTGCCCTGATGGAGACCTTCGCGGACCAGGCCGCCATCGCGATCGAGAACGCGCGGCTGCTCAGCGAGCTGCAGGCCAGGAACGCCGATCTCACCGAGGCCCTGGAGCAGCAGACCGCGACGAGCGAGATCCTGCGCGTGATCAGCCGCTCGCCGACCGACGCGCAGCCGGTGTTCGATACGATCGTGGCGAGCGCGGCCCGACTCTGCGAGGCCGAGTTCAGCGCGGTCGCGCGCTTCGAGGGCGGGCTGCTCCATCTGGTGGCGGTCAACAACATGTCGCCCGAGGAGACCGAGGCGTACCACAGCCTGTTCCCCCGGCCCCCGCTCCGGGACTTCGTCATCGGCCGCGCCTTCGTGGACGGTCGGCCGGTCCACGTCGATGACGTCCTGACCGATCCCGACTACGACCCGCAGACATTGGAGGTGCTGCAGCGGGCCGCGCCCTATCGGTCGTATCTGGGGATTCCCATCATTCGGAACGGGGTGCCGATCGGCGCGATCGGATGCGGTCGGCGCCGGCTGAAGCCGTTCACCGCGGTCGAGA
>DATMMH010000511.1:0-6837 GCA_035569855.1 Candidatus Dormiibacterota bacterium
TAGGCGAGCGGATCGACGACGAGGCTGGCCCCGTGCACGTCTCCGGGCTGAAAGCGCGCGGCCGGATCCGGCACCAGCGTCTCGCCGTCGATGCGGTAGCGATAGCGGGTTCCCGCGGGGGCCTCGCGCGTCACGTACTCGACCCAGCCGCCCGCGTCGCGCGGCATCGGGATCGCGCGCTTGGAATCCTCGAGCCAGAGCTCGACCTGCTTCGACCGCGGCGCCCAGAGCCGAAATCGGGTGGTGCCGTCCTCGCGCATCTCGGCCCCGAAGGGCATGCGGTGCGCGCGCCGGGCCGCGAGAACCGGCGTCACGCGGGGCGCTCGCGCTCGAGCAGGGCGACCGGAAAATGGCCGAGCAGGGCGGCAATCGGCAGGGTCAGCCGGCCGTCGCGTCGCTCGGGGGTCACCGTCAGGCCGGTGAGCCGGTCGCGGTACACACCGCCGAGGTCGTCGGCGAGCGAGAGCCCTGTATCGTCCCAGCCCGCCGGGTCCGGCAGCACCCGGCCGGTGAGGCCCCCCGCGAGCTTCGCGGTCAGGCGTGGCGCGGCGGTGATGACCACGTCGGACTCGGCCACGCGGGCCAGCGCGACGACGTGCTCGGCGCGGCGGCCGACCGGGTCGAGCGGTCGGTAGGCGCCCGACGCGAACAGGCGCGCGTACCGCAGCCTCAGGGTGAGGGCCCGGTGGGTGAGATAGAGCTTCACGCGGCCGTCCGTCCAGTACTCCAGCAGCTCCGCGCAGAGCGAGGTGAGATCGGTGCCGATCCCATCCTCGGCGGGCAGACGACCGCGCAGCTCGTCCAGGACCGCGCGCCGGCGCGCGAAGTCCACCGGGCGGCGGTTGTCCGGGTCCACCAGGGAGAGATCCCACAGCTCGGTGCCCTGGTAGAAGTCCGGGATGCCCGGCGCGGTGATCTTGAGCACGGTCTGCGCGAGCGAGTTCACCGCGCCGTGGCCGGCGACCATCCGCTGGAAGGGCCGGAAGGCCGCGATGAACGGACCGTCCGGCGCGAGCAGTCCGGTCACGAACGCCTGGACCGCCGCGTCGTAGCCGCTGCTCGGGTTGATCCAGCTCGTGCGTTGCTTGGCTTCCTTGGTGGCCTTCTCCATGTACGCGCCGATCCGCGCCCGCGTGACTTCGAGCGCCTCATCCTCCGCGCGGGCCGGCCACGCGCCGACGAGTGTCTGGTAGAGCAGGTACTCGTCGTTGGGGTCTGGCGCGAGCTGGCCGTCGACCTCCCGGCGGTGGCGCCGGGCGATGGCGCGCCAGTGACGGACCTCGGCGGCCCACGCGGCCGGGACTTCGGAGAGCACGTCGATGCGCGCCCGCACGTCCTCCGCGCGCTTGGTGTCGTGGGTCGACGTGGCCAGCAGCGACTCCGGCCAGCGCTCGAGGCGCCGGGCGTTCTGCTCGTGGAAGGCGGCGACCGGCTCGCCGTAGCGGGCCGGATCGCCGCCGACCTCGTTGAGCGAGACCAGCCGGTTGTAGACGTAGAACGCGGTGTCCTCCACGCCCTTGGCGGTGACCGGCCCGGTGGTCTGCTGGAAGCGCATCGCGAAGTGGCGGCGAGCCGCGGAGTCGTCGGGGCCGCCATCGCTCGAGGGGCGGGCGAGGAGCACGTCGCGGAGAAAATCGAAGACCGATACGCTGACCGTCGGGTTCCGGCGCTTGGCCTCGGCCACCGCCGCGTCGATGTAGCCGCGGTCGCGCGGGCTGGGCTCGACCCCGTCGTCGCCGACGTACGCGCGGTAGACCGGGAAAGCGGCGATGACTTCCCGGATCGCGCGAACCAGGCTCGCCAGGGTGAAGTCGCGAGTGAGGCGGTCGCGCTCGGACATCCGGTCGAGGTGGTGCCCGAGCTGGATGATCTCGCTCGCCATCGACACCTGCATGATGAGGCGTTTCGCGGTGTACGTGTGGTCGGCCATCGCGGGGGGGCCGCCGCCGACCATGCGCGCGTAGAGCGCGGTCATCTGCCGCGACGTCGCGCCGTCCACCAGGAGTCCGTTCACCGAGGCCAGGAAGTCATAGCCGGTGGTCCCCGCGACCACCCACCATTCCGGCAGGCGCTCGCCTCCACCCAGGATCTTCTCGGCGGCGATCCAGAGGGGGCGCGCCTCTTCGGCGGCGGCCTGTTCGCCGGCGCGGGTGCGATAGAGCGCCCCGACAGCCTCCGCGTCGACGGGGGTGAGGTCGGGCAGGAGGCGCCGCGCGGTGCCGACGAGGGCCCTCTCCTGGAGGCGCCGGAAGTACTCCCCGGGCGCGTAGAGGCCGTCCGGGTGGTCGATCCGCAGCCCGGTGACCTTGCCCTCGCCGACCAGGCGTAGCACCAGCTCGTGGGTGGCGTCGAAGACCGGGCGCTCCTCCATGCGGATGGCGGCGAGGTGGTTCACGTCGAAGAAGCGCCGGTAGTTGACCTCGTCGCCCGCCACGCGCCAGTCGGCCAGGCGATAGGTCTGGGCCGCGAGGAGGCGGTCGAGGGCGTCGAAGCTCCCGCGGTCACCCAAGACGCCGTTGAAGCGGCGCACGGTCTCTTCCACGTGCTCGCGGATCTCCGGAGATTCCTTGGCGAGGGCCGCGAGGCGGCGCTTGACGATCTCCTTCTCGCGCTGCCGCTCCTCGAGCCGGTGAGGATCGGTCTCGGTGCGCCCGGGCAGGTGCTCGAGCGCGGTCAGGACGCTGCGCAGCTCCTGGAGGGCCGCGTCGTCGGGCCCGATCCGCTCGGCGAGGCGGTCGAGGTGCTCGGCCAGGATCTGAGCGTAGGAGTCGGGCGCGATGGGCAGGTGCGACCCCGCATAGCGCAGGTGGAAGGCGCCGTCGGAGAACTCGAGCTGGAGCTGCTGGGATTCGAGCACGCGCCCGTACTGGTCGGGCAGGACCGGCAGGAGCACGCGATCGCGCAGCTCGGGCTTCACCGGCGCCCAGTCGATGTCGAAGAAGTCGGCGCGCGGCGAGGCGGGCCCATTCTCCAGCACGTCGAGCCACCACGAATTGGAGTCGCCCGCGATGCCCATGTGATTGGGTACCACGTCGAGGACGAGGCCGAGCCCGCGCTCGGCCAGGAGGGCGGCCATGCGGTCGAAGTCGGCCGCGCTGCCGAGCTCGGGATTGAACGTGTTGTGGTCGGTGACGTCGTAGCCGTGGGAGCTGCCGGGCCCGCACCGGAAGCAGGGCGAAAGATACACGTCGCTCACTCCGAGCGCCTGGAGGTAGGGACCGAGGTCCCCGACCGCGCCAAAGCCGAGCGCGCCGCCCAGCTGCAGACGGTAGGTGGCCCGCCGCGTGCGGCGGAGGGCCGCCACCGCGTCCTGGAAGACCACGCCCGCGTCGATTTCGATCATCCTAGTTAGAGGTGGCGAGCCAGAGGTGGCGGGCTAGAGGTGAGTCAGCGTTTCGCGCGGGTGAGGCTCGCGGCGCAGGTGCCGCTCGAGGATCTGGCGGGCCAGCGCGCGCCCCCCCAGCCCGAAGGCCAGGGCGAGGGCGAAGATCAGTCCGCCGAAGGTGATGCCGAAGGCCACGAGCACCATCTCCTTGCCGATGCCGAGATGGGTGATCGCGGTGGCGCTCGCGAACAAGAGCACGCCCCACCGGATGGCCCGTGCGAGCAGACGCGCCTCGGGCACGCGCGCGTTGACCGCGGCGATGAGCGCGCCCTCGCCAAGGAAGTTCGCCATCAGCCAGCCGACCAACAGGATGAGCGCCGCGCCCATGACGCGGGGGACCCAGGAGAAGACGAACTCCGTGAGGCGGCCGGTGCCGGGGATCGCGAGCGCGTCGATCGCCACCGGCATGAACAGCACCACGATGCTCCAGAAGACGACCAGGCCCAGCACCTGCGACGGAGGCTTCCGCACGCCCGCGCGGTGCAGCGCGGCCACGATGCCCCAGGTCTCAGAGCGCCGGTCGAAGGAGACCGCCTGCGCCACGCGTCTGGCCACACGGGCGCAGATCCACGCGCCGAGCAGTCCGACCACCGCCAGCGTGAGCATCGCGAGGATGCCCGGGAGCACGAGGAGCAGGCGCGTCTTCAGATCGGCGAGCGCGGCCCACACGAGATCACCCCACATGTCCGTCATGATCGCCTCCCGGAGAGCAGTATTGATGCCAAGCGAACGCCCTCACGGTATCACGCGAGGAACGTGGCAGAAAGACGCGGGCTGGCGCGCCCACTCTCCCGAGCCGCCGGCCTCGGGGCGCGGC
Source organism: Candidatus Dormiibacterota bacterium (assembly GCA_035569855.1). GTDB lineage: Bacteria > Methylomirabilota > Methylomirabilia > Rokubacteriales > CSP1-6 > CAMLFJ01. Next base: position 4,203 of record DATMMH010000511.1, read on the forward strand.
CGAGGCGGGCTTGGTCGAAGTGGGTTACGCCATCCTCCTGGCCCGGGGTCGGTCACCTCGACTGGCGGTAGTTACACGGTAAGTTCTTCCCTCGAGGGGCCGGGGTGGGGGCCGCCGTCCATGGAGTAGGTTCTCAGAGATATGGCGTAACCGGCTGCGATCACGGCTTGATGTCTATGGCAGCGCCAGCCCCATCGCAGCCGGTAATTTCGGGGCACATGGCTTGCAGCCCAGGCGGGCTGTCCAGGGAGTGACCGAACCCACGCCAGTTTCCCAACTAGAGGGGGACACTCATGAGGCACCGGATCCTGATCGCCGACGACGACGAGTCGGGCCGTAGCGGCCTGGCCGCGCTGCTCACGATGTGGGGGTACGAGGTCCAGGAGGCGGTAGACGGCAAGGACGCACTGGAGCGCGCGCCCGTCTTTCGCCCCCACGTGGTGATCGCCGACATGGTGATGCCGGTCATAGACGGCATCGGCCTGCTCAAGCCGCTCGCCGGCGCGGTGCCGGAGGCCGCCGTGATCCTGCTGACCGCACACAGCTCGGTCGAGACCGCGGTGTCGGCCATGCGCGAGGGCGCCTATGACTACATGGCCAAGCCGGTGGACCCGCGCCGGCTCCGGGTCCTGGTCGAGAAGGCGGTCGAGAAGGTGCAGGTAGACCGGGAAGTCACGGTACTGCGCCGGCAGCTCAAGGAAACCCGCGGGCTCGGCCCGCTGCTCGGGGTGAGTCCGGCGATGCAGGAGGTCTACCGCCTGATCGAGATGGCCGCGCCGAGCCCGGCCCCGGTGCTGATCTTGGGCGAGACCGGCACCGGCAAGGAGCTGGCGGCGCGCACCATTCACCAGCTCTCCCAGCGGGCCAAGGGACCGTTCGTCGCGGTGAACTGCTCGGCCATTCCGGAGACCTTGCTCGAGAGCGAGCTGTTCGGGCACGAGAAGGGCGCCTTCACCGGCGCGATGGCCCGGCGGCCCGGCTACTTCGAGCTGGCCGACGGCGGCACCATCTTCCTGGATGAGATCGCGGAGATGAGCTCCAACCTCCAGGCCAAGTACCTCCGCGTGCTCCAGGACAGCCAGGTGCGGCGCATCGGCGGTCACGACGAGGTGGCGGTGGACGTACGCGTCGTCGCGGCCACGAACAAGGATGTGGTGAAGGCGGTGCAGGACGGGATCTTTCGCGAGGATCTCTACTACCGGGTCAACGTGCTGCCGATCCCACTGCCCCCGCTGCGGCGCCGGCCGGAGGACATCGCGCTCCTGGCCGACGCGTTCATGGCCGAGTTCAATGACAAGTACGCGCGGCACGTGCGCGGCATCGACACGGGCGCGCTCAAGCTCCTCCAGGGCCATTCGTGGCCGGGCAACGTGCGCGAGCTGCGCAACGTCATCGAGCGGGCGGTGGTCTCCTGTGAGGACGGCGTGATCACGACGGAGTGCCTGCCGCTGGCCCCGCTGGGAGTGGCCCCGCCCGAGCGCAGCAACGTGGTCGTGCTGCCGGTGGGCACCACTCTCGAGGACGGCGAGCGCGAGCTGATCGTGCGGACGCTCCAGTCGGTGAACAACAACAAGACCCGGGCCGCCGAGATTCTCGGCACCACGCCTAAGACGCTCCACAACAAGGCGCGGCGTTGGCGGGAGCTGTCGCAGATGGAGCGGGAGACGGCGAAGCGCGCCTAGCGGCGGCGGCCGCTGCCGCTCTTCGGCCGAGCGCCGATCCACACCACCCACGGCCGGGTGGACGAGCCGTCCTGCCGGATCTCGACGGGATAGCCCTGCGCCTCGATGCTGCCCGCCAGCCGCCCCGCCGCCGCGCGGTCCGCGAACGCGGCCGCCGGTGTCCAGTCTGCCGCCGCGGCGGTCTTCCGCGAGTCGATCCGGGTCGGATCGGGCGTCGCGGGCTCCGCGGTCGCAGGGCGTGGCGAGGCCGGGGCCCGGCGGTTCGAGGCCGGCAGTCGCGGCTCGGCCGGCGGCACCTCCACTGGTGACAAGGCCGGGGCGACTGGAGCCTGGTCGGTAGACTCGACCGTCGACAATGGAGAAGTTTCTACCGGGACGTTACTTCCCCCGGGCTCACCTGCCGACGGCGATGTCGATGCCATCGGCGGTGCGGTCAATTCCGGCGTGAGCGGGGCGGTGAGCGAGGCCGGGGGCGCCGAAGTATTGGGCGCGCGGGTCGGCGTTGCCCCGCCCAGCAGATACGGCAGCCCGAAGAACACCACCAGAAGCGTCGGGAGGAACGTGGCCACGGCGATCTGGATCCCACGGACAGGGATGAAGGGCGCCGGTTCGTCCGGTTCGAGACCGTCTTCCTCGGGGAGGGTTTCTTCGGGGAAGATCTCGTCGGGGAAAACGTCGGGGCTCTCGATGCGGTCGGACGGCTCCGGAAGCGGCACCGACCGCGCGTCGGCAGCCGACTCGTTCTCGATCTCCGGCTCGGGTTCTTTTCGCAGTCTGAGTAGCATGCGACTTTCGGAAAGCACAGGACGTGCCAGCCAACTCGGAGTCCGCGTAGAGTGTTGGCACGGGGGTTGCGACCTGCGGGCGCGAGGAGGTGCCCATGCGAGCAATCGACAGGATGCCCTCGAACAGTGGGCCGCGCTGGCGCGTGGCCATTTTGGAAGGCGATGCGA
>DATMMH010000512.1:0-32285 GCA_035569855.1 Candidatus Dormiibacterota bacterium
AGATGAAGATCAGGGTGGCGCCACGCTCGGCCTGGATCTCGTTGAGCAGGTTGATGATGGCCGCCTGCACGGAGACGTCGAGGGCCGAGACCGGCTCGTCGGCCACGATCACGTCGGGATTGCCGGCGAGCGCTCGCGCGATGGCCACCCGCTGACTCTGGCCGCCGGAGAGCCGATCCGGCCTCCGCCCGGCGAGGTCGGCGGGCAACTTCACCACCGCGAGGAGACGGGCGACCTCACTCGCGTCCCCGCCTCCCGGTCGCCGCCGGAGGCGCCGGAGCGCCCGGCCTATCGCATAGCCCACGCGGTGGCTCGGGTTCAACGTGCTGTCGGGATTCTGGAACACCATCTGGATTGTCCGCTTCAACGCGAGAGGCCGTGACTCGACGGGCACCGAGCCGACCTCGGCGCCCTCGATCTCGACGCGACCGGTGGTCGCCGTCTCGAGACCCGTGAGCACTTTGGCCAGCGTCGACTTGCCGCATCCGGATTCGCCGACGATGGCGAGGGTCTCGCCCTTCCGGACGAGGAGGTCGATCCCGTTCAGCGCGCGCACCGGCGCGCGGCCCGAGCCGAAGAGACCGCGCCGCTCGAGATACCGTTTCTCGAGGCCTTCGACTCGCAGGGTTACCCTGCCCGGCGGCCGATCGGCCCCCGCCCCCGCTTCGACCAGCCGGCGCTCCCAGGGGGGAAGCTCGGCGATACGCACGCATTGCGCCGCGTGCCCGGGCTCACCGACCACCGGCAGGACGGCAATCGCCCGGGACGTACACCGGCCGGGTTCGACGTGGGCGCAGCGCGCGGCAAAGCCACAGCCGACGGGCCGCGCGGCCGCCGGCGCCGCCTGCCCCGGGATCGGTCTGAGCGGTGCTTGCCGCTTGTCCCGAGCCACCGAGGGGAGGCAGTCCAGCAGCCCGCGCGTATACGGGTGGCGCGGGTTCGCGAACACTTGCCGGATCGACCCTTCCTCGACGAGCTCGCCCGCGTACATGACGCCGACCCGATCGCACACCCGCACGACCGTGCCGAGGTTGTGGCTGATGAAGAGCACGGACGTGCCGTGGCGCTGGCGCAGCTCTCGCACCAGGTCGAGCACGGCGGCCTCCACCGTCACGTCGAGGCCGGTGGTGGGCTCGTCCATGATCAAGAGCGCCGGCTCGGCGATGAGGGCCATCGCGATCACGATGCGCTGCTGCTGGCCACCCGAGAGCTGATGCGGGTAACGCGTCAGCGTGCGCTCGCCGTCGAGCAGCCTGACCTCCGCCAGCATCTCCAGCGCCCGCGCGCGGGCGGCCCGCTCACCCAGGCCTTCGTGGAGCATCGGCACTTCCATGAGCTGCCGCCCCACCGTCATCACGGGGTTGAGGCTCGCCATCGGGTCCTGGTAGACCATCGCGAGGCGATGGCCTCGCACCGCCCGCAGCTCGCTCGGAGTCAGGCCCGCGACGTCCCGCCCCTCGAACAGGATCCGTCCGCTCACGATCCGGCCGGCCCGGCCGAGATAGCGGACGATGGCCAGCGCCACGGTCGACTTGCCGCATCCGGATTCGCCGACCAGCCCCATCGCTTCACCGGGGGCGATGGAGAAGGTCAGGCCGGGAATGACGTTGACGAGGCCGGCGCGGCTCGCGTAGGAGACGCGTAGATTCTCGAGAGCGAGAATCGGCGCGTCAGTCACGGAGTCCGATCTCGCGAAGGCCGACGGCCAGAAGGTTGAAACCGATCACGAGAGACGAGATCGCCGCGCAGGGAAAGAGCGCCATGTGCGGCCAGACCGACATCATGCCGTAGGTGTCCTTGACCATGCCGCCCCAGTCGGGATCAGGCGGCGGCAGGCCGATGCCCAGGAACCCGAGCGCGCCGATGATCACGACGTTGTATCCGGTGCGCAGACACATGTCCACGATCAGCGGCCCGCGCGCGTTGGGGAGGATTTCGACGAGCATGATGTAGAGCGGCGACTCGCCGCGCAGCTTCGCGGCCGCGACGTACTCCCGTTCGCGCAGCTCGATGGTGAGGCCGCGGACGATGCGCGCGATGATCGGGGCCTTGGTCAGCGTGAGTACCGCGATGATGTTCAGCGCCGATGAGCCGAAGTGCGCGAGGATGATCATGTAGAGGATGATCACCGGGAAGGACAGCACGATGTCGCAGGCCCGCACGACCACGAGATCGGTCCAGCCGCGATAGTAGCCGGCGGTGAGCCCGAGGAGCGAGCCCAGGAGGGCCGCGCCCAGCACCGCCAGCGGAGCGACCGTCAACACCGTTCGCGCGCCCCAGAGGACACGGGAGAGAACGTCTCGCCCGAGATGGTCGGTTCCGAGCCAGTGGGTCGACGACGGCGTCGGGTGCGCGAGCGCCGCCACGTCGTTGGCGTTGGGCGAATAGGGCGCGATCACCGGTGCGAGCACCGCGGCCAGGACCCAGAAGAACACGAGGCCCGCGCCGATCAGGGCCGGCTTCGACTCGGTCAGCAGACTCAGGCGACGCGCCCACGCCTGCGCAAACCCGCGGGACACGGGCTCGGAGACCGCGGGAAGGTGCTCGGCCGTCGTCGGATGCATCACCCGGGCCTCAGGGCCGTATGCGCGGGTCGAGCAGCACGTACGCCAGATCGCCGAGCATCTGGGTCAGGACCGCGACGGCCACCGCGACGAGCGCACCGACCTCCACGAGGGCGATATCCTTGAAGAGCGCCGCCTCGAGCATCATGCGTCCGAAGCCCGGATACGCGAAGACCGTCTCGACCACCACCACGCCCGAAATCAAGTAGTTGATCTGGAGCAGAATGACCGTGATGGGGTTGATCATCGCATTCCGTAGCGCGTGTCGGACCACCACGCGGCGAAAGGTCATGCCCTTCAGGATCGCGGTGCGAATGTAGGGGCGCTGCATCACCTCGATCGTCGACGCGCGGATCATGCTGACGACGTAGCCGGCGTCGAACAGCACGATGACCGCGACGGGCAGAACGAGCTGCGACGCGACGGACCACCCACCGCCCGCCACCAACGTCGCGGTGCCGGGGAGCCACCCCAGTGCGACGACGAAGACGCTGGCGAGGAAGACACCGAGAGCGAACTCGGGGACCGAGGCGGCCACCGTCCCGAACATGAGAATCGCGCGGTCGACGGTCGAGGATTCGCGCATCCCTGCCATGACGCCGAGGAACATCGACAGCGGCACGATGCAGGCGAAGGCGAGCGCGGCGAGAAAGGCGGTGTTGGCGAGCCGGTGCCAGATGATGTCCTTGACCGGCAGCTTGAACCGGGTGGACGTGCCGAGATCGCCCGCGGCGAGCCGGCCGAGGAATTCGACGTAGCGGCTCAGGACCGGTCGGTTCAGGCCCATCTCGCGCGTGAGGAGCTCGACCTGCTCCTGGGTCGCGTACGCCCCCAGGACCTTCCGGGCCACGTCGCCGGGAGACAACTCGTTGAGCGTGAAGACGAGGAAGGACACCACGAGGAGCGTGAGCAACAGGAACGCGACGTGTTTGAGGACGAATCGCGCCACGGTGAGCGCCACCCTACCTCCGTCCGGAGGCAGCGTCAACGGCTCTCGGCCGCAGGACCGTCTAGATCTTCTTGCGAATCTCCCTGGCAGTGACCGACGTGCTCCGGAGGAGCACGACCACGTCACCCGTTCTGATCGACGCGAGCGGCCGGCGAGTCAGTGGCGGCATGCGCGATGCCTACCAGGGGTAGAGCCACCGGTCGATCGAGAGGGCTCCCGCGCCTCCCACCAGAACCGCCAGGGCCATGCCGATCAGGGCCAGGTTCATCTCGTAGCCGTGCCCCTTGCCCGGCTCGAGCGCCCAGTTGAGAAAGAAGCCGTGCCGCCAGTGAACCGTGGAGACCGCCACCAGCATGACGACGATGAGCCCCACCGCCGCGGGCCGGACCAGCAGGCCGACGATCATCGCCAACCCGCCGAGCAGCTCGGTGAAGGCCGCGAGCACGGTCAGCGGGGCCGGGACTCCCAGGGCTTGCCGGAAGTAGCCGATGACCCCGCGGAGCCCCGGCCCCCCGAAGCAGCCGAAGACCTTCTGGGCGCCGTGCCCGAAGAAGATCACGCCCAGGACGAGCCGCACGATGAGCAGGGACTTCGAGGCGAAGGTGCCGAAGAGTATGTCCATGGCCCGCTCATACGCTCCGGCCAGCCCGTTGTCAACGTCGATCGCGGAGGGGGCGGGCCGCTTGACAGGTCCACGGCCCCGGAGCACTATCGCGGCCGATGGAGACCGGCCTGCGCGGCAAGATCGCCATGGTCTCGGGCGCGAGCAAGGGGATCGGGCGCGCGATCGCGGAGAAGCTCGCCGCCGAGGGCGCGAGCCTCTCGCTCTGCGCGCGCAGCGGCGAGCCGCTCCGCGCGGTGGCGAAGCAGATCGAGGACAAGCACGGCACCGCGTGCCTCGCGGTTCCCGCCGATCTGAACCGGGAAGAGGACATCCGGGGCTGGATCGCGGCCACGATCGAGCGCTTCGGCGGCGTCGACATCCTGGTCAACAACGCGGGGGCCGCGCAGGGCGGCGCGTTCCTCGACCTGCCCGATCAGGTCTGGCGCGACAGCCTCAACCTGAAGCTCTTCGGCTACATCCGCGTGGCCCGCGAGGTCTTCCCCCACCTCGTGCGGCGGGGCGGCGGGCGCATCGTCAACGTCATCGGCATCGGCGGCGTGCAACCGATGGAGAACTACATGGTGGGCGGCGCGGCCAACGCCGCGCTGCTCAACTTCACCAAGGCGCTCGGCAACGAGGGCGCGCCCCATCGCATTCTCGTCACCGGCGTGAATCCGGGCGCGACCAGGACCGAGCGCTGGGACACCATGCTCGCCAAGTGGGGCGCGGCCAAGGGTGTGACGCCCGGCCAGGCCGAGCGCGAGATCCTCGACGGGGTCCCGCTCAAGCGCGCGGGCACCGTGGACGAAGTGGCCAACCTCGTCGTGTTCCTCGCTTCCGATCTGTCATCCTACATCACCGGTACGACGGTCAACGTGGACGGCGGCATGGCCCGCATGATCTTCTGATGCGGGCGGGTCGCGAAGGAGGAGGACGGATCATGAGGCGACGCGACTTCCTGACGATGGCGGCGGTGGGCGGCCTGGGCGCGGGCCTCGGCGTGCCCGCGTTCCTCCGCCGCGCGGCGGCGGCCACCCCGATCAAGATCGGCATGCCCGCCGCGCTCTCCGGCGGCTACGCGCAGTACGGCATCCAGGCCAAGCGGGCGGCCGAGCTCTTCGCCAAGGACATCACGGCCAAGGGCGGCGTCCTCGGCCGACCCGTGGAGTTCCTCTACGAGGACACCGCCGGCGATCCGGCCACCGCGGTCCGCAAGGCCCAGAAGCTGGTGGAGAAGGACGGCGTGAAGTTCCTCACCGGCATCGCGCTGTCCTCCGAGGCGCTGGCCGTCTCGGCCAAGTGCCCCGAGTGGAAGGTCATCTTCATGTCCACCATCAACGGCGCGGGCTCTCTCACCGCGAAGGCCTGGAACCGGTACTTCTTCCGCGTGAACACGAGCGGGCCGATGGGCGCGCGCGCGATCAGCCTCTACCTGGCCGAGGGCCCCATGAAGCGCTTCTTCGCGCTGGGCAGCGACTACGCCTGGGGCCGCGACAGCGTGGCGTCCTTCACCACCCAGATCACCGCGGCCAAGAAGGAGATCGTCGGTACCGATTATCCGCCCGTCGGCACGAAGGACTTCGCGAGCTACATCGCGAAGATCAGACAGTCGCGCGCCGACGGCGTCTACCTGGCCCTGCCCGGCCAGGACGCCACCATCTACCTGAAGCAGGCCCACCAGTTCGGCCTCAACCAGGAGGTGAAGCCGATCATGGAGATCCTCGAGCTGGAGAACATGAAGGCGGTGGGAGACGCGATGGTGGGCGCGATCGGCAGCTCGCGGTACCCGTTCACGGTGGACACGCCCCGGAACCGCGACTTCGTCAAACGCTTCCACGCCCTGCACGGCCTCTACCCCGACATGTTCGACGGCGAGACGTACGAGGGCCTCGAGTGGCTGGCCCAGGTGATCCAGAAGGCCGGCACCGACGACGTCGAGAAGGTGATCGACACGTGGGAGGACTCGAGCTACGAGGGCCTCGAGGGGCCGTTCTTCATGCGCAAGTGCGATCACCAGGCGGTGCAGCTCGGCTTCGCGGTGGAGGCGGTGAAGGATCCGAAGTATCCGCACCCGGTGCCGAAGATCCTCGCGACCTATCCCGGCGAGAAGGTGACCCCGAAGTGCCGCAGCGAGGACTTCTCGTAGCGTGGTCGAGCAGCTCCTCAACGCGCTGACGCTCGCGGGGCTCCTCTTCCTGGTGTCGGCCGGGCTCTCGCTCGTGTTCGGCATCCTGCGCGTCGTCAACTTCGCGCACGGCGTCTTCTACATGCTCGGCGCCTACCTCGGCTTCACCACCGTCGCGCTCTCCGGCGCGTTCTGGCCGGCGCTCGTGGCGGTGCCGCTGGTCGTGGGCACGCTGGGGGCGCTCATCGAGTCCTCCACGCTGCGCTTCATCTACCGCAGGCCCCCGATCTACCAGCTCCTGCTGACCTTCGGGCTCGCCCTCATCCTCGAGGAGGGCGTCCGCATCCTGTACGGGCCCACCGCGAAGGGCATCGACCCGCCCGCGTACCTCGAAGGGGCGGTGAGGCTCGGGAGCCTCCAGTATCCGCGCTACCGCCTGTTCGTGGTGGCCCTCGGCCTGGTCGTGGCGGCCGCGGTGTGGCTGTTCCTCCGCCGAACCCGCGCCGGCCTCGTCATCCGGGCCGTCGCCCAGAACAGCGAGATGGCCGATTGCCTCGGCGCCGACGTGGCCCGGGTCCGCACCCTCGTGTTCGGCGCGGCCTGCGCGCTCGCCGGGCTCGGTGGGGTGGCGGCGGCGCCGATGACCACCGCGTACCTCGGGATGGGAATCGGGGTGATCGTCGACGCGTTCGTCGTCGTCGTGATCGGGGGGCTCGGCAGCATCGGCGGCTCCATGGCGGGCAGCCTCATCGTCGGCGCCGCCCAGACGTGGGGCGCCTTCTACCTTCCGGAAACCGCGATGGTCATCATGTACGCGGTCATGGGCGCCATCCTGATCTTCAGGCCCTGGGGTCTCTTCGGCGAGCCGGAATGAGCCCGGCGCGGGCGCTGGCCGCGGCGGCGCTCGCGGCGCTCGCGCTCGCCCCGTGGGTGGCCGCGCGCTATCAGCTCTCGCTCCTGACCGATCTCCTCATCTACGGGCTGTTCGCGCTGTCGCTCGATCTGATCATGGGCTACACCGGCATGGTCTCCTTCGGCCACGCCGCCTACTTCGGCCTCGGCGCCTACGCGAGCGCGCTCGTCCTGATCCACTTCGCCCAGCCGGTCCCGGTCGCCCTGCTCGCGGGCGCGCTGCTGGCGGGCGCGGTGGCCCTGCCCATCGGCTGGTTCTCGACGCGCGCGACCGGCATCTACTTCGCGATGCTGACGCTCGCTTTCGCCCAGCTGCTCTACACGGTGGCCTACAAGTGGCGCGACCTGACCGGCGGCTCCGACGGCATCGCGGGCGTGCCGAAGACCGAGCTCTACTGGGGCGGGCCGAGCCTGGCCTCGCCGCACGCGTTCTACTTCCTGGTCGCCGCCTGCGTCGTCCTCTCGCTCGGGCTCTGCCGGGTCATCGTCCGCTCCCCGTTCGGCCGCGCGCTCGAGGCCATCCGCGAGAACGAGCGACGCTTCACGAGCCTCGGGCGCGATCCACGCCCGTTCAAGCTGGTCGTCTTCGTCATCGCCGCGGTGTTCGCCGGCCTCGCCGGGGCGCTGTTCGCCCCCTTCCGGGGCTTCGCCTCGCCGGAGGTCATGTTCTGGGTCTTCTCCGGCCAGGGGCTCATGATGGTGATCATGGGCGGCATCGGCACCCTCGTCGGGCCGATCCTCGGCGCGATGGTCTTCATCCTCATCCAGGAGGTGCTCTCGAGCTACACCGAGCACTGGATGATCTTCACCGGCGCCGTCTTCGTCCTGATGGTGATCTTCCTGCCAGGCGGACTGGTGGGCACGGCCCGGCGCCTGCGGGCGCGCGCGTGACCCCCCTGCTGGAGACGCGGGGGCTCGGGCGCGCCTTCGGGGCCCTGCAGGCCGTGGCCGGGGTCGACCTCGCGGTCGAGCCGGGCGAGCTGCGCGCGGTCATCGGCCCGAACGGCGCCGGCAAGACCACGCTCTTCCACCTCGTCTCCGGATTGCTGGCGCCGACGTCGGGCCGCGTGCTCTTTCGCGGCGACGACGTGACCGCGCTCCCCGCGCCGGCCCGCTGCCGCCGGGGCATCTCGCGCACCTTCCAGATCACCAGCATCTTCCCGGAGCTCTCGGTGCTGGAGAACGTCCGGATCGCGGTGCAGCTCCGGGCCGGCGGGAACTTCCGCCTGATCGGCGGCCGGACGCTGATCGAGACGAGCGAGCGGCGCGCCCACGAGAGCCTCGGCGCGCTCGGCCTCGTCGATCTGGCGCAGCAGCCGGCCGCGACCCTCCCGCACGGCGACCAGCGCCGGCTCGAGATCGCGATGGCGATCGCCCAGGAGCCCGCGCTCCTGCTGCTCGACGAGCCCACTCAGGGGCTGTCGCCGGAGGACACGGTGGCCACCGTCGCGGTCATCCGGCGGATCGCCCGCGAGCGGGAGCTGACGATCATCCTGGTCGAGCACGACATGGACGTCGTCTTCGATCTCGCCGACCGCATCAGCGTGCTCCACTTCGGCCGGCTCATCGCCGACGGCACGCCGGCCCTGATCCGGGCCAACCCCGACGTGCAGACCGCGTATCTCGGAGACGCGGGGTGACGCTGCTCGCGGTCGAGGCGCTCCAGACGTTCTACGGCAAGAGCCACGTGCTCCGCGACGTCTCGTTCGCGGTCCCCGCGGGCGGGATCACCGTGCTGCTCGGACGCAACGGAGCCGGCAAGACCACGACACTGCGCTCGATCATGGGGCTCGAGCCGCCCCGCGGCGGCGCGGTGCGCTTCAAGGACCGCGACATCACCGGGCTGGCGCCCCACCGCGTCTTCCGCCTGGGCGTGGGGTACGTCCCCGAGGGCCGCCAGATCTTCCCGCACCTCGAGGTCGGCGAGAATCTCCGGCTGGCCGAGCGGCCCCTGGGCGACGGCGCGGGCTGGACGCGCGAGCGCATCTTCACCTACTTCCCCATCCTGCGCGAGCGCTGGCGGCAGCGCGGCCGCAGTCTCTCGGGGGGCGAGCAGCAGATGCTGGCCATCGCCCGCGCGCTCGCCGGCAACCCCGAGCTGCTCATGCTCGACGAGCCCTCCCAGGGGCTCGCCCCCCGGCTGGTGCGCGAGCTCGAGGCCCTGCTGCTCCGCCTCAAGGGCGGCGGGGTGACCATCCTCCTCGTCGAGCAGAACGCGCGGATGGCGCTGGGCGTCAGCGATCAGGTGGTCGTGCTCGGCAAGGGGGCGGTGGTGTTCGCCGGGCCCACCGCCGAGTTCCGGCGTCGCGAGGCGGAGCTCAAGGGCCGCTACCTCTCGGTATGAGCGCTCAGGCCACGCTCCCGAGGCGGACGATGGTCCGCCGGAGCCGACCCTCGCCGATCTTCTCGCGATCGTTGTGCGCTTCGACCTTGAAGACGAGATGCCGGCCCTCGACCCCGGTGAGCTCGGCGCGGACCCGGAACCACTCGCCGATCGCCGTGGCGCGCCGGTGCGTGACGCAGATCTCGTAGCCCACCGTGGTGTGATCGGGCCGGAGAAAGGGATCCGTCACGTCCTGCGCGGTCAGCTCCATCTGCAAGATCATCGAGGGCGCGGTGAGGATGCGGGCGCCGCCCGCGTGGCCGGTGGTCATCGCCTCCGTCACGATCACCCGCCGCTCGCCGGTGAGGCCGGGACGAATCCCTGGAACCGTCATGACCCGGATGATACCGCGCGACGGCTTGACCGGCGCGAGCCCCCTCCATATAGTCGGCGGGTGCAGCGGCCCGGCGTCTCGACCTCCGCGCTCTGGATCGCCCTGGCGGCCGGTCTGCTCCCTGTCGGCCCGGTCGCCCACGCCGCCGAGTGCAGCGCACCGAAGGTCGTGGTGGTGACCGCGACCGCCATGAAGTATTGCATCGACCCGGCGTTCGACGGCCTGATCCAGGATCAGGTCCGAAAGATCCGCCAGGACATCAAGGCTCAGCAGAGCGCCGGCAAGCTCATCGTCTACGCCAGTACCCCGATCAGCCCTCGCGGCGGCGGCTACACCGCCACGAATCTCGACGTCGCGGCGTCGGTCAAGGCGGCGCTCGAGAAGGAGTACGGCGGGCGCATCTGGGTCCTCGATCCGGGCCGATACCAGCTGCTCCCTCTCGCGGGAAGGTCGCCGGGCGGCAGCGAGTACCTGGTCATGTGGACGGCGGTCCTGGCGGGCGACGACGGGACCGGTCAGGACTTCGACATGGTGCACTTCACCGGCCCGAGCAACATGCGCGCATTCTTCGGGTGTGGCGCGTCCGCCATTGTCGAGTGCATCGATCGCTACGTCACGAAGCGGGCCGCCACCGACGAGACGTTCCGCCGGGACGTGGCCGACCAGCCGGCCCGTCGCCGCGAGTTCCTCCGCTACTACGCGCTGCGCGCATCGAGCGCGTATTCACCCGGCGCCCATGATGAATGGAACACCTTCGTGGCGATCAACCGCCGGCGCCCACTTGGCGGGCAAGTCGCCATGTACTTCGACGGCCGGCCGCTGTCTCCGGCGGAGATGGAGACGGTGGTCTCGCCGGGCTACGAGTTCCGCCCGTGAGCACCAGGATCACCCGAGCCGAAGGTGGCCGTCCAATGCGCCGGCGCACCTTCCTCACGACCGGCTGGCTCAACATCGCCGGCCAGGTGCTCCTGCTGGCGGTCCTCTACGCATTCGGCGGCGCCGTTCCGCTCGGGATGGCCGGCCCGTGGGCCCCGTATGCGCTCCTCGTCCTGGTCGGCGTGCCGAGCGCCCTCTGGACGGTCTTCTTCTACCTGCAGGCCCGACGCAAGGCGGAGCCCTCGCACGCCGTGATCCTCGCGTTCCTCGCCGGAATGGCCGCCGCCAGCGTGTTCGCGCTCCCCATCGAGCGCGACCTCTTCCAGACCTCACGCTGGCTCTACGACTCCACCTCCCGGCTCATCCTGGGCTCGGCGCTGGTGCGCGGTACCCTCGCGAGCTTCCTGGTCTACCTCATCGTCTATCTCGGGTTCTACCCGTCACGCGACTTCGACGAGCCCGCCGACGGCATGATCTACGGGGCGTTCGCCGGCGCGGGCTTTGCCGCCATCACCAGCCTCACCTACCTGGCGGGCCATCTGGACTTCACCCTCTTCGCCATCGGCTACAACGCGGCCGCCAACATCCTCATGTATGCCAGCGTGGGCGCGCTCGTCGGCTACCTGGTAGGCCGGACCAAGTTCTCCGCGAGGCTCGCGCAGGTCTACCACGTCGTCGCCATCGTGATCGGGGTCGTCCTGACCGGTCTCTATCACGCGGCCAACGAGATCGTCCTTCTGGCCGGCTGGACGCACGCCTTCTGGATGTCCTTCGGGCTCTCGCTGGCACTGTCGGCGGTCGTGCTGGGCCTGGTGACCGCGCTCATTCGCCGCGTGTCCGTGGAGCCGGTGCGCCATCCGACCAGGCGATTCTCGGGGCCCGATCTGCTCGTCTGGGCGGTCGCGGCGATCTTCCTGCTCGCGGGTGGGCTGCTCGGCCGCGCCGCGACCCGTGACGTCGCGTTCACCAGTGCGAGCTACGGGATCAGCTTTCGCTATCCCGAGTGGCGACTCAAGCCGACAATCGTCCCCGGCGCGGCCGCCGACCAGGCCGCGAGTGTCCTGACGCTGTTTCACGGAGTCGGGGCGGACGGGTTGTTCGGCCTGACCGTGGGGGCGAGAAGAGAACAGGTCCCGGTGTCGGCCCTGGATCCCCTCACCTACCTCGAGCATTCACCGCCGGTCGCGCTGGCCATCGAGCGCATCACCGTCGGCGGGCGGAGCGGCTTGCGCGCACGGTACGCCTATCTCAAGAAGGACGAGTCGATGCCGGGACGGCTGCCGGAGATGTTCTGGGCCTACACCGATCTGATCCCATCCGAGCGCCACACCTTCGTCTTCACGTTCGACGGCAGGCCGCTCGCGTTCCAGCAAGACGAGCGGCTCTACGCGCGGATTCTCGATTCCGTTCGGTGGACCGGCCAATGAGGAAGCCCGGATCGCGTGTGGTAGCGGGCGTGTGCGCTCTGCTCATCCTGGGCATCGGCCGGCAGACCGCCGCGCAGGGCCTGCCCAGTGACCTGCGGCCGTTCGTCAAGCTGGGGTCCGACTACCTCGTTCAGGAGTACCTGGATCCGACCGTGCGCGGAACGGAAGTGGTCGACCCCGGCGCGCTCCAGGGCACGCGCCAGGCCCGACAGTCCATCGGGTCCGGGACGGTCGTGACGGACGACGGGCTCATCGTGACGAATTTCCACGTCTACAACGCGCTCTCGGAAACAACCTATCAGCGGGATCCGAAGAACGCCCGGCGTCTGGTGAAGATCACGCCCATCGGCCCGGACATGCTGGTCTACGAGATCCGGCCCGACGATCCGCTCGGACCGCCCGTGGTCCGCTACCGCGCCGGCCTGGTCGCCGCCAATTCCAACCTCGACGTGGCGATCTTGAAGATTCACGCCCAGGGTGATGGCAAGCCGCTCCCGCCTCAGCGCTTCGCCTTCGTGCGGCTGGGCAATCCGTATGGGATCGAGCCTCTCGGGATGCTCCAGGTTCTCGGCTACCCCGGCGGCGGCGGGGAGACCCTGACGCCGACGACGGCGCAGTTCTCCGGGTACACGATGGGGGCGCCCGACGCCAAGGACGGGTCGCTGAAGGCGGTGGCGACGGTGGCCGGGGGCAACAGCGGGGGCTCCGCCCTCTACGCGGGCCGCCTGATCGGGATCCCGACGCGCGTCTCGCTGACCGACGACCGCGGGGCGCGCTTCGCCTACTTCCATCCGATCACCTGGGCGGTGGCGCCCCTCGCGATCACCGCGCTCCGGTTCCACCAGCAGATCCCGGAGATCGACCAGAAGTGGGTCGAACATCCCCGGAACACCGACGTCACCCGCACCCGCATCTTCCTCGGCGGCCGGGTGGTATCGGCCTCGACCCAGCGACCCGTGCCCGGCGCCACCGTTCTCTTCTATCGTTCGGACCGGACGTTCGACCAGATCAGCAAGCTCTACGACGAGGTGCAGCAGATCCTGACTCAGCACACGCCCGACAGCCAGTGGTCCCCGGACGCGACCAGGTCCTTGAAGGAGGGGGAGTTCTTCTACTACGCGGCCCGCACCTCGGCCGCGGCGGACACGGACGGCTTCTTCCTGGTCGCGGTGCCACGAAATCAGCGACAGAAGGTCCTGGTCGAGGCGAACGGCTTTCGCACGATCAATCTCGACGGCACGTCCGGCGACGGGCTCTTCGCGGACATCGGGCTCATCCAGATGCCTTCGATCCTGGCTCTCCCGTCCCCGACGCGCCGATAGGACTCACGGGTTGAGTGGAGCCTTGGTCTCGCCCACCTTGAAGATCCTCGCCCCCACCGCCTCCTCGACGCGCGCATCGCGGATCCGGAAGAAGCTCACCCCGTAGCTCCGGTCCGCCTGGTGCCCGGCCTCGAACACGCCGCGGATCCGATAGACCCGGACCGGATCGTAGCGGAGGGACAGGCCCTTCGCCGCATACACGGAGACCGTCTCGTCCTGCCCGCTCGGGAGCTCGCAGCAGTAGTTCCCGGTGCCCGAGACACGACTCAGCAAGAAGAACGACAGGTCGGGCGGGCCCGCGGGAATGATGAAGCCCTGGATCTCGACCTCTCGCCCACTCAAGACCATGATCCCCTGGGTCAGCCCGAAGTTCGCCCGCATCGAGTCCGCGAGCTGGGCGAACGTCAGTCTCGGAATCTCCTCTCCCCGCGCAGCCGGCACGAGCTGCAGCCCGGCCAGCGCCGCGAGGAGCGCGAGCACTGCGCCCAGCCCCTGGAGGCGCCGGGGCCATGGCCGGCGCCGATGGTCAGAGTGGCGCAAGGTTCTCAGCGACCTCCGTGCGATAGGCGAACACCGCCGGCAGCAGCCCGGCCAGCGCCCCCAGGACGACGACCGCCCCGAAGGTCACCGGTTGGAGCGCGCTCACCGTGAACACGTGCGTGATCGGCCCGCCTCGCCCCGCGAGCAGATGGGCGCCGAGATACGCGGCGCCGTGGCCACCCAGGATTCCCGCAAGGCCCCCGAGCGCCGCGACGGCGCAGGACTCCAGCAGGACGATAGCGAGAATGGTGATCCGACGGGCGCCCAGCGCCCGCATCGTGGCGATCTCCCGCCGGCGCTCCAACGCGGCGTTGTACATCGTCACGAACACGTAGAGCCCGACCACGATGACCACGACCCCGAGCACGATCAGGAGCACGTCCTCCACGAGGCTCAGCAGGTTGAAGATGCTCAGGAGGACGGCGGTGGGAAGGGCCGCCTGGATATCCGGCGCGATATTCCACCCTCGATGCAGGGCCGGGAGGTCCGAGAGACGCTTGAGCCGGACGAGGACGGCGGTGAGCGGCTTGACCGTTGCCTTCCGGGAGATCTCGTTCATCTCCCAGTAGCTCGCGAGCGAGATGAAGATCGCGCGATCGTCGGCGGAGCCGGTCGACCGAAGGACCCCGACCACCGTCAGCGGATACGCGGTCATCTCCTCGCCCTCGAAGAATCGATCGTCCAGCTTGAGGCCGGTTCGACGCGCGACGTCGGCGCCGAGCACCGCGTCGTAGTCCGGCTTCCCGGGAGCATCGCTCCGGAAGAATCGCCCCGCCGACAACGCCGGGGCGCGCCGCCGCCAGGGGAAGGGCGAAAAGTACGCCTCGGTCGTCGCCACGTAACGAAATCCCTGATACGCGTCGCCCATGGCGACGGGCACCGCGACCTCGACGCGGGGATCGCCCCGGAGGTTCTCGTAGACACCGACCGGAATGTTCGGCGTCGGCGCGTCCATGCGGAAGATCACGTTCAGCACGAGCTGCGTCTGGCTGCCCTTGGCTCCGACGATCAGGTTGTAATCCGTCGCCCCTTCGATGAAGCCCTCCCGGATTCCCCGGGTCAGTAGCACGGTGGCGATGACCAAGCCGACCCCCAGCCCGACCGAGACGGTGGTCAGGACGCTGGTGAGGAAGCGCCCCTGGAGATATCTCCACGCTACGGTGAAGAGGGTCACGCGCCTTCTCCGGCCGGCGTGTTGACGTCCGCCATGTCGAGGAGCCGGTCACCCGTGCCGAGGACGACTTCATCGTGCGAGACGATCAGCAGGGCCTTGCCCTCGCCACGGCAGACGGCGAGAAACACCGCGAGCACCTCCCGCGCCGTGCTCGCGTCCAGGCTGGAGCAGGGCTCGTCCGCCAGGATCAGCGGTGGGTCGTTCGCCAGCGCCCGCGCGATCGCGACCCGCTGCTGCTCTCCGCGAGAGAGCTGCGCCGGCCTGTGGGCCAGGCGCGCGCCCAGCCCGAGCCGACCGAGGAGCGCGGAGGCGCGAGCGCGCTGCTGTCGCCTCGGGATGGTCCGCGCGAACATCATCGCGAGCATGACGTTCTCGAGGGCGCTGAACGCCGGCAGGAGGTTGAAGGTCTGGAAGACGTAGCCGATCTGCTCCGACCGGAACCGATCACGCTGCGACTCGGGTAGCGCGGTGATCTCGGTGCCGTGGACGACGATCGTGCCGCCGGTCGGCACCGAGACGCCCGCGACCAGGTTGAGCAGGGTCGTCTTGCCCGAGCCGCTGCGCCCCGTGATCACCATGCAGCTCGCGGCCGCCAACTCCAGGTGCTCGACGTCGAGCACCGGGAGCTGGCGGCCGTCGGCGATGGGGAACGACTTCGTCACCCGGCGCAGGGTCACGGCCGGCCCCGCCGGGGTCATGGCTTGGCTCTAGCGGATCGCGATGGGATTGACCGGCACACCGATCCCGCCCCGCAGGAGGAGCGGGGCCACGACGAAGAGGAACTCGTAGGCCTGGTCCTTGGCCAGCTCGTCCAGGTTGAGGATCTCGATGATGTAGGCGCCGCGGTTCCAGATGAAGTCGACGTGCAGGGGCAGGCCCTGAAAGCCTCCGTACGCCTTCCGGGAATAACCCGGCTGGAGCGGGAAGTTCCACTCCACCGCCGCCGTATCCGCGCCGATCGCCACGATCTCCATGTCGTTCAGGAAGCGGAGCGCATCGGGCCCCACCCCGGGCTCCGGCTGCAGATACTTGCCGTGCATCGGATCCGCCCGTCCGTCCGGCCCCGGCTCGTCCCACATCTTGCGCCAGCCCGTGCGGATGAGCAGGACGTCACCCTTCCGGATCTCCACCCCCTCCGCCTTCGCGGTGTTCTGGAGGTCTTCCACGGTGATCCAGTAGGTGACGGGCAGCGGGTCCATGCCCTTGTACTTCGCCACGTCGAGGAGCACGCCGCGGCTCACGATGTACTTCACGCTCGCCGCGTCGCCGTGCACGGTGCCCACCGGCTTCGGCGGCGGCATGTTGTTGAACAGGGAGTTCTCCCGGTAGATGTGCGCGAACGTGTCGAGATGCGTGCCCACGTGGTTGTGCATGATGGTGAAGCTGGCCGCGCCCTGGTTCCGCTTGGGGTCGAACTGCCCGGCCTGCGTCACCCGGTCATATCCGTCGTTCTCGTGGATGACCTGCACGCCGAACCGGCTCGGGGTGATCGCCCGGGGGAGATCGCTGTGCATCTCCTCGCCGAGGGCGTACACCTTGCCCTGCTTCACCAGGCCGGCGGCCTTGATGACCAGATCGGGAGTGAGGTAGTTGAGCATCCCTCGCTTGTCCTGCTCGCCCCACCGGCCCCAGTTGCCGCGCGGGCCCCACTTGCCGGGCACCGTCCAGGGCGCGGGCTCGTTGGCCAGCTTGTCGTCCTGCGGGTACGACGGTGCCACCTGGGCGCGCGCGACGGCAGGCGAGAGCAGGAGCAATAGCGCCAGCGTCAGGATGGTCGAGATCGCCCGTGGCATGGTCCGGTGTCGCATGGCATGGCCCTCCGCGAGAGCGGTTCACCGCGCGTCTGCCTTAGGGCTGTCGAGCCGCTTGCCACGGGGATGCTTCCGGGGCAACGACGGCCCGGTCCCATCCGGCACCCGCGGTGATAGTACTCGGGACGCCGACCTCGTCAAGAGCCGTGGTCGTGCGGGTCCCGGTGGTCGTTCCGATGCGCCGGTGCTAGGCTACCCGCGCCATGCGGAGCACCGAGCCATGATCCAGACCGACGCGCTGACGCTCGCCCGGCAGATCCGCACCAAGCAGATCTCGCCCGTCGCGCTGATCGACGCGGTCCTCCAGCGGATCGACGATCTCCAGCCCACCGTGAACGCGTTCATCACCGTGACCGCGGACGAGGCGCGCGCCGACGCCCGCCGGGCCGAAGCGGCGGTGATGGCAGGCGAGCGGCTCGGTCCCTTCCACGGCGTGCCGTTCTCGGTCAAGGATCTGCTCTTCACCCGGGGCGTGCGCACCACGATGGGATCGCGGATCTTCGCCGATCAGGTATCGGCCGAGGACGCGGTGCCAGTTCGCCGGCTTCGCGAGGCCGGCGCCATCCTCGTCGGCAAGACGACCACCCCCGAGTTCGGCCACAAGCCGCTGACCGACAGCCCGCTCTTCGGCGTCACGCGCAACCCGTGGGATCTCTCCCGCACGGCGGGCGGCTCCTCCGGCGGCGCCGCCGCGGCGGTCGCCAGTGGGCAGGGGCCGCTGGCGCTCGGCACCGACGGCGGCGGCTCCATTCGCATTCCCGCCGCGTGCTGCGGCATCGTCGGCTTCAAGCCGACGTTGGGGCGCGTTCCCCACATCCACCAGGCGGACCTCTTTTCCTCGACGTCCTACATCGGCCCGATGGCTCGGAGCGTGGCGGAGACCGCGGCCTGCTTCGACGTGATCGTGGGCTTCGACGCGCGCGATCCCTACTCGCGTCCGGAGCCGCTCGACGATCCGCGCGGCGTCGAGGTGCGTGGCCTGCGGCTCGGCTGGCTTCCCCGGGTGGGCAACCGGCTCGTCGATCCGGAGGTGCTCGTCGCCTGCGAGGCGGCGGTGCGCCACCTGGAGGGTCAGGGCGCCCGTGTCGAGATCGTCGAAGAGGACTTCGCGCCCTTCGAGCGGGCCTTCCTGGTCTTTCTCCAGGGCGGGCTGGCCGCGCGCGTCGGCCCGCACATGGCCACGTTCGGAGACCAGGTGGCGCGCAGCGTGCGCGAGTCGATCGAGCGGGGCGCGCGGTGGTCGGCGGCGGACTGGGCGAACGCGCTCGCCCAGCGAACCACGGTCTACCGCCGCGTGTGTGCGCTCTTCGAGCGCTTCGACTTCCTGCTCTCCCCGACTCTCGCCCGGCCGCCGCTCGCCGTCGACCACGATCCGTACGAGCCGATCACGATCGCCGGCGAGTCCGCCGGCTCGATCCGCGGCGCCTGGTATCCCTATCTGTGGCCGTTCAACCTCTCCGGTCACCCGGCGATCTCGCTGCCGTGCGGCTGGTCGTCGGACGGGCTGCCGATCGGCCTGCACATCGTCGGGCCCTGGTACGGAGACCGCCGCGTGCTCACCCTGGCCGGCCACCTCGAGCGCGACCGCCCGTGCGCGCGCCCGATGCCGATCTAACTCATCTCGGAGGCGCGTCATGCCGCTCTCGCGAAAGGGCTTCCCGGTCCTGCTCAGCTTCGACATCGACGCCGAGACCATGTGGACCGCCCGCGATCCGAAGAACGCCGAGCGCCCGATCGTGATGAGCCAGGGGGCCTACGGCTGGAAGGTGGGGATGCCGCGTATCCTCGACCTGCTCGCCCGGTACGGCCTGCACGTGACCTTCTTCGTCCCGGGCCTCGTCATGGAGCAGCGCCCCGCCATGGTCGAGGCCATCTTGAAGGCCGGCCACGAGATCGCCCATCACTCGTGGTCCCACGCCTGGATCGTGAACCTGACGCTCGAGCAGGAGCGTGAGGAGATGGACAAGGGGATCGACATCATCCGGCGCATGACCGGACGGAAGCCCGTCGGCTATCGCTCCCCGGCGGCGGAGTTCAGCCCCCACACTCTGCGAATGCTCGCCGAGTACGGGTTCGGGTACTCCTCGAACTACTTCGACGACGACTCGCCGTATCTGCACCGGATCGACGGCAAGCTCACCGACATCGTCGAGTTCCCGTTCGCGTGGGTGCTGGACGACGCGCCGTTCTTCCAGTACTCGATCACGCTGCCCGGGCGCACCATGCAGGCGCCGTCGGCGGTGTTCGAGGCCTGGCGGCGCGAGTTCGACATGCTCTACCGCGAGGACCGGTACTTCTGCCTCGCCATGCATCCCCAGATCATCGGCCGCCCGTCGCGCATCACCCTGCTGGAAGAGCTGATCCAGTACATCCTCGGCCACGCGCGGGTCTGGCCGGCCCGCTGCGACGAGGTCGCGGACGCGGTGCGGCCGGCCCTGCGCGCGGAGGCGCGCACGTGAGGCTGGCCGGACGCCGGGTGCTGGTGACCGGCGCGGCCTCGGGGATCGGCCTCGCCATCGCGCGCCTGTTCCAGCACGAAGGGGCGCGCGTCGCCGCACTCGACCGTGACGAGGCGGCCTTGTCGAAGGCCGCCGTCGAAGGCGCGCTGGCGCTGGTGTGCGACGTCGCCGAGGAGCGCCAGGTGCGGACCGCCGTGGCCCAGGCCGTCTCCGCATTCGGCGGCCTCGACGGGGTCGTCAACAGCGCCGGGATCGATCTGATGCGGCCCTTCGAGCAGATGACGGCGGCGGAGTGGACCCGCGTCCTGGCCGTCGATCTCACCGGCCCCATGCTGGTGTGTCACGCCGCCCTGCCGGCCCTGAAACAGGCCGGGCGCGGGACCATCGTCAACATCGCCTCGGGCGCCGCGCTGCGCCCGCTCGAGCAGCGGACGGCCTACTGCGCCGCGAAGGCCGGCCTGGTCATGTTCGGCAAGACCCTGGCCGTCGATCTCGCCGCCGACCAGATCCGCGTCAACGCGATCTGCCCCGGCATCGTCGACACGCCGCTCTTCCGCGCCTCCTGGACGGGCGCGGCCGACCCGGAGGCGGAGTTGGCCCGCATCCTCGATCGCTACGTGATCAAGCGCCCCGGCCAGCCCGACGAGATCGCGCAGGCCGCGCTCTACCTGACCAGCGACGAGTCGTCCTTCGTCACCGGGGCCGCGCTCGCGGTCGACGGGGGGCGGACGTTTCACTGAGGCGGGTCAGCCCACGAAGACGCCGCCGGAGGGGTGCAGGATCTCGCCCGTGAAGAACGCCGCGTCGTCCGAGGCGAGAAACAGCGCGGTGCTCGCAACCTCCTCCACGGTGCCGTAGCGGCCGACGGGCGTGAGGCCCATGGCCCAGCGGCTCCGCTCGGCGTCCGCGCGCAGCGGCGCGGTCATCGGCGTCTCGATGAAGCCGGGGCCGATCGCGTTGACCCGGATGCCGTGGCGGGCCAGCTCCTGGGCCAGGCACTTCGTCGCCATCCAGACGCCGGCCTTGCTCACGCTGTAGGCGCCGCCCGTCGAGGGCATCTTCGACATGATCGAGCCGAGGTTGACCAGGCTCCCGCCCCGCTGGTTGGCCACCATCCAGCGGGCCACCGCCCGGTTCGAGAACAGCACGCCGTAGAGGTTCACGTCGACCACGGCCCGGAACCGCTCCGTCGGCATGGTCAGCATGGTGTACGGCTTCGCGGACTCCGCCTGCGGGCGCGGGCTCCCCACCCCCGCCGCGGCCACGAGGATGTCCACCCCGCCGAACGCCTCGACGCAGGCCACCACCATGGCGTCGTTGGCCGCCTCGTCCGTCGTATCGACCCGCACCGCCAGCGACGCGGCCCCACCCGCCGCCACGCGCCGGGCGGTTTCCTTGCCGGCGGCCAGATCGAGGTCGGCCACGCACACCTTGGCCCCCTCCGCCGCGAAGCGGAGCGCGCACGCGCGCCCGATACCGCTGCCGCCACCGGTGATCACCGCGATCTTGTCTGCGAGCCGTCCCGCCATCGTCGCCTCCCCTTTGAGTGTTGAGCTGGCCGGCCGAGCCGCTTCAGATCATCCACCGGCCGCCGTCGATCAGGATCGACTGCCCGGTGATGTAGCGGGCGTCGTCGCTGGCCAGGAATGCCACCACGCCGGCCACGTCCTCGGGCTCGGCCACGTAGCCCATCGGCACGCTGTTCCGCACCTTGTCGATCACGTCCCGCGGCAGCCGGTCGTGGGCGCGGGTGCGGATGGCGCCAGGGCAGACCGCGTTGACGTTGATGTGAAACGGCGCCAGCTCGCGCGCCAGCGAGCGGGTGAAGCCGACCACCCCCATCTTCGCGGCCGCGTAGTCCACGAACCCGACGTCGCCGTAGAAGGCGGACTCGGTCGACATGTTGACGATGCGGCCGCTCCGGCGGGCCCGCATCTCCTCGACCGCCAGTCGCGTGGCCCGCATGGTCGCGAGCAGCGAGACCTCGATGACGAAGCGCCACGTCGCCTCCTCCGAGAGGTGGAACTCGCTGGCGCGCTCGCGGGCGCTCTGGCCGACGTTGTTGAAGAGGATGTCGATGCGCCCGAACCGCGACCGGATGGTCGCGAACGCGGCCTGCACCGCGCCCGCGTCCGTCCAGTCGGCCGTGATCGGCAGCACCTGCCGGCCGGCCGCCTCGACCTCGCGGGCCACGCCCGGTAGCGCATCGCCCTCGCGGTCGACCAGGACGAGATCCGCGCCCTCGCGGGCCAGGCGCAGCGCGCTCGCGCGGCCGATGCCGTTGGCCGCCCCGGTCACGAGCGCGATCCGGCCGGAGAGCCGCCCTTCGACGAGCGCTGCCATGGCATTCTCCTCTGTTCCGCGCGGAATCAGACGAAGCGGTGGAACCCGATCCAGCGCTCGGCGACCGCGAGGCCGAGCCCGGTGAGCACGATCAGCATGGTGGAGATGGCGGCGATGGTCGGGTCCACGCCGTACTCGATCGCGGTGAAGATCTTCACCGGCAGCGTCATCTGACCAGCCCCGAGGAGAAAAATCGACACCGGCACGTTGTCGAACGACACGATGAAGGCGAAGAGGGCCCCGGCCGCCACGCCCGGACGGATCAGCGGCAGCGTCACCGTGAAGAACGCGACCGGCCCGCTCGCCCCCAGCACCCGCGCCGCGTGCTCGAGCTCCGGATCGATGCCCTGCAGCGTCGCGGTCACCGCCCGGACGACATAGGGCACCGTGATCACCGTGTGCGCGAGGGCCAGACCCACGAACGAGCCGTTCAGGTGGACCATCGCGTAGAACTGGAGCAGCGCCACACCCACCACCACCGCGGGGAAGACGAGGGGCGCGTTCAGCAGCGCCGAGACGAGGGCGCCGCCGGGCACCCGCCGCCGGATCAGCGCGAAGGACGCGGCCACCCCGGCCCCCAGCGCGCCGATGGTCGCGACCAGCCCGAGCAGCACGCTGAAGCCGATGGCGTGGAGGTACTCGGCGTCGCCGAGCACCTCGGTGAACCAATGTAAGGTCAGACCGCGCGGGGGCACGGTCAGGTACGACGTGCGGCTGAAGGACGCGAGCGCGATCACGACCACCGGCAGCATCAGGAAGGCGAAGACCAGGGCGACCCAGACCCTCAGCAGCCACGTCCGGAGCCGGGCCGCGGTCACGCGCGCGCTCCGGTGCGCCGGGCGAGGCGCCCGGACAGGTAGACCAGCGCCAGCACCATGACCGTGAGGAGCAGCGCCTGCGCGGAGCCCGCCGGCCAGTTGAGGCGCTGGAGGAACTCGTCGTAGATGAGCGTGGACATCACCTGATAGGTCGGGCCCCCGAGCAGGCGCGGGGTCACCAGCGCGCTGATCGTCAGCACGAAGACGAGGATCGAGCCGGAGAGGATCCCCGGCGCCGACAGCGGCAGCGTGACCCGGCAGAACGTGCTGCCCCAGGAGGCGCCCAGTATCCGCGCGGCATCCTCGACGTCGCGCGGGATGTTCTGGATGGCGCCGATGAGGACCAGCACCATGAACGGCAGGAAGATGTGGGTCATCGCGATGAGGAGGCCGGCGAAGTTGAAGAGCAGCTTCACCGGCGAGTCCACCAATCCGAGCGCGCGGAGGGCCTGGTTCACCAGCCCGTTCTGGGCGAGCAACGCGATCCAGCCGAAGGTGCGCACCACCAGGTTCAGCATGAGCGGGAAGACGACCAGGATGGTCAGCCAGCTCCGCCAGCGCGAGCGGGTGCGCGCCAGGAAGAAGGCCACCGGGTAGCCGATGACCAGGGTGGAGAGCGTCACCGTGAAGCCGAGCGCGAGGGTCCGGCCGATGATCTCGAGGTAGTAGGAGTCGGTCAGGAGCTTGGTGTAGTAGCGCACCGTGAATCCGTCGGTGATGCCCACCAGCGGGACGTACGGGCGGAAGCTCATGGGCACCATCATCGCCACCGGCACCACGAAGGCGACGAGGAGGAGCAGCAGCGCCGGCGCCAGCAGCCACCAGCCGGATTCGCGCTTCATCGCGGGTCGCTCGGGCGCGGCTCGCCGCCGGGGAGCAGGATGACGTCCTCGGGGCGCCACGCGATGAGCGTCCGGGCGCCACGCGCCAGCGGCAGCGTGGCGCCGGGAGCGGCCACCTCCAGCTCGCGCCCGTCCGCGAGCTGCACCACATAGTGGTGCGCCTGCCCCGCGAAGGCGTGAAAGACGATCGTCGCCGCGAAGTGGTTGACGCCGGCGTCGGGAGCCGGAGCGGCCCGCGGTGGCTCGAGACGGATGCTCTCCTGACGAATGACCACGTGCACCGGCCGACCCGAGGCAAACCCCTGGCGCGGACCGGCCGTGATCGAGAGCCCGCCGCCATCGAGGGCGACGACGGTGCGGTCCGATTCGCCCTCCGCGACGGTACCGTTCAGAAAGTTTGCTCGCCCGAGGAACCGGGCGACGAACGGCGTGGCCGGATGGCGGTAGACCTCCTCGGGCCGCCCGATCTGCTCGACCCGCCCCTGCTCCATCACCACGACGCGGTCGGACAGGATCAGGGCCTCCGCCTGATCGTGGGTCACGAAGATCATCGTGGTCCCCAGACGTTCCTGCAGACGCTTGAGCTCCACGCGCATCTCGTCGCGCAGGAGCGCGTCGAGGTTCGACAGCGGCTCGTCGAGGAGCAGCACGCGGGGCTCGGTGACGAGCGCCCGGGCGAGGGCCACGCGCTGCTGCTGGCCGCCGGAGAGCTCGCGCGGGTACCGGCTCCCGAGCGGTCCGAGCCGCACCAGCTCCAGCATGCGCTCGACGCGCGGGCCCAGCAGCGTCTCCCCCACCCCGCGGCGCCTCAGGCCGAAGGCGACGTTCTCGAACACGGTCATGTGGGGGAAGAGCGCGTACGACTGGAAGACCAGGCCCAGATTGCGGCGATGGACGGCCACCCGCGTGATGTCCTCTCCCGCGAGGACGACCTGGCCATCATCCGGCTCGACGAGGCCGGCCACCATGCGGAGGAGCGTGCTCTTGCCGCAGCCCGAGGGCCCCAGGAGGGAGAGAAACTCGCCGGGCGCGGCGTCGAGCGACACCTCGTCGACCGCGACCACGGAGCCGAACGCCTTGCGGAGCCGGCGCACCGTGAGCGCGGGCGCGGTCAACGCGCGATCTCGCGCCCCCAGCGCTCCGACCACTCGGGGAACTTCTTCGCCACGAGATCCGTATCGGGGAAATACATGCGCTGGACGAGCGGACCGTACGGCAACAGCTTGGCCAGCTCCGCGGGGAGCTGAACCTTCTTGTTGGTCGGGCCGGCGAACTGCGACTGCGCGAAGCACACCTGGCCCTCCGGCGACAGGAGCACGTCGATGTACTTCTGCGCCAGCTCCCGCTTCTGGCTGGCCTTGGGCACGGCCACCGTGGGCACGATGCCGATCGCGCCCTCCGACGGGTAGGCGGCGGCCACCGGCACGCCCTTCGCCGCGGCGGCGCCGGTGCGGTCCGTGTACCACACGGCCACCGTGATGTCGCCGCGCTCGAACAGCGGGATGATCTGGTCGGGCTGCGTGTACATCATCTGGATGTTGGGCTTGAGCTTCTTGATCGCCTCGAAGCCCGGATCGATGTTCTCGACCGAGCCGCCGTTGAGCCGCGCCGCGGCCATCAGGAACTGCTGGCCCGAGGTGCCCGAGATGTCCGGAATGGCCAGCTTGCCCTTCCACTCCGGCTTCCAGAGGTCGGCCCACGAGGTCGGCGGCGTCTTCACCAGGGTCGGGTTGTAGGTGATGATCGTGCCCGCGAACATCATGGAGACCCAGTAGGCGTCCTTGTCCCGCGAGGCCTCGTAGAGATCGTTCCAGTGCGGGATCTTCGCGGGCTCGAGCGGCTGGAGCAGGCCCTCGGCCTTCGCCTGCTTGACGATCTGGCTGTCCATGTACGCGACGTCGAACTCGGCCCGGGCGCCGGCCGCGCGCAGCTTCGCGGCGGTCTGGACCGAGCTGCCGAGCACGTACTTGACGCTGGCCCCGGTGGCCTTCTCGAAGGCGCTCGCGTGGCACTTCTTCGAGTTGTCGACGAAGGTGCCGCCGAAGGTCGCCACCACCAGCTCCTCGGCGGCGGCCGGCAGGGCGAGCCCGGCGATGAACAGGCAGATCAGCACGGTTGCGCGAGGCAGGATCATGGTCGATGGTTCCTCCGGGGACGTAGGGTGGCGCGATTATTCGTCGCCCGCGGCGGCCAAGTCAACCCGGGCCGGCAGCCGCGGAGGGGCGCTTCTGGTCCTGGATCAGGTACGCGACGGGCGCGTCCTCTTGACAACCGCTCACGAGATGGAGTTCCTTCGGGGCGAGAAGGCCGGATCCGACCCCGGCGACGATCGGCGACAGGGAGGTGCGACATGCTGGCACGCGACGAGAACGAGCGAGTGACCCGGGTCGGCCCCGGCACCCCGATGGGCAACACCCTGCGCCGGTACTGGCTGCCCGCGCTGCTGGGGTGGGAGCTGGCCGAGCCCGATTGCCCGCCGGTGCGCGTGAAGCTGCTGGGCGAGGAGCTGGTGGCCTTCCGCGACTCGCGAGGCCGAGTCGGGCTCCTCGACGAGCGCTGCCCGCACCGGCAGGCCTCGCTGTTCCTCGGGCGCAACGAGGAGTGCGGGCTGCGCTGCGTCTACCACGGCTGGAAGTTCGACGTCGACGGCCAGTGCGTGGACATGATGAACGAGCCGGAGGAGCTGGCCTTCGCGTCCAAGATCCGCACCGGGGCCTATCCGACCGTGGAGGCGGGCGGCATCATCTGGACGTACCTCGGCCCCGCGGGAAGCCGGCCGCCGGCGCCGCACTTCGCCTGGACCCAGGCGCCGCCGTCGCACCGTCACGTGTCGAAGGTGATCCAGGAGACCAACTGGCTCCAGGGGCTCGAGGGCGGCATCGACACCTCGCACGTGCCCATCCTGCACCGGGTCCTCGCCACCGATTCCGCGCGGCCCGGCTTCGACCCGTCGGACCCGGTCGTGCGGGGTGGCGCGCCCACCCTCGAGCTCGACGTCATGGACTACGGCTACCGGTACGCCGGCCTGCGGCGGCTCGCGAGCGGGGACGTGCACATACGCGCCTACCACTTCATCCTGCCGTTTCACCAGATCCGCCCGGCCCGGACCGGCTCGGGTGCGCGCGGGTTCTCCGGCGCGGCCGGCCACATCTGGGTCCCGATGGACGACGAGACCACGATGGTCTACAACTGGGAGCACAGCACGACCGATCCGCTCACCGAGGAAGAGCGCCTCGAGCGCCGGCTCGGCAATGGCCCGCTCGACGTCGACCAGACCACCTTCCGCTCGAAGCGCAATCGGGAGAACAACTATCTCCTGGACCGGCGCGTGCAGAAGACCGAGACCTTCACCGGCATCGACGGCGTCAACGCCCAGGACCGCGCGGTGCAGGAGAGCATGGGACGCGTCGTCGATCGCACCCGCGAGCACCTGGGCCCCGCCGACCGCGCGGTGATCCAGGCGCGGCGGCTGCTCCTGCAGGCGACCCGGACGGTCGAGGCGGGCGGGACGCCTCCCGGGGTCGAGGCGACGTACTACGCGCTGCATCCGGCGGAGGCGGTGGTGCCCAAGGACACCGACTGGCGGACACTTCTCGCTCCCGCGCTGCGGCCGGACGCCCTGCAGCGGGCGTAGGACGTCGAGAGGTCTCGATCAGGCCTCAAGGTCGCCGGCGGTGCCCGACATCGAAAAGGTCCGGCGATCCTTCGACGACGTGGCGGAGGACTATGCGACGCAGTTCTTCGACGAGCTGGACCGCAAGCCGTTCGATCGCGAGCGCCTCGGCGCGTTCGCCGCGCGCTGCGCCCCGGGGCGCCCGGTCCTCGAGGTGGGCTGCGGCCCGGGCCACGTCGGCCGCTTCGTAGCCGCGCTCGGGCCCCGCGTCACCGGCCTCGACCTGTCGGAGCGCGCGGTGCGCATCGCCCGCCGGCGCAACCCGCACCTGACCTTCATGGTGGGCGACATGCGGGCCCTTCCCCTCCGCGACGGGGCGTGCGGAGCGCTGCTGGCCTTCTACGCCCTCATCTACTTCGACGCGCCGGCTACCGCGGCCATCCTGCGGGAGTACCGGCGCGTGCTGCGCGTGGGGGCTCCGGTCCTGCTGGCCGTGCACGGAGGCGACGGGAGCGAGCGATTCACCCAGTACCAGGGCAGGCCCATCGATCTCACCCTGCACTACCATCGCCTGGAGTCGCTGGTCGAGATGGTCCGCCGAGCCGGCTTCACCCTCGACGCGGCCGAGTCACGCGCGGCCTACGACTTCGAGCATCCGACGACGCGGCTCTACGTCACCGCCACCGCGCGCTGATCCGGAGTTGCCTCCAGTCGCGCCGCGACGCTCTTGTGCCACGGCGTGCCCACCCAGGGGTCGCGGTCCTCGCTGGCGGTGAGCTCGTTCGGCGCGACGCCGGTTCGTACCCGGCTCTCGCCCTCGGGATGGTCGAGGCCGAGCCCGTTCGGAAGGGCGAGGTGCCCCGCCGTCATCGCGTCGTCCACCGCGACCGTGACGACGACGCTGGCTCGCTTCGTGGTGAGGCGGGCGTGGCCCCCGTCGGCGAGGCCGAGGCGGGCCGCATCACCGGGCGCGACACGGAGGGCGCCGTCGGGGTCCGCCTTGCGCCACCTCGGATCGCGCATGATGGTGTTGGCGGTGAACGACCGCCGCTCGCCCGCGGAGAGCAGGAAGGGCCACTCGGGATCGTCTCCGGGCGGCCGCTCCTGGCGAAGCGCGGCCAGCTCCTCGAGCAGCTCCGGGATGCGCAGGTTGACGCGCCCGTCGTCGGTCTGAATGCGCCGCCACGTCTCGTCGTAGTCGTCGGAGGCGAACACGACGCCGGAGGGGCTGGCCAGGATGGCGTCGAAGAGCCGCTCACCCGCCTCGAACCCTTCGCCGAATCCGGCCCGGCGAACGCTGGCCGGGTTCAGCGACGCGCACCGGTGGGCCGCGGCCCACAGCGAGGCCGCCGCGGCCGCGTCGTGGGGCAGCGTCGGGCCGAGCGTGCGATACAGCACGACCGGGGTGACCGCGCCGAGGCGCGGGTTGGCGCGGGTGGCCTCGGCGAAGGCGGCCGCGAACTCGC
The DNA here is from genome assembly GCA_035569855.1 of Candidatus Dormiibacterota bacterium. GTDB lineage: Bacteria > Methylomirabilota > Methylomirabilia > Rokubacteriales > CSP1-6 > CAMLFJ01. The sequence goes on from DATMMH010000512.1 coordinate 28,563, forward strand.
GGCGGCCTCGCCGGGCCGCGGCGCGAATCGGCTCCAGCTCCTGATCGCGGAAGACGCCCGCGGCCTCGACCAGGCGGGCATGGATCTCCGGCTCCGGCAGCGGCCCGTCGGGGGGCGCCAGCAGCGGGCGGCGCAGATGAAACACGTTGTGGGGGAACTCGAAGTTGAAGAACGTCGCCTCGTACTTCTCGTACTGGGTCGTGGCGGGAAGGACGTAGTCGGCCAGCCGGGCCGTCTCGGTCATGAACACGTCGATGGCGACCACGACGTCGAGCGCGGCGAGGGCCTCCCGCATCCGCCGGCTGTCGGCGAGCGAGTGCGCCGGGTTCCCCGACTCCACGATCATCGCTCGGTAGCGTCGCGGATGATCGGTGAGGATCTCCTCGGGAATGACGTTGCACGGGATGAGGCCGCTCAGGATCCGGGCCCCCGCGACCGGGCTGACCGGCGCGGTGCGCGGATCGAGCTCGTTCTTGCTGGCGCGCACGAGCGGCACCAGGGCCGCCGGCGCGTACTGCGCGCCCGGCTGCCCCAGGTTGCCGGTGAGCAGCCACACGAGCTTCTCCAGGTAGCTGACGAGCGTGGAGTGCCGGTTCATCTGGACCCCGAGATCCTCGAACACTGCGACGCTCGCGGCGCGGGCGATGCGCCGGGCCGCGGCCCGCACGAGCGCCTCGTCGACCCCGCTGATCCGGCAGTATTCCGGGATCGGCACCGCGGACAGGGCGGCGACGACGTCGGCGACACCCGAGGCGTGCTCGGCGAGCCACGGGCCCCTGGTCAGCTCCTCCTCGACGAGGACGGCGCCGAGCGCCGCCAGCAGCCAGGCGTCACGGCCTGGCCGCACCTGAAGATGGAACTCGGCAAGCTCGGCGGTCTCGGTCCGGCGAGGGTCGATGACGATGATCGAGCGGCCCGGGTCCTTGGCGATGTTCCGGAGCGTCAGCCGGGCGTGGGGGAAGCTGTGCGACTGCCACGGGTTCTTGCCCACGAACAACGCGACCTCACAATGCTCGAAATCGCCGCGGACCGGCGTGCCGAACATGAGCCCGTTGACCCAGACCTCGCCGGTCTTCTCTTGCGCGATGGCGCTCGAGCGGTACTTCGCCCCGAACGCCCGCAGGGTGGCGGTGCTGTAGGAGCCCCCCAGGTGATTGCCCTGGCCGCCCCCGCCGTAGTAGAGGATCGTCTCGCCGCCGTGCGCGTCGCGGACCGCGGCCAGCCGGGCCGCGACCTCGGTGATCGCGGTGTCCCAGTCGATCGCCTCGAAGGAGCCGTCCGCTCGCTTGCGCAGCGGATGGAGGACGCGCTGCTCGCGGCCATTCTGATAGTGATCGAGCCGGAGCGCCTTCTGGCAGGTATAGCCCTTGGACGCCGGGTGGGCCTTGTCGCCGCGGATCTGCTCGAAGTGGCGGCCGGTGTCGCCGCCGAGCCGGACCAGGATCCCGCAATTGCACTCACAGAGGATGCACGCGGTCGGCTTCCACTCCCCTACATGGGCGGTCCCGGCGTCGGCACTCATTCGCAGACCTCCTGGTGCAACTCTTCGGTTTTTGAGGGTCCGGTTGAGGTATCCTTTAGATACCATGAAGGTATCCCCTTCGAATCGGGCTGTCAACCCGATCAGGCCATGACGAGACCGAAGAGCGGCTATCAGCACTTCTGCCCGGCGGCGCGCGCCCTGGAGGTGATCGGGGAGAAGTGGTCGTTGCTGGTCGTCCGCGACCTCCTGGCTGGTCCGCGCCGATTCGCTGACTTGCGCCGATCGCTGACCGCGATCACCCCGAAGTGGCTGAGCGCCCGGCTCCGCGCGCTGGAAGCCGAGGGCATCGTGGAGCGGGAGGCCGCGAGCCCGCGCGAGGTGTGGTATCGCCTGACGCCCAAGGGGCAGGCCCTGGCGCCCGTCATCGACGCGCTGCTGGTCTGGGGGATCGACCATGCCCTGGGCCCGCCGCGTCCCGGAGAGGCGATGCACCCCGGCCGCGCCATGGACGGCGTGGTCCGATACCTCGAGCGCCGGGGGGCACGCCTGACGCGGCCCGCCGCGTGGGTCGTCCGCCTTGCGGGCGACCAGAGCTACACGATTCGCTTCGACGGCGAGCGCTGGTCGCGGCAGCGGGGCGAGGCGGCGGCGGACGTCGTCGTCGAGACGTCACCCGACGGGTGGGTGAGATTTCTCGCCGCGGGCCGTGACGGGCGGCGCCGCTGGCTGGACGAGTCGCGAGCCCAGGGGACACCGGAGCGGATCGAGGAGCTGGCGGCCGCGTTCACATGAAGCTCGGCACGTCCGTTCGTTTCCTCTTTCCCACCTCGCCGGCCACCCACGAGCGGTTCCGGAGCCTCCTCGCGTCGATGCCGAAGGGCGCGTTCATCGAGCGGCCGATGGGCGCGTATGCCCCGGACGAGCAGGCGCGCAACCTGATGGAGGTCGCCGCCGCGGCCCGCGCGGCCGGGCTGGACGCACTCCTGACCGGCGACAGTCACGGGGCGAACCCCGCCTACGCGGCGACGTTTTCCCCGCTGCCCACCGTCGCGCGCCTCATGAGCGTCACCGGCGACATGCCGATCGGAGTGGTCCTGCTCGCGCCCTTCTACCACCCGCTCCTGCTCGCCGAGCAGATCGGCACGCTCGCCGCGTTCGCCGAGGGCCCGCTGATCGTGACCTTCGTCCTGGGCGGCCGCCCGCCGCAGTTCCAGGCGTTCGGCATGGAGGAGCGCAGTCGCGTGGGCCGACTCGAGGAGGTGGTGGCGATCGCGCGGGCTCTCCTCGCCGGCGAGCGCGTCACCCACCGCGGCCGCTTCTACAGTCTAGAGGCCGCCACCATCAGCCCCCTGCCCCGGGTTCCCGTGGAGATCTGGCTCGGCGGGACGGTGGCGGCATCGGCAGAGCGCGCCGGGCGGATGGGCGATGCGTGGCTGACCGGGCAGAACGCGGTGGACGAGGACCTCCGGCAACAGCTCGAGCGCTACCGCGAGGCGGCGGTGCGCGCCGGGCGCCGGCCGCGGCCGGTCCTGCGTCGCGACATCTATGTCGGCGAGTCCGATCAAGAGGCGCGCGCCGTCGTTGGCTCCATCCTCGCCGAGGGGTATCGCGGAACGGGGCTCGATCAGCTACTGGTGGGGAGCGCCGAAGCCGTCGTCGAGCAGCTGCGCCGCTACCGGGACATGGGCTTCGACTCGGTGATGGTGCGGCACATCGTGGGCGACCACCAGCTCATGCTGCGGTCGTTCGAGCGCATCGGCCGCGACGTGATGCCCCGGATCCGCGATCTCTGACCATCGCGGGCAGGCATCGCGCGGTCAGGCTCTCGCCAGGCCGCGCGCGCGAAGCCAGCCGACCAGGACCTCCGCGACCTCCGCCTCGCGCTTCTGAAAGCCGTGCTGGGCCCCCGCGACCACCGCGCCGGTGAACGCGGCCGAGCGCGCGGTATTCCGCTCAAAGGCGCCGATCAGCTCCCGAGGCCCACGATCGAGGTACTCGTCGCGACCGCCGATGATCACCGCCATGGGCGCCCGCACCGACCGGAGCGCCGGCCACCGGGCGCCCGGCCGGTAGTACGGGAACACGTCCTCGGCCTGGCCCGGCTTGTACAGGCTGACGTAGCGCCGGGCGCTCCAGAACCCCCACGCGCGCGGCACGAGGCCCAGCGGGTCGCGCCGGGCGATGCGCTCGGCGGTGGCCACGCGCCGGCGAAGCGCCGGGCCGCCGATCCGCTTCATCTC
>DATMMH010000513.1:0-9498 GCA_035569855.1 Candidatus Dormiibacterota bacterium
TCCTTGCCGTCCTTGACCAGGAAATTGTGCTTGGTGGCCGAGCGCGTGATGCCGACGTTGTCGGCCTCCTGGAACGCATCGTTGCCGATCGAGGTGGTGGGCACCTGCCCGGTGAAGGCGACGATCGGGATCGAGTCCATCAGCGCGTCCTGGAGCGCGGTCACCAGGTTGGTGGCCGCCGGACCCGAGGTCACGAGGCAGACCCCGACCTTGCCGGTGGTGCGCGCGTATCCCTCCGCCGCGTGCCCGGCGGCGGCTTCCTGGCGCACCAGGATGTGGCGCAGTCCCTCGAAGTCGTACAGGGCGTCGTAGATCGGCAGGACCGCGCCGCCCGGCAGACCGAAGATGAGATCCACGCCTTCTCGCTTGATGCACTCGAGCACGATGCGTGCGCCTGAAAGCTTCACCGCGTCTTCCTCCCTTTCCGAGTCGCTGCTTCTCCCGTTTCTCTCGGGCCCTTGATCTCCGCCTGGGCCGCCGCGAGCCACGCGACCGGCACCATGTAGGGCGAGCAGGAGACATAGGTCATCCCGACCCGATGGCAGAACTCCACCGAGGAAGGATCGCCGCCGTGCTCTCCGCAGATGCCCACCTTGAGCCCGGGCACCGTCCGCCGGCCCCGCTCGATACCGATGCGCACCAGCTCGCCCACGCCCACCTGGTCCAGCACCGCGAACGGATCGTGCGGCAGGAGCTTCTTCTCGAGGTAGAACGGCAGGAACTTGCCGATGTCGTCGCGGCTGTAGCCGTACGTCATCTGGGTGAGGTCGTTCGTACCGAACGAGAAGAACTCGGCGTACTGCGCGATCCGGTCGGCGACCAGCGCGGCCCGCGGCACCTCGATCATGGTGCCGACCGAGTAGCGGACGTTCTTCCCGGTCTCCGAGATGACCTGCCGGGCCACCCGGTCCGTCATCTCACGGGTCAGCTTCATCTCGGCCACGGTCCCGGTGAGCGGGATCATGATCTCGGACTCCACGCTCAGCCCCTCCCCCGCCACCTCGCAGGTCGCTTCCATGATCGCGCGCACCTGCATCTCGTAGATCTCGGGGAACGTGATGCCGAGCCGGCAGCCCCGATGCCCGAGCATCGGGTTCGCCTCCTGCAGGGCCTCGAGCCGCGCCTTCAGCGCGCCCAGCTCCGCGTGCCGCTCCGGGTTGAAGCCGCGCGCGTCGAGCCGCGTGTACTCCTCGAGCACCTCCTTGTACTTGGGGAGGAACTCGTGCAGCGGCGGGTCCAGCAGCCGGATCGTGACCGGGTGCGGGGCCATGGCGCGGAAGATGCCGATGAAGTCTTCTCGCTGGAACGGCAGCAGCCGGTCGACCGCCTTCTTCCGGGCCTGGACGTCGAGGGCCATGATCATGTCGCGCACGATCGGGATGCGCTCGTCGCCGAAGAACATGTGCTCGGTGCGGACCAGCCCGATGCCCTCCGCCCAGAACTCGCGGGCCTTGGCCGCGTCCGCGGGAGTGTCGGCGTTGGCGCGCACGCGGGTCGTGGCCCGATCCCGTGCCCATCCCAGGAGCGTCTTGAACTCGCCCGAGAACGTCGGATCCACGAGTGGCTGCGCGCCGACGATCACCTCGCCGGTGGCGCCGTTGAGCGTGACGACCTGGCCCTCGCGGACCACCGCGCGCCCGGCCCGGAAGAGATGGTTCTCCTCGTCGACGACCACGTCCCCAGCGCCCACCACGCAGCACTTGCCCCAGCCACGGGCGACCACCGCCGCGTGCGACGTGAGGCCCCCCCGCGAGGTCAGCACGCCCTGCGCCGCGTGCATGCCGGCCACGTCCTCGGGCGACGTCTCGGCCCGCACGAGGATGACCTTCTCCTCCCGCAGGGCCATCTCGACCGCCTTCTCGGGATCGAACACCACCTTGCCGACCGCGGCCGCGGGGGTGGCGGGCAGGCCCTTGGCGATCGAGGTGTACTTGGCCTGCGGGTCGACGGTCTTGACCAGCAGCTGGTGGAGCGAGGCCGGCTCCACCCGCAGGAGCGCGGTGTCGCGGTCGATGCGCTTCTCCCGGGTGGCCATCTCGACCGCGATGCGCACCGCGGCCGCGCCGGTGCGCTTGCCGGAGCGGGTTTGTAAGATAAAGAGCCGCCCCTCCTGCACCGTGAACTCGATGTCCTGCATGTCCCGGTAGTGGGCTTCGAGGCGGTCCTTGATCCCGGTGAGCTTGGCGTACACCGCCGGCATCTTCTGCTTGAGGGCGTCGAGCGGCTCGGGCGTGCGGATGCCCGCCACCACGTCCTCGCCCTGGGCGTTGACCAGGAACTCGCCGAAGAAACGGCGCTCGCCGCTCGACGGATCGCGCGAGAAGCAGACCCCGGTGCCCGACGTGGGGCCCAGGTTGCCAAAGACCATCGCCATCACGGTCACCGCGGTGCCCCAGTCGTCGGCGAGCCCATTGATGCGCCGGTAGTCGACCGCCTTCTTGGCCCACCATGAATCGAACACCGCGTTGATGGCGAGGCTGAGCTGCTCGGGCGGATCCTGCGGGAAGGGGCGGCCCGCCTTCTCCTGGACGAGGACCTTGAACTCGCCCACCAGCGCCTTGAGGGCGTCGGGTCCAAGGTCGGCGTCGGTGCGCGCACCCGTCCGGCTCTTCGCCGACTCCAGCCGGGTGTCGAAGGCACGGCGGTCGATGGCGAGCACCACGTCTCCGAACAGGGTGATGAAGCGCCGGTAGCAGTCCCAGGCGAACCGCTCGTTGCGGGTCCGGCGCGCCAGCCCTTCGACGGTCTTGTCGTTGAGGCCCAGGTTGAGGACGGTGTCCATCATGCCCGGCATCGAGGCCCGGGCGCCGGAGCGCACCGAGACGAGCAGCGGCTTGGCCGGATCGCCCAGACGCGCGCCGGCGGCGCTCTCGAGCCGGGCCAGATGGCCCATCACCTGATCCCACAGGCCGGCCGGATACTTCTTTCCGGTCGCGTTGTAGGCCTCCCACGCTTCGGTGGTGATCGTGAAGCCGGGCGGCACCGGCACGCCCAGATTGGTCATCTCGGCCAGCTCGCAGCCCTTGCCGCCCAGCAGTGTACGGAGCGCACTCGACCCGTCCGCCCGACCATTCGCGAAGGCGTACACGTACTTCGGCGCCCGGGCGGACGCGCGCGCGGACGTCCGACGTGCCTTCGTTCGAGTCCGGGCGCGCGCCATCGGAGACCTCCCAGTCGATGTCCGGGTGCAGAGAAAAAGACACAGGCCCGCACAGGGCCTGCGTTAGTCCGTCATGGTAGGGCGATCGGGCTACGAAGTCAACGATTTAATCTTGCTGCAACGGGCACTTACGGCCTCTTGCGCTTACGCGCGACGACGGAGTCGGGCCCTTCGTCCCCGCGAGCGCCGGTTACCAGGGTCTCGACCGCGATCAGGTGATCGAGCATGGCCCGGTGCGCCGCCACCTCGTCGCGCCGCTGCACCGCCTCGAGAATGCGCCGATGATCCGCATGCGACCGGGTGGGCCGGCCGGGCGTGTGCAGGGACTCTTCGCGGCTCTGGGCGAGCAGATCCATCAGCGCGTTGACGATGCGAGTGATGGCGCGATTGTGGGCGCTGTTGGCGATGGCGGCATGGAGCGCGGTGTCCTGCAGCATCCCGGTGCGGCCCGCCGCCACCTCCTTGGCCTGATCTTCCAGGATCCGCTCCATCTCCGTGATCTCGTCCCGGGTGGCCCGCCGCGCGGCCAGGGCCGCGATGGCGGGCTCGAGCAGGCGCCGGGCCTCGAACAGCTCGCCGACCGCCTCGCGGTGCGGCAGGATCACCAGCGCGAGCGGCTCGATCAGGGTCTCGACGGAGACGTCCCGCACGAACGCGCCCTCCCCGGCCCGGATGTCGATGAGCCCGCGGCTCTGCAGCGCCCGCAGGGCCTCACGGACCGAGGTGCGGCTCACCATGAACTTCTCGGCGAGCTCCCGCTCGGGCGGAAGGCGATCGCCGGACTTGAGCCGGCCCTCGGCGATGAGCTGCTTCACCTGCCGGACGATCTCCTCGTAGATGCGCGTCGACTTGACCGGCTCCAGATCCATATGCCCTACGCTCCCTCCCGCACGTTCGGCCGCGCCGAGACGCTCCGCGCCAGCCACCAGCCGAGCAGTGTCAACCCGACCGCGAGCAGGACGGACAGCGGATCGTCGATGAAGTCGGCGTGCCGACCGAGCCACCCGCGGACGATCGGATCGTCGGTGATCATCTCGCCCGCGACGTAGCCGAGCACCCCGCCGCCCACCCAGATGATCCACGCGTGGCGGGCCATGAGCCGAGCCAGGAATCCGCTGCCCCACACCACCACCGGCAGCGAGAGCGCGATGCCGAACGCGACCAAGACCAGATCCCCGTGCGCGGCCGCCGCCACCGCCAGCACGTTGTCGAGACTCATCGTGACGTCGGCCACCACGATGATCCACACCGCCTGACGCAGTGACGCGCCCTGGCGCGCCTCCCCCTGCACGCTTCCCCCGGGCCGTACCAGCTTGACCGCGATCCAGAGGAGGAGCAGACCACCCGCCATCTGCAGAAGCGGAATCGTCAGCAGCGCGCTCACGATCGCGATGAACAGCAGGCGCAGGCCCACCGCGACGGCGGTGCCCCAGATCCGTCCACGCCACTGCGCGCGCGCGGGCAGCCCGCGCACCGCCAGCGCGATGACGAGCGCGTTGTCGCCCGCCAGCGAGAGATCGATCAGGACGATGCTCGCCAGCCGGGCCCAGAACTCGGGCGTGAGGAACGAGCTCATCGCTCGCGGCGCGTTCCTGACGACACGTCGCTCGGCCCGGCATTCGCGATGCCGCTCCGTATCGCTACCCGGCGCCCGCGGCGTGACAGCCACCATCCCAACGCGGTGAGCAGGAGGGCCATGATCACCGGAACGCCGTGCTTCAGCCAAGGCCCCGCCCCGTCGAGCCATCGCAGGAGCACGGGATCATCGAGAATCATGTCACCGCCCACGTAGCCGAGAATGCCACCACCCAGCCAGATGATCCACACGTAGCGGTTCATGAGGCGGGCGAGGATCCCGCTGCCCCACACCACGATCGGCAACGAGGCCACGATGCCGAACACGACCAGTAACATGTCTCCGTGAGCCGCCGCGGCTACCGCGAGGACGTTGTCGAGGCTCATGGTCACGTCGGCGACGATGATGATCCAGATCGACTCCCAGAAGGACGCTCCGTGCCGCGCGGCCTCCCCCGCCGAATCGTCCGGCCTGATGAGCCGCGCGGCAATCCAAAGGAGGAGCAGCCCTCCGACCAGGCGCAGCCACGGCGCGCGTAGAAGTGCCGTCACCAGGCCGACGAAGAGCAAGCGAAGCACGACCGCTCCGACAGTGCCCCCGACCTGTCCGAGCAGCCGCTGCCGCCCCGGCAGGCCACGCACCGCCAGGGCAATGACCACCGCGTTGTCGCCGGAGAGCAAGAGGTTCAGAAAGCCGATCTCGAGGAGACGGGCCCAGAAGTCGAGGTCGACGAGTGTCTCCGGAGGCATCACGTCAGCATAGCGCGCTTGTCCGGCGGGGGCCGGGCAGGATCGTCGCCGACGCCGCGTCTCCCGCCCCGCCTACAGACCTCGCGATGCGCCGGCCCCGGCGGCCACGCCCACGTCGTGACGCGCCCGGGACGTGATCTTCACCACGAGAGGCTTCAAGCAGAAGAGCGCCAGGCCCGCCGCGAGCAGATCGCACCCGACCGCGACCCAGAACACCGGGGTCCACGACCCCGCCGCCTCCATGATGACCGCCGCACCCCAGCCGGCGAAGATCGACGCCAACCCCTTCGCGGTGTACTGCACGCCATAGTTCGTCGTCGCGTAGTCCGCGCCGAAGACGTCGCCGATCGCCGCCGGAAAGAGCGAGAAGATCTCCCCCCAGGCGAAGAACGTGAACCCGGTCAGAACCACGAACCAGATTGGGTGGTGCACCAGCTGCAGCAACGCGAGGATGGCCACCGCCTCGGCGGCAAACGCGATCGCCATGGTGTTGTAGCGCCCGATGTGGTCGGAGACCCAGCCCCAGAACGGCCGCGTCAGCCCGTTGAGCACCCGGTCGAGAATAAGCGCCAGGCCAAGCGCGGTGATGCCCAGAAGGACGACGGTCTTGTCCAGGTTGTAGGCCATCGCGATGGGCTTGAGCTGAGCGGTCACCATCAGGCCGCCGAACGCCACGAGGGTCATGATGAAGTACATCAGCCAGAACGTTCCGGTGCGGATCATCTGCATCGGGGTGTAGCTGACCGCCGACTGGTGCACGGTGTCCTTGATCTTGGACGCGATCTGCTCCCACCCTACCGGCTTCCACCCCTTCGGCGGCGCCACCATGAACTGGGCGGCGACGATGACGATGATTCCCTGGATGACTCCCCAGACGATGAATGCCGACTCGTACCCGCTGTTTGCGATCATCCGCTGGATGGGAATCACGGTCAGGGCCGTGCCGAATCCGTAGGCTCCCGCGGTGGCCCCGGCGGCCAGACCTCGCCGGTCGGGGAACCACTTCAAGGCGGTACCCACGCAGGCGCCGTAGACCGCGCCCGCTCCGAGTCCACCGATCGCGTACACGACGTACAGCGCGCCCAGCGACCGCACCATTCCGGATCCCACCCAGCTGATTCCAACCAGGAGCCCGCCCAGGCTGACGATCAGGCGGGCCCCGAGTCGGTCAACCAGATACCCCTCGAACGGGACGAGCCACGTCTCGACCAGGATGAAAATGGTGAACGTGATCTGCACCGCGGACAGCTTCACGTTGAGCGCTTGGGTGAGCGGTATCGTGAACAGCGTCCACGCGTATTGCAGGTTCGCGATCGCCATCATGGCGATCACCCCCGCCGCGAGCTTCGACCATCGATTGGGTCCGCGACCGCCTTCCTCCGACTCAGCTACGAGACTCATAGAAGTCCCTCCCCGATTCGCTGATGCTGGTCGGTCAACTGCAATGGGCCGGATCCGGGAGCGCGTTGCCGCCCGAGACCGCGGCGTCGAGATGGCGTGGGCGCGAAGGCCGAAGTCGGTCTGGGGGCGAGCGGAGGGCGTTACGCGGGGCTGCCGCGCAGGATTGCTGCGGTGCGATCAGTCGCGTATCGGTCCGTCGTCGTTGAGGAGCCATACCGCGTCACCGCTGTAACCCTCTTGCTTCAGTCGTACGGAATCTCCGGGCCAGGGGACCGCCGGGGACGCCCTGGCCCGGAGCTTGGGGCGGGATCTCGACTACTTGCCGGGACGCTCCTTCCAGAACGGGATGACGCCGGGGATCTCCCACTTGTCCCACATCTCGTCCACCTTGGACTGGAAGTAGTCGAGGTCTTCCTCGGTGAAGTGGGCGAAGCGACCCTGCTTGAGCAGGTACTCACGGACGGGCTTGCGCGGCCGACCCTCCACGATGGCCTTGGTCTTGCCGTAGTGTCGCACCACCCCGTCCTCAACCTCGTAGAGCGGGAAGACGCCGGTCTCCACCGCGAGCTCGCCCAGCTCGTGGGAGAGCATCGGGTCGTAGTCCCAGCCCTTCGGGCACGGGTCGAGCGAGTGGATGAAGGTGGGGCCGCCGATGGTGAGCGCCTTGCGCACCTTGTTCATCATCTCGACCGCATAGGAGGCGTCCACGGTCGCCACGTAGCGGCACTCGGGGTGGCCGGCGGCCAGCATGCCCGCGGTGTTCTTCTTCCAGCGGGTGTGGATGATGCGCTTGACAGAGCCGGGCGGGCTGAACGTGGTGTTGGCGCCGTAGGGCGTCGAGCCCGAGAGCTGGATGTCGGTGTTGGCGTACGACTCGTTGTCGTAGAGCAGGATCAGCGAGTTGTACTCCTTGTGGGTCAGGGTCGCCGAGATCGCGCCCAGCCCCATGTCGGCGCCGCCCCCGTCGCCGCAGAAGGCGATGACGTTGATGGGCTCCGACTTCATCTTGCCCTTCTTCATGAGCGCCTTCAGCCCGGCCGCGGTGCCGAGGGCGGCGGAGCCGGAGGAGCCGAGCTGGGTGTGCATCCACGGCACCACCCACGGAGTCGTGTAATACGTGGTGTTGGCCACGTACATGCAGCCGGTCGAGCCGAGCACGATCGTGCGCGGGCCCGCCGCCTTGACCATGAGCTTCATCACGAGGGCCGACTCGCAGCCCTGGCAGGTGCGATGGCCGGAGGTGAAGTACTCCTCGATCGTGACCTTCTTGACGCCCTTGAAGGGCTCCAGGATCTGCGTCGCGTTCGTGAATGCGGTATCGGCCATGGTTAGCGTCTCCCTTTGTATGCGCTCGCCTCGCCGGCGGCTGCGGCTCGCAAGGCCCGCGCTACTCGCGCACGCCCAGCCAGTGGGTCTTGGAGTCGGACTTGCCGGCCTTCGCCGCCGCGTAACACATGTCGGCGGCCTTGGCGACGTCTTCCAGAGTGACCTCGCGGCCGCCGAGCCCGCAGATGAAGCTGAGCAGCGGCGGGCGCTTGTCCGCGTTGTACATCGCGGCCCGGATCTCGTTGGCGACCACGCCCGAGTTGAAGGGCGAGCCGAAGGAGTAGTCGCGGTCGATGACGCCGATGGCCGACGCCTTCGAGAACGCCTGCACAAGGCGCTCCGTCGGGAACGGACGGAACCACCGCGGCCGCACCAGTCCGACCTTCTTGCCCTGCGCCCGCATGTTGCGGATGCCGACCTTCATGGGCAGCGAGATCGTCCCCATGCCGACCAGGATGATCTCCGCGTCGTCGGTCATGTACTCCTCGAACCACGGGTTCTCGGGCGCGCGGCCCATGACCTTCCGGAAGTCCGCGTAGGCCTCCTCGATCACGGTGCTGGCCCGCTTCATCGCCTCGTCGTTCTGGCGCCGGATCTCGATGACCCAGTCCTCGTTGGCCTGGGGCGCCACCGTGATCGGGTTGTCCGGGTGCAGCAGCAGATCGCCCCGGTCGTAACGCGGCAGGAACTTGTCCACCAGGGCCCGGCTCGGCACCTGGCAGATCGTCTGGGAGTGCGTGAGGAAGGCGCCGTCCGCCGAGATCGCGATGGGCAGAAAGACACGCCGGTCCTCGGCGATCCGGTAGGCGAGCAGCGTAGTGTCCAGCATCTCCTGGGCGGTGTCCACCCAGATCAGCAGCCAGCCCAGGTCACGGACGACCAGGGCGTCATTGTGCTCGACCCCGAAGGCGCCCGGATCGTCGAGGGCCCGGTTGCCCACCATGCACACCATCGGCACGCGGAGCGGGGGCGTGACGGTGAGGCACTCCATCGCGTACATCCAGCCGACGCCGGAGGAGCCGCAGAACACCCGCGCCCCGACGGTGGAGGCGTGCTTCACGATCTCGAACTGGCTGTGCTCGCCTTCCGCGACGATGTACTCGGCCTCCAGATGGCCGTTGGCGATCTTCTTGGCGATCGCCTGCATGACCGTGTCGTAGGGCCGGATCGGGTACGCGGTCACCACGTCGAGGTCGGCCAGGGTCAGGGCCTCGGCACAGGCCTCGCTGCCGGAGATCAGCATCTCCTTGTGATCGGCGACTGCTCCTGCGGGCTTGGTCTCCACC
>DATMMH010000514.1:0-18783 GCA_035569855.1 Candidatus Dormiibacterota bacterium
GCAGGGTGTAGTCGCGGAAGCCGGTGTTGTCGGTCGTGTAAGCGAGCCGGTTGCCATCGTCGGTGACGTCCCGGACGGCGACCGACATGAACTTCTCGCCGACTGCGAGCGCGTTGACGTCGAGGTAGACCTCCTCGGGAGCCTCGAGGCTGCCTTTCTTGCGGCAATAGATCGGGTACTGCTTGCCCTTCTCGGTGCGCGAGTAGTAGAAGAAGCGGCCCCGCCGATAGGGCACGCTCTGGTCGTCCTCCTTGATGCGCGCCAGCATCTCGGCGTAGAGGCCTTCCTGGAAGGCCAGCGTGGGCTTCATCACCGCGTCGGTGTAGGCGTTTTCCGCGGTCAGGTAGGCGGTGACCTCGGGGTCGTCCTTCTGCCGCATCCAGTAGTAGTCGTCGTGGCGAACGTCGCCGTGAACCACGTCGGTCTTGGGGACCCGCCTGGCGATGGGTGGTGCGCCGCTCATGCCCCGCACCGTACCATGCTCTCGATGCCTGAGCTGCCCGACGTCGCCGTGTATCTGGAGGCGCTCGACGCGCGCATCCGCGGAGCCCGTCTCGAGCGCATTCGCCTGCTCAATCCCTTCGTGCTGCGCTCGGTGGAGCCGACCCTCGCCGAGATCGCCGGCCACACCGTGGTCGGGCTGCGCCGGGTCGGCAAGCGACTCGTGATCGAGCTGGACGGCGGGCTCTTCGTCCTGATCCATCTCATGATCGCGGGGCGCCTGCACTGGAAGGAGGCGGGCGCGCGCCCGCCGGGGAAGATCGGGCTCGCCGCGCTCGACTTCTCGACGGGTACGCTCACCCTCACCGAGGCCGGCTCGAAGCGACGAGCCGCGATCCACCTGGCGCGCGGCGAGACCGCCCTGGCCGAGCACGATCCGGGCGGCCTCGAGCTGTTCACCGCCGATCTCGCCGCCTTCCGGGCCGCGCTGACCCGCGAGTCCCACACCTTGAAACGGGCGCTGACCGATCCGCACATCCTGAGCGGCGTGGGCAACGCCTACTCCGACGAGATCCTGCACCGGGCGCGACTCTCGCCGGTGCGCATGACCCGTCAGCTCTCGGAAGAAGAAGTCGCGCGGCTGTTCGAGGCGAGCCGGGCCACCCTCACCGACTGGATCGAGCGCCTCCGCCGCGAGGCGGGCGGCGCGTTCCCGGAAGGCGTGACCGCGTTTCGCCCGGACATGGCGGTGCACGGCCGGTACGGCAAGCCCTGCCCCGACTGCGGGGCGCCGGTGCAGCGCGTGCTCTACGCGGACAACGAGACCAACTACTGCGCGCGATGCCAGACCGGCGGGCGCCTCCTGGCCGACCGCGCGCTGTCGCGGCTCATGCGCCGGGACTGGCCCCGCACGCTGGAGGAGATGGAGGAGCGGCGGCCCTCGGTCAGAGCCCCGGCGCCAGACCCGGGCGATCGTGGATCGCCATCAACGTCGCGAGCATCATCGCCACCGCCTTCTCGGCGCCGCCGCTGATCGCCACGACATCGGCGGCGCACACGGTGAGGGTGCGGCCCGGTTTGGTGACGCGCCCGCGGGCTACGAACCGCTCGCCTCGGGCGGGCGCGAGCAGGTTGACCTTGTACTCCACCGTGAGCACCGACGCCGACGCGGGCATCAGGCTGAAGGCGGAGTAGCCGCACGCGCTGTCGGCAATCGTGGTCACGATCCCGGCGTGGACGAAGCCGTGCTGCTGGGTGAGGTCGCCGCGGAAGGGGAGCTCGATCTCGACCGCGCCCGGCGACACGCGAAGGAGCCGCGCCCCGATCGTCGCCATGATGCCCTGACACGCGAAGCTCGCGCGCACCCGGGCCTCGTAGTCCGGGTCGCGCGGGACGAGCGCCGCCGGCATCTCGCTCAGCGCGGGGCCGGGGGACTTCCCGCCGGCGCGCCCACCAGGACGTCGGCGACGGTCACGCCCTGGAGCTTGATCCGCACGTGCCAGGGACCGGGACCCGCCTGCGCGAGCGGAAACCAGGCGCTGGTCGTCGAGCCGACCATACCGCCCCCGCCGCCCACGGTAGTCCCGGTGGAGACGCCGACCCCGGTGCCCACTCCGCCGCCCATAACCCCGAAGCTGCCGACGCCGAGGCCGATCCCCACCGGACCGCCCCCGCCCGAGGTGGGCGGGCGGTACTCGATGGTCTGGGCCTCCAGTAGCGCGCCGTCCGGTCGCACGATCTGCACGCGCTCGAGCCGCCGGCCGCCGGTGTCGATCTCCACCTGGAGCCGATCCGCGACGACGGTGTACCCGGCGGAGATGGATGCGCCGGCGGGCTGGACCTCCGGCTTGTAGGGCAGGCTCGCCACGGTGGAGGAGCAGCCGGCGAGCACGAGCAGCAGCAGCGGCAGAGCCGGAAATGCGCGGCGCATGCGGGGTATTATCGCACGCGAACAGGAGGCGACCCATGAGCAGTTCCGGCGATGAGGTGCGCGTGCCACCGGGAGCCGATCTCGAGCGCTACCTGACCGAGCTGGCCGAGTTCGTGGGACTGAGCGAGGCGGACGCGGCCGTGATCCGCGCGAGCGCGCCGGCGGTGCTCAAGCACGAGGCGGCGCTGACCAGCGCGCTCTACGAGCACTTTCTCCGCTTCCCGGCGACCGCCCGCTTCTTCCTCGGGCCGGACGGTGCGCCGGACCAGGTCCGGATCGAGCGGCGCAAGCACAGCCTCGGACGGTGGCTGCGCGAGACGGCCCAGGCCGCGCTCACTCACGACTTCGCGTACTACCTCCTGGCGATCGGACTGTCCCACAGCCACCGGGACCACGGGCCCGGCGGCAAGATCCCGCCCCAGTTCATGGTCGCCGCGATGAGCCTGGCCCAGACCGCGCTGGCCGGCATCTTTCGCGACGAGCTGGGCGATCCGGAGCGGGCGCTGGACGCGGCGGTGGCGTGGAACAAGCTGCTCCTGCTCCACCTGAACGTTCTGCTGCTGGGCTATCTGCTGCCGCAGCGAGCCGGTAGGGGCTCGTCGGATTGACAGAGGCCAGCGCCCGCCGCATAGTGAGCGCACGAGCGAAGGGGGCCTTCATGGCGAAGCCACAGACCGTCCGGGAGCTGCGCGACAGCGGATACACCTCGAGATCCGTCAAGCAGGAGCTGCGCGACAACCTGATCGCGCGGCTCCGACGCGGCGAGCGCCTCTTCGCGGGCATCGTGGGCTACGAGCAGACCGTCGTCCCGCAGATCGAGAACGCGGTCCTCAGCGGGCAGGACATCGTGTTCCTGGGCGAGCG
The DNA here is from genome assembly GCA_035569855.1 of Candidatus Dormiibacterota bacterium. Lineage (GTDB taxonomy): Bacteria > Methylomirabilota > Methylomirabilia > Rokubacteriales > CSP1-6 > CAMLFJ01. The sequence continues at coordinate 3,236 of DATMMH010000514.1, forward strand.
CGGCCAGGCCAAGACGCGCATGGCCCGCCTCCTCGTCGGGCTGCTCGACGAGGAGATGCCGGCGCTGGCCGGGTGCGAGATCAGCGACGATCCGTTCGCCCCGATCTGCCCCGCCTGCCGCCAGCGCGTGGGCGAGCAGGGCGACCGCGCCGCGCTCGCCTGGGTCCCCCGCGATCGCCGCTACGGCGAGAAGCTCGCCACCCCCGACATCACGATCGCGGACCTGATCGGCGAGGTGGATCCGATCAAGGTCGCGGAAGGCCGCTATCTCTCCGACGAGCTCACGATCCACTACGGGCTGCTGCCGCGCACCAACCGGGGCATCTTCGCCCTCAACGAGCTGCCGGACCTCGCCGAGCGTATCCAGGTCGGCCTGCTCAACATCATGGAAGAGCGGGACGTGCAGATCCGCGGCTACAAGGTGCGGCTGCCGCTCGACCTCTACGTGGTGGCGAGCGCGAATCCCGAGGACTACACGAATCGCGGGCGCATCATCACCCCGCTCAAGGATCGCTTCGGCTCGCAGATCCGCACCCACTACCCCAAGCGCGTCGAGGACGAGATCGCGATCATGGAGGCGGAGCGGACCGCGTTCGCCGACCAGGGGCTCGAGACGAAGAGCCCGGACTTCATGAAGCAGCTCGTGGCCGAGGTCACGCATCTCGCGCGCCGGTCGCCCGAGATCAGCCAGCGCTCGGGGGTCTCGGTGCGGGTGACCATCTGCAACTACGAGAACATGCTGTCGAGCGCGCTCAAGCGCGCGATCCGCCTGGGGGAGCCGGTCGCCGCGCCGCGCATCAGCGATCTGGGCGCCATCGCCGCGTCCACCGGGGGCAAGATCGAGCTCGAGAGCCTGGGCGACGCGGGCGAGGACAAGGTGCTCGGCAAGATCATGCAGCGCGCCGTGCTCAACGTGTTCAACCGGAGCTTCACCTCCGGCGAGCTCGACGAGGTCGTGGGCGCCTTCCAGGACGGAGTGAAGGTCGAGGTCTCCGACTCCATGCCCGCCGACGCCTATCTCAAGCACGTCGGACAGATCCGTCCGCTGCAGGCCGCGGTGCGCAAGCTGGGCGCTCAGGACGCGGCGAGCGTGGCCGCCGCGGTCGAGTTCGTGCTGGAGGGCCTCCACCTGAGCAAGAAGCTCAACAAGGACGTGCAGGCCGGCCAGACGCGGTACCGCGTGGCGTGAGGATCTGATGGCGCCGCTCAGCTGGTACTCGCGCTGGGACGGGAGTCAGCGGCTCGACGACCTCGACGCCGACCAGCTCCTCGAGGCCATGTCCGACGATCTCCTGTCGGACGGGGATCTCTGGAGCGCGATGCGCAAGCTCTTTCAGCGGGGCGCCCGCAACCCGGACGGCCCCAACCTGCCCGGGCTCCAGGACCTGCTCAACCGCCTCCGCCGGCAGCGGCAGCAGCAGCTCGACCGCTTCGACCTCTCCTCGGTGCTCGACGACATCAAGCAGAAGCTCGACAAGATCCTCCAGACCGAGCGCGAGGGCATCGAGCGGCGCGTCAACGAGGCGCGGGAGAAGGCGCAGAGCGGCCAGGCGCCCGACTCCCACCGCCAGGCGATGGAGCGGGCGGGCGCCGAGCACCAGAAGGCGCTCGACGAGCTGCCCGCGACGCCGGCCGGCCGCATCCAGGGCCTGCAGAGCTACGAGTTCATGGATCCGGACGCGCACCGGATGTTCTGGGAGCTGATGAAGGGCCTGCAGCAGCAGATGCTCCAGCCCTTCCTGTCGAACATGCAGAAGGCCCTCGGCAACATGACGCCTCAGGATCTCGAGCGCATGCGCGAGATGCTGCGCGATCTCAACCGCATGCTCCGGGACCGGGCCGAGGGGCGGGAGCCGGACTTCGAGGCCTTCAAGCAGAAGTGGGGCGACCACTTCCCGGGGGCCCAGAACCTCGACCAGCTCATGGAGCAGATCGCCCAGCAGAGTGGCCAGATGCAGTCGCTGCTCGGCAGCATGTCGCCCGGCCAGCGCCGCCAGCTCCAGGACATAATGCAGTCGCTCTTCCTCCAGGACGAGCGCCTGGAGGCCGAGATGGCCCAGCTCGGGATGAACCTCGGCCAGCTGATGCCGCTCGACCAGTTCCGCAAGAACTACCAGTTCCGCGGCGACGACGACCTCACCATGAAGCAGGCCATGGAGCTGATGGACGAGCTCCAGCAGCTCGACCAGCTCGAGCGCCAGCTCCAGCGGGTGCGTGATCCCAACGACCTCGAGAAGATCGACCCCGAGCAGATGGAGCGGCTGCTCGGCGAGGAGGCCAGGCGCGACCTGGAGCGGCTCCGCGAGCTGACCAAGAAGCTGGAAGAGGCCGGCTACCTCGAGCGCAAGGGCGATCGCCTCGAGCTGACCGCGCGCGCCATCCGCAAGATCGGCGACAAGGCCCTCCGCGACATCTTCGCGCATCTCAAGCGGGACCGCTTCGGCAGCCACGAGCTGGAGCGGCGGGGACACGGCGGCGACCGGACCGACCAGGCCAAGCCCTACGAGTTCGGCGATCCGTTCCTGCTCGAGCTGCGCGAGACGCTGATGAACGCGGTCGAGCGCAACGGAGCCGGCGTGCCGGTGCGCCTCCACCCCGACGACTTCGAGGTGGTGCGCACCGAGACCCAGACCCACGCCGCGACCGTGCTCATGCTCGACATGAGCCGGTCGATGATCTTCAACGGCTGCTTCCTGCCCGCCAAGAAGGTGGCCCTGGCCCTGAACGCGCTCATCCGCGGCCAGTTCCCCCGCGACAGCCTCTACATCGTCGGCTTCTCGCTCTACGCCCGCGAGTTCAGCGCGGCCCAGCTCCCGCATCTGGCCCCCGGGGAGTGGAGCGTCGGCACCAACATGCACGCGGGCTTCCTGCTCGCCCGCCAGCTCCTGGCCCGGCACAAGGGGGGCAATCGGCAGGTGATCATGATCACGGACGGCGAGCCCACCGCGCACATGGAGGGCACCGAGCCCGAGTTCGCCTACCCGCCCACCCGGCGCACGATCCAGGAGACGCTCAAGGAAGTGCAGCGCTGCACGCGCGACGGCATCACGATCAACACCTTCATGCTCGAGCAGAGTCACGCCCTCACCGCCTTCGTCGAGCAGATGACGCGCATCAACCGCGGCCGCGCCTTCTTCGCGACCTCCGACCGCCTCGGCGAGTACGTCCTCGTGGACTTCGTCCGCGCCAAGCGCCGGGCCGTCTCCTAGCGCTTCGGCTCGATGGCGGACGCGGCGACCGTCGTCCTGCTCGTACGTCACGGGCTGACGCCCACCACCGGAGTCAAGCTGCCGGGCCGCGCCCCGGGGCTCCATCTCTCCGACGACGGGCGGCGACAGGCGGAGGCCGCCGCCGAGCGCATCGGCAAGCTCCCCAAGGTGGCCGCGGTCTACAGCTCGCCGCTCGAGCGGGCCCGCGAGACGGCCACTCCCATCGCGCGCACCCTGAAGCTCGCCCTGCGCATCGAGCGCGACCTGGCCGAGCTCGACATCGGCGAGTGGACCGGGCTCTCCCTCAAGCAGGCCGGCCGGCGGCCGGAGTGGGAGACGATCCAGCGCAGCCCGAGCAGCTTCCGCTTCCCGGGCGGCGAGTCGTTCACCGAGATGCAGGCCCGCATCACCTCCGCCCTGGGCCGCCTGGTCGCGAAGCACCCCGGGCACCTGGTGGTGGCGGTCTCGCACGCCGATCCCATCAAGGCAGCGGTGGCCCAGGCCCTCGGCACCCCGCTCGACCTCTTCCAGCGCATCATGATCGCTACCGCATCCATCAGCGCGGTGGCGTACCGGCGCGGCGGACCCGCGGTGCTCACGGTGAACTCCATGTCGGGCGACCTCGCGTGGATCGGAGGGGGCAAGTCGTGAGCGACAACCCGTCCTTCGAGGTGGAGTCGCCCGACCACTTCACGACCGGGGCGATCGGCCCCGCGGGCCAGCGCGTGTTCTACCTGCAATCGCGCGAGCGAGGCCAGGTCATCACGCTCAAGGTGGAGAAGGAGCACGTGCGCGCGCTCGCCGAGTACCTGACCGGCCTGCTCGCCCGCGTGAAGGGCGCCCCGGGGGCCGCGGCGGGTGATCGCGAGCTGCTCGAGCCGGTGGAAGCGGCGTGGAACGTGGGCTCGCTCGCGGTCGGCTACGACGAGGGCCAGGACCGCGTCCTGGTCGAGGCGAGCGAGCTGCAGGAAGAGGAGAGCCCCGAGCAGCCCGCCACGGCTCGCTTCCGAATCACCCGGGCTCAGGCCGCCGCGTTCGTCGAGCGGGCCGAGGCGCTCATGAAGGGCGGCCGGCCCACCTGCCCCATCTGCAGCCGGCCGATGGATCCCGAGGGCCACGTCTGCCCGCGCTCGAACGGGCACGTCGTCCACTGACCATGCAGGCCCGGCGGGCGAATCCGCGACGGGGAGAGCCGCCGGAGCCGCTCGACCTCTTGACCCGTGGCGAGATCACGCTCAAGGGTCGAATGCCCCGTAGCAGCAACGCCACCTTCCTGGTCGAGCTGGCCCTGGACGGGACCACCGCGCTCGCGGTCTACAAGCCGGAGCGCGGAGAGCGCCCGCTCTGGGATTTTCCCCCCGGCCTCTTCCGGCGCGAGATCGCCGCGTACCTGCTCTCGGAGGCGCTGGGGTGGGGACTCGTGCCGCCGACCGCGCCGCGGGAGGGCCCCTACGGAGAGGGCTCGCTGCAGATCTTCGTGTCGGCCGACTTCCGCCAACACTACTTCACGCTCCTCGAGCAGCCCGACCATCGCGAGGCGCTGCAGCGCATCTGCCTCTTCGACCTGGTGGCCAACAACGCCGACCGCAAGAGCGGCCACTGCCTGTGGGTGCCCGGCGACCGGATCTACGCCATCGATCACGGCCTCACCTTCCACGCCGAGCCGAAGCTCCGCACCGTGATCTGGGACTTCGGCCAGGAGCCGATCGCGCCCACCCTGCTGGAGGATCTCCGCCGCGCGATCGAGGCGGGCCTGCCCGACGCGCTCGCCGCGCTGCTCGACGCCGACGAGCAGCGCGCGCTCAAGCGGCGGGCGCGGGGGATGATCCGGTCAGGACACTTCCCGGTGGATCAGAGCGGCCTGCGCTACCCGTGGCCGCTGGTCTAGGGCGGCCGAGCCCGAGCTAGCGCCGCGCGCGCCGGCGATTGTGCGAATCGCCGTGGATGATGTCGCACCACCGACGATTCTCGTCGCCCCCCGCCTCCGCGCTGCCGGTCAGCATCGCGTCCGAGAACACGCGGGCGTCGTCCGCGCCTTCGCGAATCGGCATGTGCACGTTGCACCACTGGGTCTCGAGAATCTCCTGCAGCGTGTCGGCGTCGGGCTCGCAGGCGGGGCAGTATGCGCGGGCGATCCGGGGCGTTTCGGCGGGAATATCGCTCATGGCAAGGTACCGCGACGGAGGACCACGGAACTGCTTCGCGAGTTTCGAGCGATGGCACCCTCCTGTCTGGCGCATCCAACCAAGCTCGAGGCTCGATTTCAATTCTAACCCCGGGCCAATTTAGCGCCTAATTCTGTGAGGCGACGGCTGCCTACAGGAAGGTCAGATCGGGCTCGAGACCCAGGAGGTAGCCGCCGACCGTCTCCAGGTGGGCCTGGCGGCCTTGGAGTTGCTGGGTGACGGTGTGGATGTCGCGGAACCGCCGCTCGAAGGCGCTGCTGGTGAAGATGGCGCTGGAGCCGGCCGCGTGGTGAACCGTGTCCACCACCTGCTTGGCCTGGTGAATGCCGTAGGTCGAGGCCAGCCGGATCCGTACCCGCTGCTCGAGCGTGAGGCTCTCGCCCGAACGGCTCACGTCGGACCAGATGCGCGCGAGCGTGTCCAGCAGGAACACGCGGGCCGATCCGAGCTGCGCCTCGGCCTGGGCCACCTGGAACTGCACGAGGGCGCTGTCACGCACCAGCCGCTTGGAGGAGCGGGGCTCCTTGTCTCGGGCCAGCTCGATGAAGGCGTCGAGGCTGCTGCGCGCGATGCCCATCGCGACCCCGGAGAACCCCGCCGCGTAGAGGCTGCCGGAGGGAAAGCAGTAGAGCGGGGCGGGGTGACGGCGCTCGGCGGGATCGTCGCGCGAGACGGTGTGCTCCTGCGGGACGAAGAGGTCGGTGACGGTGAACGCGTCGCTGCCGGTGCCGCGCAGCCCGGTCACGTGCCAGACGTCCACGATGGTGGCCTGCCCGGCCGGGAACAGCATCGTACGCCCGTCGGCCGCGCCGTCCTCCCGCCGCCGGGTCTTGCCGTCCGGCCCCTGGATCGGGCAATAGCCGCCGAGCCACGTGGCGTGGCGGCAGCCGCTGGCGAAGCTCCACGTACCGGTGATGCGATAGCCGCCATCAGCGGCCACCGCGCGGGCGTCGTTGCTCGGGCCCCAGGCCAGCACCGCGCGCGGTGGGCCGAAGATCTCCCGGGCGACCTCGGGCTTCAAGTAGGCCGCGGTCATGGAGCAGCCCGCGGCCTGGCAGAGGCACCACGCGGCGCTGGCGTCGTGCCGGGCGATCTCCTTGATGACCTGGACGAAGGTGACGGGATCCACCTCGCCCCCGGCGAGGAAGCGGGGCAGCAGCAGGCGGAACAGCGCCGCGTCGAAGAGTGCCCGTTGCACCGGCTCGGGGAGCCGACGCTCCTGCTCGGTGCGCTCGCTCAGGTCCTCGAGCAGGGGCGCGAGGGCGCGGGCGCGCTCGAGCACGCCCGCCGCTGGGTCGCGCGAGTCCGTTTAGTCCACCCCGAAGTCGTAGATCTTACCCGAGCCCGCCCCGAACCCGGTCGCGAGGATGAAGCCGTACTCGCCGGGCGCCAGCGGCGCGCTCGGCGTCACCTTGTAGAACCCGCGCGGGTCGCGCTCGATGCTGACCGCGATCTTGTCCTCGTTGCGCACGCCCATCTTCTGAGTGCCCCCGAACGGCATGAACGCCCCGCTGCCGATCTTCAGGTTGCGGTCGTTGTGCTCGTCACCCTGCTTGAGGCGTACCAGCGGCGCGTCGGTCGAGGAATAGGTGCTGAGAAATACCGGCTGCTTGTCGGTGGTCCGGTACTGCGCCTTCCGCCCGTCCAGCACGACCTCGCTCTTGCTCTGGAAGAACGCCATGTTGGTCTCGAGATTGGCCGACGTCGCGAACATCTCGACGTACTTGCCGCCGACGAGCTGGTAGATCACGTCCTGGTTCTTGAGCGCCCCGGCCGCCATCGCCGGCGCGGGCGGAGCCGGCGTCGCGCCGGTCGTGGGTGCGGAGCCGGAACCCGCCGCCACCATGGCCTCCAGCACCTTGTCGGAGACCCCGGCCTTCTTGAGGCCCACCAGCGAATCGGTCTTGAGATCGAACTTGCTCGCGGTCGACTTGATCTTGCCGATGATGACCGCCTCGGGCAGCCCGGCCTTGATCATCTGGATCACCGAGTCATTGGTGAGCACTTCCTGAGCGATGGAGGTGGAGGCCGGTACCGACAGGCAGACGGCCGCCACCAGGACCAGGGTCAGCACGACGCGCGTCATCTTCATGATTCCTCCTGAGCGGGGGAGATTACCCGGCCCCGGCCGGGACGACCCCGGCCGGCGCCTCGACAGGTTCCACGGTAGGGCAACTCGCAAATCCGGTCAAGGCTGGGCGACCGGCCCCGGGATGATCACCTTCTCCTCGACGACGAACGTCTTGTTGGACCCGATGAAGAGCGCGCCGTCGGCGTGCAGGGCGGCCATCTCCGGCGAGGCGAGGGCGCGCTCCATGGCGACCCGGCTCTCGAACCACAGCTCGGCGATCCCGTCCACCTCGATGGCCGACGTCGGGATGTCGGGGCGGCGGTACTCCTCGACGACGTGCGACTGCACGTAGCGGCGCAAGCCCGGGACGGCGTGGGCGAGCGGGGCGTGCACCTCGAGCCAGTGCCGCGTGAACTGCTCGCGGGTCATCCCGGTCCGACGCGTCAGCAACGAGACGCGCTTGATCATGCCCTGGGTCGCTCCCTCGTCGGCGGTGCGCTCGGATGCGCTTGACTGCACGGTCCCGGTCGCGCAGGATCGGCGCCGGTCGACGTGACGCGCCGACGATACGGCAGCGCAAGGAGGGACGCAATGGGACTGCTCGAGGGCAAGGTGGCGGTGGTGACCGGCGGGGGCACCGGAATCGGGCGCGCGGTCTCGCTCGGCCTGGCCGCGGCCGGCGCCAGGGTGGTGGTGAACGACTACGGGGTCAGCGTGGACGGGATGGATCCCTCCAGCGAGCCCGCCAACCACGTGGTCGCCGAGATCACCAAGGCGGGTGGGCAGGCGGTGGCGGCGCCGGACAGCGTGGCCACCATGGTGGGCGGCCGCGCGGTGGTCGACCTGGCGCTGTCGCGCTTCGGCGACCTGCACGTGCTGGTCTGCTGCGCGGGCATCCTGCGCGAGCGCATGATCTTCAACATGAGCGAGGAGGAGTGGGACGCGGTCATCGCGGTGCACCTGAAGGGTCACTTCACGGTCATGCAACCGGCGACCCGCCACATGCGCGAGCGGAAGGCGGGCAGCATCATCACCTTCACCTCGACGGCGGGCCTCGAGGGCAGCCCGGGTCAGCCCAACTATTCCGCGGCCAAGGAAGGCATCGTGGGCCTCACGCGCTCGACCGCGCTGGCGATGGCCAAGTACGGCGTGCGCTGCAACGCGATCTCCCCTACCGCCGACACCCGCATGACCCAGCGCTTGCCCGGTGAGCGGCGGGGCGCGGCCACCGCGACTCCGCCCGAGGCCATCGCGCCGGTCGCCACCTTCCTGGCCAGCGACCGGGCCCGCCACATCACGGGCCAGGTGATCGGCGTGCGCGGCAGCGAGGTGACCGTGTTCTCGCACCCCGCCCCGCTCCGCACCGCGAGCACGCCCGGAGCGTGGACGCCGGAGCAGCTCGCGGATCTGTGGGACCGCGCGCTCGGCCAGGATCGGCTGCGGCGGCTCGACGCGATGAAGATCCCCTGGCCGCCCGCTCCCGCGTGAGCCCCGGCCCGCTCGCCATCACGATCGCTGATAGCGGCCCGCTGCTCTATGCATTGGACCCGCCGCCGCGCCGGCCCTACTCTCGCGGGAAATAGGAGGAGCGGGCCATGGCCAACGACGAATTCCTGGCGAGTGAGATTCTGGGACACGGGGCGTACCTCTGTCTGGGCGCGGCGGAGGGTGGCGCCCTGCGGCGAGCGGGCGCCGGCATCACCGGGCTCGCCGAGCAGCTCGAGCTGCTCAACGAGTTCGCGGCGGCCGAGCCCGCTACGCGCGAGTCCTACGCCTTCATCCGGCGCCGGAGCGCCACCGCGGCCGACATCACGGACGACGACGTGCTGCAGGCCCGCGGGCTCATCCACGTCTGCTCCAAGCGCCCGGAGGCGGTGACCCGCTTCTGCGACGAGGTCGACCGGCTGCTCGCGCCGGCCGCGCGAGTGAAGGTCCTGCGCGGGGTCATCCGCCCGCGCAGCTATACCGGCGCCGCGATGAACAACTGGGCCTACGGACGCCAGGTCGTGCAGCAACCCGGTGGGGCCATGCCGAACGCCTTCTTCGTGCCGCTCAGCAAGACGGCCGACTGGTGGCACAAGGACTGGATGGAGCGCCACACCTACTTCCTGCCGCGGTACGACGACGCGGGGAAGATGCTCAACGAGGGCCACGCCCTCGCCACCGAGGCGGGCATCGCCTGCCTGCTCCGTCGCACCTACAAGAGCCTGGACCAGCCCGCGCCGCCCGGCCAGTACGACTTCCTCACCTACTTCGAGTGCGCCGACGACGCGATCCCGACGTTTCACCAGGTGTGCGCGGCACTTCGCGACGTCGCGCGGAACCCGGAGTGGCGATTCGTCCGCGAGGGGCCGACCTGGCAGGGGCGCCGCGTGGCGACCTGGGAGGAATTCGCCGCGTAGGCCGCGCTTGGGGCGTCGGCTTCACGCGACGTCGAGCCATTCCCGTCTCACCTGGGGGAATCACGCAGCGATGCCAGCGGCCCCTCGAAAACGACCTGGCCAATGTGCCGGCATCGCGCGTTAGCCGACGGCTGACCAACGGGACCGTGTCAGCCGGCTGCCAGGGCCGTCGTGTCAACTTTACATGGTGGGGACGAGCGGCGCGGGCTGCGAGAGAATACCCTGCAAAGTAATGCGCAGCGCCCTGGTACTTATAAAGGAGTGCCCACGAGCAGGGGTTTGATATCAAGGAAGACGATGCCCACCGCGCTGGCCCCGAGCTCGAGACCGGTCCCGCCCGCCGAGCCGAAGACCACCGTCTCCGCCACCGAGATGGGCGCCCGCCAGCGGGAGATCTCGGTTTCCGAGTTCTTTACCAAGAATCGCCACCTGCTCGGCTTCGACAATCCGAGAAAGGCCCTCCTCACCTGCGTCAAGGAGGCGGTCGACAACGCCCTCGACGCGTCCGAGGAAGCGGGCATCCTCCCCGAGGTCGTCGTCGCCCTCGAGGTCGCCGCGGCCAACGGAGACGCGCCCCTCCCGGCCAGCCAGGCGACGCGCTTCCGCGTCACGGTCACAGACAACGGCCCCGGCATCGTCCGCCAGCAGATCCCGCCGATCTTCGCCAAGCTCCTCTACGGCTCGAAGTTTCATCGCCTGCGCATGAGCCGCGGCCAGCAAGGGATCGGCATCTCCGCCGCCGGCATGTACGCCCAGCTCACGACCGGCAAGCCGGTGCAGATCATCTCGCGTACCGGCGCGCGGGCCGCGGCCCACTACTTCGAGGTGCAGATCGACACCAAGAAGAACGAGCCCCGGATCTTCGAGAGCAAGAAGATCGACTGGGAGCACCCGCGCGGGACGCAGGTGACGCTCGAGATCGAGGGGCGCTATCAGAAGGGCCGCGCCTCGGTGGACGAGTTTCTCGAGCAGGTCGCGATCGCCAATCCCCACGTGAAGCTGGTCTACCGCACGCCGGAGGGAGAGACCCGGGAGTATCCGCGGACGATCACCGAGCTGCCGCCCCAGCCCCGCGAGATCAAGCCACATCCCTACGGGATCGAGTTCGGTATTTTGCTGCGGATGCTCCACGACACCCGGGGCCACTCGCTCGCGGGGTTCCTCGCCGGCGACTTCAGCCGGGTCTCCTCGCCCGTCGCCCAGGAGATCTGCCGGACCGCCAAGCTGTCGCCGGACGCCCGGCCACGCAACGTCCACGGTGCGGCCGCCGAGGCGCTCTACAAGGCCATCCAGGCGACCAAGATCATGGCGCCGCCGTCGAACTGCATCTCGCCCATCGGCGAGACCGCGATCCTCCACGGGCTCTACAAGCAGATCAAGGGTGAGTTCTACACCGCGGTGACCCGGCCGCCCGCCGTCTACCGGGGCAACCCGTTCATCATCGAAGCGGGCCTGGCGTACGGGAAGAGCCCGGATCAGGCGGCGGCCGCGCCAGACGCGCCGGCGGTCCCCCTCGCCGAGGGCGAGCAGCGGGAGGACGACGACGAGCTGGCGCGCGTCATTCGGTACGCCAACCGCGTCCCGCTCCTCTACCAGCAGTCGGCCTGTGCGACGTTCAAGGCCGCGCTCGAGACCGCGTGGCGCAACTACGGCATCGCCCAGTCCCGGGGCGCGCTTCCCGCCGGCCCGATGGTGGTGTTCGTCCACATGGCCTCGGTCTGGGTACCGTTCACCAGCGAGTCCAAGGAGGCGATCGCCGACTACGACGAGATCCGGAAGGAGATCAAGCTCGCGCTCCAGGAGTGCGGGCGCCGCCTCGGCGTGTTCCTGCGGCGGCGCGAGCGGGCCAAGAGCGAGTTCCGCCGGCGCAACATCTTCGATCTCTACATCGAGGAGGTCGTCGAGGCCTGCGCCCGGCTGAAGGGCGGCCGGCTGCCGAAGGAGAAGCTCAAGACCCAGCTGCAGAGGATCGCGCTGAAGCGGACCGGGGGCACCCGCACCGACGAGATCCTGGGCCGCAATAGCGGACCCGAAGGCCTCCCGCATTCGATCATCGTCACGCCCGACGGCCCCGAAGGGGAAGCGCCGGTCCTGCCCGGCGCGCCGACCGCGGGCGCGGCGACGGAGAAGGTCGAGGCGAGCCCTCCGGCACTCGCGCCGACGGCGCGGCGAAAGGGCACCGCGAAACCCGCCCGCCCGATCAAGGTCAAGACCAAGACCCAGCCGGCGCGGTCCGGTCACGGCAAGCCGGCGCATCGGCCGTCCAGGAAGGCCACCGCGAAGAAGACCGCGGCGAGCCCGAAGCGTAGAGGCCGATAGGACCGAGCCATGGCGAAAGCGAAGGCCACCAAGGCCGGACCCGTCGAGAAGAAGCTGGTGAGCGTGGCCGATCTCGTGATCACCGCCGCCGAGAAGAGCAAGGACCCCACGCTGGCGATCCCGGTGCGCAGCCTCGCCAACGTCAACTTCAACGAGAAGCGCGGCATCATCGAGCTGGGCAAGCGGAAACAGGCGCGCACGTTCTTCAACGTGGGCATGGCGAAGAAGTTCATGCAGACCGTGCTGGTGGCCGATGCGCTGAGCGAGCTGCAGCGGGCGAATCTCACGACATCGCTCCGCGAGATCTACTACCGCACCAAGCACACGATGACGGGCTCGCACGAGAACACCTTCGACAACCAGAACGAGTCGGACCCGCTCATCGAGGACCTCGAGGTCACGCTGGCCGCCCTGCGCGAGGAGCTGCACGTGCGGGCCGAGAACGCGGGCAGCGTGGTGGGACCGCTCGTGCTCGCCGACGACGGCGACCGGGTGGACTGCGCCCGCCTGGGCAAGGGCGGCTACTCGGTCCCCTCCATCGTCGAGCCCGAGTACATCGAGATCCGCCGGTGCACCGCCGACTTCGTCTTGCTGGTCGAGAAGGGCACCCAGTGGAACCGCCTGTCGGAGGACAAGTTCTGGCGCCGCTACAACTGCGTCCTCCTCACCGGCAACGGCCAGCCGCCCCGCGGCGTCCGCCGCCTCGCGCGGCGGCTGCACGAGGAATACAAGATCCCGGTCTACGTCCTCGTGGACAACGATCCGTGGGGCTACTACATCTACTCGGTGGTCAAGCAGGGCTCGATCAACCTCGCGTTCGAGAGCGAGCGGATGGCCATCCCCAAGGCCAAGTTCATCGGCCTCTCCAGCGCCGACCCCGACCGCTACGGCTTGCCGCGCAACGTGGGCATCAAGCTCAATGACAAGGACATCAGCCGTGCCAAGGAGCTGCTCAAGTACCGCTGGCTCCAGAAGAAGCCGTGGCAGGAGGAGATCAAGCGGATGCTCGGCAGCGGCCTCAAGTACGAGCTCGACGCGCTCGCCAACAAGGACTTCCGCTACCTCACCAAGACCTACCTGCCGCGCAAGCTCAAAGAGGAAGACTGGCTGGACTAGCGAAGCGCGTCGTGCACGCGTGAAACACGAGCCTGCATGGAACCATCCGGCAGGAACGGCGTTAACATGGGCGCCATGCGTCAGTTCCTCCTGGTGACCTGTCTTGTGGCCTTCTCCGCCGGCATCGCCGGGGCCGCGGGTCCCGTCGATGTCGCGCGGGGCAAGTACATCTTCGGCGCCGCCGCCGGCTGCGGCTGTCATACCGAGCCCAAGGGGGCGGCGAACGCGGGCGGCAAGAAGTTCGAGGGGCCCTTCGGGACGGTGTATGCGGCCAATATCACGCCGGACCGCGAGACCGGGATCGGCGGCTGGACAGACGAGCAGATCATCACGGCGATCCGATCGGGCCGGCGACCCAATGGCGAGCGGATCCTGCCCGTGCACCCGTTCACATCGTTCAACGGCATGGCCGAGGAGGACCTGAAGGCCCTGGTGGCGTTCCTCCGGACGGTCCCGCCGGCGCATCGCCCCAATACGCCGAAGAAGATCATCGTGCCCATGTTCGAGCGCGTGTTCCTGCCGGTCTGGCTCTCCACCTTTGCGTCCATGGAGACGCCGCCGCCGGTCGCACCCGTGTCGGGCCTGCCGCGCGGCGAGTATCTGGTGCGGGCCGTTGGCCACTGCGGCGAGTGTCATACGCCGCGCTCCGCCCTGACCATGGCGGTGGACACCGCGCGCTTCCTCGCGGGCAACCCCAAGAAAACCGGTCCCGAGGGCCAGGCGGCGCCCAATATCACCCCCGACAAGGGCACGGGGATCGGCGACTGGACCGAGGAGCAGATCGTCATCTACCTCGGAACGGGCAACCGGCGCGATGGCGATGTGGCCGGGGGGCTGATGGGCGAGAACATCCAGGGAACGTTGGCCGGCTACAAGGACCTCACGCAGGCCGACCTTCGATCCATCGCGCAGTTTCTCAAGAGCATCCCGGCGGTCAAGAACAAGATCGAGTAAGGGCCGGTCATCGCCCTCGGGTCACCCCTTCATAGGGCCACCGCAACGACCCAGCCTCCGAGCGGTTCTGCCGGGAGGCCAGGTCCCGGGGGCTCTGCGGCTCAGGCGAGCGTCGAATCGATCACCGCCAGCGGCGTGGTGCCGAGGACGTAGCGCACTTCCCGCATGCCCAGCATGGGGCGCGCCTGCTCCTCCGAGATCTTCATCGGGCCCGGGCCCGGGCCCACCCCAGGGGCCGGCTGCGGAAAGGCCGTGGACATCGCGGTGTGGAAGGTCACGTTGCCCTCGACCTTCTGGAGCGCCTGATGGATGTGCCCGTTGAGCACGGTCACGGACCCGAACCGCGTCAGGAGCGCCAAGGCCTGCTCGGCGTCCTCGGTGACCCAGCCCCACGCCGGAAAGACCGCCCACAATGGGACGTGGGCGTAGACGACGACGGGCGTGCTGTTCGACAGCCCGGCGAGATCTTGCTTCAGCCACGCGATCTGCTCGCCGCCGAGTGCCCCCAGGTGTTCGCCCTTGTACTTCAGGACGTTGACGAGGCCAACGAAGTGCACGCCCTGGTAGTCGAAGCTTTGCCACCCCGGGCCCCCCTTGGCGTAGCGACCGAGGAATTCCTTGCCGCCATCGACAAAGACGTCGTGCTCGCCGGGGATGTAGAGGACCTTGTCGGTCTTAGCCCCTTTGAGGATCTCCGCCACCGTGTCAAAGGCGCCCGCCTTCTGACCATGGGTCAGATCCCCCGTGTGAATGACGAAGGCCGGCGGCGTCGGCAGGGCGTTGATCTTTCCCACGACCTGCTGGAGCGTCACGGCGGCGTCCGGGTTGGCCTGGCCCTTGAAGCCGACGTGGCTGTCACTGATCTGCACGAAACTGAAGCTCCCTCCGGTGAGCTCGGCCGCGGCGGCCGGCAGCACCCGCGAGGAGAGGATCCCTCCCGTGGCCGTCCACACCACGCCCGTCCCCACCCAGGCCATGCACTCGAGAAAGCCGCGACGATTCATGCGATCCATGTGGTCCTCCTGTTCCGGTGACTATTTGACGACGATCGTCCCCTGCATGAACGCATGCAGGTCGCAGGTGTAGGGGTACACACCCGGCGCCGTGAAGGTGTAGCTATACGCTTCCCCGAGGTCGAGCCCCGCGGATCCGAAGAGTCCCGTCGCCGAGGTGACGGTGTGGGTCTCCTCGTCTCGGTTGATCCACCGGACGGTCGTGCCCGGAGCGACGGTGAGTGCCTGCGGGACGTACTTGGAGTCCTGGATGTCCACCGAGGCGGGCGGCAAGGCCC